>DCUM01000074.1 GCA_002327255.1 bacterium UBA2214 | reverse complement strand
GGTTGGTGAAAGTCAAGCCAATTCAAGACTGAGGATGATCCCCTTCTGCAACGGAGGAGCGTCATGAGAACAGCTTGTGCCCGTCTGCTGGCCGGTATTCCCTGTTCGCTCAATTTACAAAAACGTCCGTCTCTGCCATCTTTCATCTCCAGATCGATGGTTCCCCCAATAGGGGATCCACTGGATTTGTTCAGTCCTGTGCCCCCTGCCGCAACCGTCAAATCGAATGAAATGGGCACGTACGAATTTGATCAAAAATATGGCCTCTGATTGAGGAAAGGCGAAAAGCCTCCCGGGTTCCTGCATATGGGAGAGCATGAATTATCCAAGGGAGACCATGTTATACGAATCAGCCTTGCCGGCCGGAATCCTGCCAGCGATGGCAGAAACAGAGCGGGATCAGACTATATCAAATTGCAGATGCATAATTGATCCAAGAATAGGTGAGTCGAGCCTTTTGTTGAGCAGCTTGTTTTCCTGTGAAAGTGGTGACTGTTTTTAAGACGTTTTGAGAAAGGAATCGAAAAATGTTTATTCAATCTGGTAAATGGCCTCAGCTATTCTTGCGAGCTGATGTGATCTTTGCGATTGTCATTCTGGCCGCTGGCGTACTATTATCAGAAACGAAAGTGCAATTCTATCCGGTTCCGCCCGACATGCGCAGCGACGGGAAGGTTGAGGCCACTGTCAATGGCAGTCCGGTGGCACTGGAGTATTTTCGCAACTATCCCACCTATTATTACGATGTCAATTATTGCCGGTTCGCCACCGACGGGCCAGTCGATGTAGCGCTGATCCTTGGTACACATTTCGACAAGGCGTTTTTACGTGGCTTGCTCTGTGACATTCCCTTCACCCGCGAGGGGAACAAGCTACGCTTTGTGCTGCCCGGCCCCGGGCACTATTATCTGCAATTGCCGGATGTTCTGTCGCCGATTCCTGGCAATGAAAAGTCAGGAACCTATACGGTTGCATTCTGGATCGATGATTTAAATGAATTAAATGACAAGAAAATGAATTACGAGGACTCTGATGTAACAGTCGTTACCAATAAAGGGGTGGCTTCACATGATACCAAGGATCAAACGGTGGCCATCCAGTCCATTTTGGACAAAGGGGGGCGGATTTTTTTCCCCGCGGGGATATACCGAACCGGGAGATTGACGATACATTCCAATACGGAAATCTATCTTGCCCCCGGCGCTTTGTTAAAAGCGGTTGATAATTTGGCAGCCATTGTTTCCCGGTTCATCTATATCCATAACGAAGCATATATAAAAATCCACGGTCCAGGAACTATTGATGCAAATTATGGTCCTTTATTTCTGGAGACGAAAAATATCCACATCATCGATATTGTTGATTGTCATCATATCGAGCTTGAAGACGTTTGTCTCAGAAACTGCAATTCCTGGGCGCTTCATTTGTTCGGCTCGGATCAGATTCGCTGTCACAATTTACGCATTCTCAGCGGCAAGGATGGCATCGACCCGGATTCCGCAAGCGATGTGATGATCGATGGCGTCTTTATCATGGCCAAAGATGACGCGGTCGCCGTGAAAACCCGCAAGCCGCCCAAAGCTACAGAGCGGGTGACCGTACGCAATTCTATTGTCGCTTCGGATGCCTCGGCCCTGAAGATTGGCACGGAAACAAATTCCCTGATCCGCGATATACTGTTCGAAAACTGCGATGTCTTCGATTCTGATCGGGGATTGGTTTTATATGCCCGCGATGGCGGCCCGATTGAAAATGTCGTCTGGCGTAATATCAGGTTGTTTATGATTCATTGGCCGCATGAAACCGGCGGCACCCCTATCCAGCTTTTTATTACACAGCGTCATGGTCTTACGCCGGTTCGGAATTTGGTCATCGAGCATATCAATGCCAATGTAATTGTGCCCTGCGGATTGGCCGGTTTGCCAGACGCCCCGCTCAGCAGTGTTCTGCTGCGCAGTGTCACACTACGCATGGATGCTCCCAGGGGAGGCGATTCATTCTTCCGCGGCAATGCCGATGCATATTCTCCAAAATTTATCGAGTCACAGATTGCTCCGCGGCCTGATGTCTTCAAAACAGGCAAATATTTGGATATTGAACTCGATGGATTAACGATTGACTGGCAGGGGAATCGTCCTCTATGGAATCGCATTTGCAATGATTCCACCGGATTCCATATTTCCAATTTGATGCAGTTCAATTAATCAATCAGCGGGGAGCTTTGGTGAGAATCCTGGCGAAGGATACCTATAGCCCGGGCATGCATCAGCTGACAGGGCATGGCTGTGATGAAAAGAGCGATGGGCGAGGATAAAT
The DNA here is from genome assembly GCA_002327255.1 of bacterium UBA2214. GTDB lineage: Bacteria > Zhuqueibacterota > Zhuqueibacteria > Residuimicrobiales > Residuimicrobiaceae > UBA2214. The sequence goes on along the minus strand of DCUM01000074.1, from coordinate 7,224 downwards.
TCCGCCTGCAATGGCTTGCCTCGGGGAGGGGTGCCCATGGTTTTGCAGGCACGAAATTCATCATTTCCATCCATAAAAAAAACCGAAAGGCCATCATGGCCTTTCGGTTTTCAATGCGGTAAAAGATACAAAAAGCTGTTTGCCTTGCGCACACCAGAACAGAACCGCAGATGCCATGGTCTGCGGCCGGTGCGCCCTATTTCAGCAGCAGCATCTGGTGTACTTTGACCTGCTCCTGTGTTTGCACGCGCAGGTAGTAGATGCCGCAAGGAACCTGCTCGCCGTTCTCATTGCGGCCGTTCCAGTGCATGCGATGACTGCCCGCGTTCAGGCCATGGTCCGCCAGAGTCCGCACCAGTTGCCCCAGCAGATTATACACACCCGCTTTGACATGCGAGGCTTCTGGCAGGGAGACCTCGATGGTGGTTTCCGGATTGAACGGATTGGGGTAATTGCGCACACTGAATTCATGCACCACCGCAATCCCGGTTTCCTGTGAGGCCAGTTGAGCGCCGGGGATATCCGCCACCATCAATTCGATTTCACCCACCTGGCGCCATCCGTGCGAGGGTTCATCAACCACGAACTTTACATATTTGGCGGCGGTAGCGGCGAACATGTGCGTTTGCCAATAGCCAAAACGCTGCCGCCCCGTATACACGGTGGTGAAATCGGCATCTTCGGTGCCGGTGGTCGAAACCATCACATGAAATGCGCGCACCCAGCGTTGATCAAAGCCGACATTGGTATCTGTCAGCAGCTTGAGATGCTGCACCATTTTGGTGGTGCCATCGCTGAAGGCAAAGATGGCCCATGGCGTCTCGGTGCCCGCCGTGACCGTGCCGTCCCAGCCATCCGTATCACCGTCAATGGCATTCTCCCACGATTCGCCTTTGTAGGCATCGGAATGGCTCACCAGAACAAGCGAAGCGCTGTGCAGACTGGCGGGATTGAAGACGATGGTATCGTCGCCGACCTTGATGCCGTTGATATAGGTCGTCATCTTTTGTGTGCCCATGCAGGTCGACGTCATCTGCATCGTATACACGCCCGGTGAGGTTTCGGTTACAGGCGTCAGGTTAACCGGTCCGGGGTAGACGATAAAATGGAAATCATCCGCGGTCAATCCGTCGATCGCGACACCGCCGGCATCCTTCGCTGCAATGGTAATTTGTGAGGCATCCACCCCATTGGCGAGGTGGGGGGAGGTGACATCGATGTTGGTTTGATTCATATCGGCGTAACGGCGTATTGGACAGACCTGAAATTCGCCCACCTGACGCCAGCCGTGCGTCGGCGTATCGATGACCAGTTTGACATAGCGTGCCAAAACAGGCGCAAAGCCGAATTCTTCCCAATTGCCGTGTTTTTTGTGTCCGGAATAGACGGTGACAAAATCGCCGTCGGCGGTGCCGGTGGTGGACACCTGGACGTGGAATTCAAATACCCAGCGATCCATGTAATTCATATCGGTATCGGTCAGCAAACGCACGCGATCGATGGTCTTGTCGGTGCCGTCCATGAATTTGAAAATGGCATAAGGCGGCTCCCCCTTGACGCTGGCGGTGCCATCCCAGCCGCTGATGTCCTCATCGATGGCATTCTGCCACTCTTCTTTCTGATGACTCATGCTGGCGTCGACCAATTCGAGGGTTGAATGGCATTTCGGTCCGTTGCCGTAAACGGTGATGAGTTTTTTCTTCGTATACGTGTAAGGACCGGTGGGTGTTGTGATGGTTAATTTCACCGAATACATCCCCGGCCGCGTATACATGATCAGCGGATTTTGCAGGGTGGAAGTCTGGCCGTCGCCGAAATCCCACTGCCAGGCGGTGGCGCCGAGTCCCGACACGTCCTCGAATTGCACGACGCCATACGGCCAAACCATGGTGGGCGTCGCCCAGAACATGGCCGTCGATCCCGCGGTCAGGCCGAGCTGATTGATGGTGAACACTTTGCTGTTGACGGTGATGGTGCCGGTGCGCGGCAGGGCGCTGGGATTCCAGGCGACCAGGTAATTCACCGTGCCGTTGCCGGTGCCGGGTGAGCCACCGGTGACGGTGATCCAGCTGTCGTTACTCACTGCTGTCCAGGCGTAGCCGGTCGGTGCTTGTACATTGAAACTGCCGGCGCCGCCAGTTGCCGCTACCACAACGCTGCCGGGAACCAGCTGCACCGGACTGGCCAGCCAGGGGTAATAATCGACGGTGAGATCCGTCACGTTGCATCCCAAAAATCCGGCGGGCGCGGCGTTCAGGAGCGCAGGCGTGCCGGGATCCGGATCGCCCAGAGCCACTTCAACGGTGCCGTTTGGATCGTTGGGGCCGTCGGCGCTGTTCCAATAGTTGTATTCCGCGTCCATCGTTGCCGCATTGGCGTTAAAGATGCCGAATCCGGGAGCCATGAAATTATTGTCGCGGAATATCGGGGGGACGCCAAATACGCCCTGGTTGCCAACGTAAACAGCAGTCCAGGGCGTACCGTAAAAGGTGTTGCCGATGATTTGCGTTCCGAGCATCGAGGAGAAAGCACCAAACCAGCCGCCGCTGAGGTCAAGGTGCTCCCAGGCATTGTTCGTAAAGGAGCAGTCCTGAATGAACAGCGTATAGGTCGATGAGCCCCCGCCCAGCATGATTCCGGAATTTCCATTGTTGTCCACAGCGACGGATTGCAGGCTCAGACTTCCAAACTGTGAGGGTGCCTGCGCCAGGGTAAAGCCGCTGCCCTTGTTGCCATTCAGGCTGCCGCCGGTCATGTTGAATTGGCCGATCACCGCCTGGCGGATAAAGATGCCCTCCCAATTGGTACTTTGATCAAAATGAGAATTGGTTATGTTTATGCTGAAGATCGCCGCGGTCGTGCCGTTGTTGACAAAGAAACCGTGATCGCGATTCAGCTGCACTCTGGTGTTATTGATGCTCAAATGGAAGATATTCGTGCTGTTGGCGACGCTGATGCCGCTGCCGGCCGTGGTGACACTGAATTGACAGTTATCGATATCGACCACATTGAATTTATCAAAGACCAGTTGCAGGCCGACCGTCGTGTTGTTGTTGACATTAAGATTGTGCAAGGTCAGGTTGTTATAGTTGGCGGGTCCGCCGAAAGAACGGATGCCGATGGCGAATTGCCTGATGATAAATCCATCGATTACCACATCGGGCGCCTGAATGAGAAATCCGTTGCCGCTGCCCGGGCCTTGTACCACCGATGTAGCGATGTCACCGATGAAGGATACCGTCTTGTTCACCACCATCGCTTCGGTGTAAACGCCGCCCGCCACATTGATCGTGCCGCCGGCAGCCACGGCCGCCAGGCCGCCGTTGATGGTGTTGAAGGCGTCGTAGCCCCAGAAATGGCCGCCGCAGTTGCTTGGACCGGTCCAGTCATCGTCCACCCAGACCACGGTGGGGAGGGACGCCAGCGTGCCGTCAACAATGATATCGTCCCAGGTGATGGTCCAGTTTTGTGGCTGGTTTACCGCCCAATTTTGAATGGCCATCTGGATTTGCAGATTACCGGTGAATCCGGTCATGGCAAATGAGGTACCCGGATAGTTCCTCCATGCGGCATCCGGCGTGGCCGAATTGTTGATGGCGGTATTCCACTGCCACTGCCACGGCCCCCACGGTGGTTTGGGGAGCGCCATTTCCACCCATGAAGCTGCATAATGCATGCGCGCCCGCGCCACGGCGGTGTAATTGCCGGCCCCGGTGTTGGTCACTGTGAGCTCCATGTCGAACTTGTCGGAATTGGGGTCCGGCGTGCCCATGTTGGGCGGCAGGTTGTTGCCGGGATTGATGCGCGGTCCCTGCCAGGCTTCGACGTTGTACTGGTGCGACAACACCGATCCCCAGCTGGAAAAACTGTGGATGTTCTGAAACAGGTATTTGCGGAATCCCTGGTCGTGGCCTACCGTTATCGCCTGCGCATCCCAGGTGCCTCCCGCATTGGCGGCGCTGTGGCAGGAATTGCGCAGCCAGGTGCCGTCGCTGAAACTCAAGTAGAGCTGTGCCTGCGCGCCGAAATCGTTGGCCGCCGGCGGCCAGCCCCAGGGACCGGTGTAATTGATGGCGACCATATTCACACCCACCAGAGTCACCTTGGTGACCCCCGTCGTCGGATTAAAAACAATGGGATAGGTGATCGCTGTCTGTCCCCAGGCACTGGTATTGGAAGTGGTGACGCTGCCCGGACCCAGGTGCACGGTGGCCGCAAAACCAAACACCGGCATGATCAGGAGTGCACAAACGATGAACAGGCCGAACGGTCCATTGTATCCATTTCTTCTCATCGGAACCTCCCTTTATGCTTTGGGTGAGAGAAGATGTTTCATGCACACTTTGCCAGCAAGGAGCCGTTGGACGGAAAATCAAGAACATCCTGATAGCATCAGGAAATCATTCATTTTCCATTTTACTGAGCAGAAGCATGGCATGATACGGTGAATTTGTTTTGGATGCTTGTCTGGTTGAGAGTTTTTGTAAAAGGGCTTTACAACTGGATGCTGAACCCGGAAAGTGCTCCCGGAATGGGAGCATTGAATGATCCGACGGAAGCAATGTTTTCAATCACACCGGAGGAGATCATGGTGCTCATTCGCACAAAATCTTGATCGAGGTGTACGAACGCATTCTCTCTGGAATCAATGAAAACATGCCTTTGCGGTTTAAGTGTTCATTCCGGGTTTTGCTAAGGCTTGTGATGCACAACAGAACGGATCTTGCCCCCGAGGGCAATGTGGCGAAGGATCCCCGAAGAATTAATTCCTTACCATAACCTGGCAGGTTATACTAAAATGTATTCAATGATCGATTAAAAAGCAAGTTTAATTTGCAAAATATGATGTTTTAAAAACAGCTCCACGGCACACGGCTTTATTTCCGCCATTCCTGCCACTGCCCGGGTTCTCACAGCCTTCTTGACCAGTCTTGCCTCCGCCGCAAACCATATGGATATCACCGATGTTTGCCTCTCATCCCTGATTGATGCTGCCTGGCTGCTTCTCCGTGATATGGAAGTTGGCAGGGAGCAAATCGGAAAAGTATGTGCTCAACTCGTATGGAATGGCACACTCTGATCAAATTCGCGAGTTCAGGCTGACAGATCATGGCAATGGACTGTTCGATGTCTGTGTCGGTTTGGAAGGCGTGCTGACGGGTTCGGCGCAGCTGGCGCAAGAGACAAAGGACGGGGCAGAAAAATGAAGTCGCAAGCAGGAAATCGTGCACAGGCGATTGGGATTGCAACACAGGCGTGAAGCCATCAAAACACAGATTATCTCATTGCGGTCTGGGTATGAAGCAGAGCAAGCAGAGACGCCCATAGTCCGCGGAATTGCAAGCGTTTCCTTCATGACGGGATAGCCGCTCGGATCAGTTAATGATCATATCACGCTACGCTTCATTGGGATTGAGTGCATATGGTCTCGAAGGAGTAGTTCCTTTTCCATCCCTTTGGCCGATTGTTTTTAATGTTGAATATGAGTATCTATCATTAGCTGATGCATGCAACTCATTTTGAAGTAAATTTGGATAAATTTCAAGTTCGGCTTTTTAAAACAAGAGATAACATCATGCAGTTAAGCATCCATTATTACGTCCTCTCATTAAGCGAACGAAAAAGCAGGCTATACGAGGGATTTCGTGAAAAACTCATCGACATTCAGGATACGAAATTCCCGTTTGAATATGCGGTCGATTCAAGTAGCCCTGCCAAACTGGTCACCAGGGGTGCTCAATTGAGAGATTTTTTTATCCAGACGGACCAGTATTTTGGCCACTATTTCGGACAAGATCCTCTCCGGCTGGTGGTTGCAGGGGAGAAAGCAAATCTGGACGTTTATTATGAGTTGACCAATCATCGGGATGCCATGATAGGCACGATTGAAGGCGATTATACCCTCACTTCTATCCATGATTTGGGCAAGATTGTATGGCCCGTAGTCAGGGATGCCATCGCGGGTGCACACAAGAACGCCATGCGTGATCTGGCGGCAGCGGCCAAGGCGAACAAAGTCATTAGCGGTATTGTCGCCGTAGGGCAGTGTGCCAATAAAAATACCGGTGCCACATTGTACGTTGAAGACGATTATCATGAGAAGGGCAGTATCAATAAAACAGATCATTCGTTGATATTTTCCAAGTATGCCAACCTCTGGGAGGTCCTCGATGACATTGTTGATATCATCATCGAAAACGTACTGCTAACGGGCGGAAACGTTGTTTTTCTGAAAAGCGGTTCGTTGATAAAACTGAAGAGAATCGCCTTGATTCTGCATGGCTAATTGCCAAATGACGATCAGGGCCATAAAAATATCGCCAATCAATACTATTTGCCTCGCAAATAAAAGAAAGCAGAGAAAGTGACAGACTGTGATATCCAGCTTTTTGAAAACCTTGCCCTGGAGCACATGGACCATCTGTACGGCACGGCGATTGGATTGGCGCGAAATGCACAAGACGCAGAAGATCTGGTACAGCAAACGTATGCGCAGGCCTGTTGTGTTTTTGAGCAATTCGATAAAAACAGCGATTATGATAAATGGTTGAACGGGATTTTGGTACAAGTCAATACAGAATTATCTAATAAATAATCAGTAGTATGGACGCGGTCAAGTTTCAAGAGGGAGTTGACTATGAGACATCCTGTGAGCCGGTGGGTAATCCTTGGGCTTCTGCTCTTTGTAGCTGTGCCAGCCTGTTGGTCCGGGGAGTTTGACTATCCCTCCTACAACCAATCAACGCTTCAGGAAATTATGCAAAAAGAGAAGAGCCATTCGCATGATGAGGCGCAAGCCGCGAAGTATGATGATATTATTCAACTTGAGTGTCGATTTGCAAAGTACCGGGTTCCATGCGGTTTTTCTGATGATCGAAGGCTCATTTCCGAAAAAAAGAAAATGGTCATCAAGCTGTGGATGGAAATGAACCGGATTGACGCCAAACTGGCCGCATTATACCAACAGGAAATACAGGTGTTTGATGGCGTGGGAATATACTGGATACCCATCCAAGAACAGCTTATTCCACACATCGATCGGGAACTTGTCCAGAATGACAGCATGGAGCTATTCATCATACTGACGGGAACGGTCGAGTCAGAATATGTTTTTATCGCGACCGAATATGAAAAACCGCTTTCCCCTGCCGGGAATTCAAGGCAGGCGACTGCTTCCGCGCGCACCACGTTTTAATTGTTCAGCAGGGAGAGCGTCGTTTCTTC
>DCUM01000125.1:3638-3846 GCA_002327255.1 bacterium UBA2214 | reverse complement strand
TTTGCCACGGCGTTCCCTTATCTTAAAAGTGTCATTTTATGAATGTGTGTGCCCTGCGCGGTCAGCAGCCGCGCGAAGTAGATGCCGCTGCCGCCGCCGGCGCCGTCCCACACGGCCTGATGGATTCCGGCATTCCGTTGCCCCTTGTCAAGGGTTGCCACCACCTCGCCGCGCAGGTTGAGCACCTCCAGGGTGATCCGTTCCGGCC
>DCUM01000125.1:1255-3567 GCA_002327255.1 bacterium UBA2214 | reverse complement strand
GTGGTGCGGTCCATGTGCAGAATCCCCATGCTCTGGTAGCCGTTGGTCTGCTGGCAGGTATACCAGTCGAATGCGCACCACCAGGTGGTGGCCATCAGGAATCCCCCCGGATTGGGCTTGCCGAGCTGTTTGAGCACGCCCGACTCGGTCAATGCCTGAAAGGTATCCTTGAAGGTCAGCACCTGGGTATTTTCGTTGCTGCCGTTTTCGCTGGACCAATAGCCGAATTCCGTGTTGATGACCGGCTTGTCCGGGAAGGCGTCGCGCACCTTGTTGAGAAAGTTGACGGTGCCCTTGTAGTAGGTGCCGCCGTGAAAGATGCCAAAGTACATGGTCCAGCCGGCGACGTCGCAGGCGTGCTGGGATTCGTCGGCCGGGCCGGGCCGGTCGGCGGCGGCGGATTGCGACACCAGGCGTCCGTCGGGATATTTCTGATCGAGTTCATCGTGGACGCGCTGGATGAAGGCGCGGCGGTTGGGGACTTCCTTGCACTCGTTGCAGGTGCTCCACAGGATGAGGCTGGGACGGTTATAATCGCGAAAAATCATTTCGCGCCACATCTGCTCGTGGATATGGCGCTGATTGTTCTGAATCAACCACTCTTCCTCGTTGTCGAACCACCACACGGGAATCTCTTCCATGGCGGCGAGTCCGACGCGGTCGCAATAGAGAAAAGTCGCCGGGTGATTGGGATAGTGGCCGCTGCGCAGGAACTGGGTGTTGAGCGCCTTGATCTTCTGGATGTCCGCAAGAATGACCTCCGCCGGGATGCTGCGGCCGTAATCGGGATGATCTTCATGGCGGGCGACGCCGGTGAAAAAGACCGGCTTGCCGTTGAGCAGCACCTGCGCCCCTTGTGTTACGATCGTACGAATCCCGAACTGGCTATAATATTGGTCCAGCAGCACGCCATCCTGCCACAGGGAGACGCAAAGGACGTAGAGATGCGGGGTTTTGGGGTACCACAACTGCGGCGCGGCGATGCGCAGCTGCGTCTGCCAGATTTTTATGGAATCGGGATCGACGGAGAGCGTGGTTTCGGATGTTCCGGAACAAGTGACGGCGGGCCCGGCCACATCCTGTGCGAATTCGGAAGCGATATTTTCCGCCGTAACCTCTGCGGCAAAGATATCCAGCGTCACGCGCAGATTCTGCGCAGCGGCCGCCTGATTGGCGATCACGGTCTGGACGGAGAGATCGCCCTCGATGGTGAGGGGGACGATCTGCGTCCGCACGATGTGCTGCGGCGCGCAGGCCTCGAGAAAGACGTCGTGAATGATGCCGGTGTAATTGAACCAGTCCACTTTGTAAAAGGGGACGATATCCTTGCGCGTGCCCCAGGGTGGATTGTCGACGCGCACGGCGATGGTATTGGTGTTGCCATAGTCGAGCATGGCGCTGACGTCGAAGGCAAAGGCGGTGTAGCCGCCTTCGTGATAGCCGACGTATTGGCCGTTGATCCAGACATCGGCGACATAGTTGACGGCGTAGAAATGGAGTTTGACGGTTTGTCCCGCGAGACTGTCAGGAACCTTGAATGGACGGCGGTACCAGACGCCGTTTTCATAGTATTCGGGGGTTTTTTCATAGCCGCGCAGTTCGTTTTCGATGGCGGGCAGGATTTTTTCCGGCCAGGCGCTGTCGTCATAATTGCTGCGTTCGCGGCCGGCCGCCTCGACGGTGAGGTTGTTCATGACCGGGATGGTGCGTCGCGACAGGGTCAAGGCGTGATCCGCATTGAAGCGCTGTTTGCGCCAGGCGCCGTGCAGGGAGAGGAGAGTGCGGTTTTGCTTCTCGAATCCCGGCACGACCATACCGTTCTGATAGGGAATGGAGTGGCCGTCGACGTTTTTGAGCTCAAACGTTGCCGGCAGGGTGGCCACCTGGGCTTGTGGTTTGGCGGCCATGGCGAACCACACCAACAACAGGATGGCGGTGAATCGACTCATCAATAAAATCTCCTAAAAGGGGTAAGAGGTGGCCTGCAGAGACAACATCGCAATATAAAAGATTCTGGCGTCAAAACAAAGTGGAATGATGAAAACGCGAAAACGGGGTCGGACCAAGTTAATTGTATATTAAATAAGCCTATATGTGAGGTCGGCTCCAATTATTTGCACACAAAATATAAAGTTAAACGAAAAAAAAACGAAAAAACAGGCCTTGCAAGGCCTGTTTGCCATAAAAAGTGCGTTATAAGGCTCTTCCTGGATTGTATAAATGGGTCGTACCAAGATAAAACCAAACAAAACAATGCAATAAATGGTGTCGAACCAGACAAATTGCACACAAAATATAAAGTTACCACCTAA
>DCUM01000125.1:0-1193 GCA_002327255.1 bacterium UBA2214 | reverse complement strand
CTTTCGATACAAATGACAAATTGCCGTTCAATCAGGAATGCGGGGGATTGGTGGCACTGTTTAACTGGGAAAGAAGACAAGGAGAACGCAATCATGACATTAGCCGTGATTGGCGCCAGTGGTTCCATTGGCCGGGCCATTACCCATATGATTGTGGCTGAGCGTCTGCTGGACAGCCGCCACACCCTGATGCTGGTGGGGAACGAGGCTGGAAAAAGTGCCAAGAGTCTCTATGGTTTATCTGAGGATATTCGCGATGCCTATGCTGAAATATGCCCGCAGATAGAGGTGGTGCTGAATGAGGAAGAGTTGGATGCGGAGTATATTATCATGGCCGGGAGTGCGCCTGCCCGGCATCCGGATCAGGTCCATGATCGTGACCATCTGGCCGCGCTGAATTATCAGCTTTTTGATCAGTATGCGGGCGCCATCGCCAGGAACGGGCATGGGCATGAGATTGTGGTATGCGTTTCCAATCCGGTGGAATTGGCGGTTTTCGTGTTCGCCAAACATCTTGGCCGCCGCCGCGTCGTTGGCATGGGGGCTTTTCTCGATTCCCTGCGGTTTCGCAAAGAGCTCTCACTTGATTTGGGGATTGACCGCAATCTCATTCACGCCTTTATGGCGGGCGAACACGGCAGTCTTATGGTACCGTTGTGGAGCAGTGTCCATGCATATGGCATGGGGGATGATGAAGTGGCCGCTGCGATCCAGCGGATCCGCAGGGGGCACTTGACAGTGCATTTTGCGCAAGATTTTTCAGAGGCCAGCGGCCAGCTCAAGGAGTTGATCCATGCCGGGCAAATCCGCCAGGCTTACGCTTTTGTCGAGACCTATCCGCCGGATTTGCGAGTGGCGTTACGGCCGTTGGTCACGCAGTTCAGCGGTGCCAAGACCATTGCCGGAACAGCCCGCGCTACATTGAATCTGCTGCGCATGGTCATGCTCGGCCATGATGCCCTGATTTCCGGGCAGATATGTCTGGAGGGAGACTGTTACGGCCTGCATGGCGCAGTGGGTGTGCCCTTTGTCATCGGCAATAAGGGGGTTGACCGCTATATCGAGATGCGTTTGTGGCCGGAAGAATTGGAGATGCTACAGCACGCGGCGGAGCGGATTCGGCAAAAGTATCAGGGGGTCGGACCAGATTATTAAATTGGGAAACTAAAGGATAAACATAGAAAGCGAAATAC
>DCUM01000009.1:3561-14619 GCA_002327255.1 bacterium UBA2214 | reverse complement strand
CCGCGCGGGATGATGGTGACCTTGTGCACCGGGTCGGAGCCGGGGGTCAATTTGGTGACCAGTACATGCCCCGCTTCGTGGTAGGCGGTGCTGTACTTCTCGTCGTCGCTGATGAGCAGGCTCTTGCGTTCGATACCCATCATCACCTTGTCTTTGGCCTCTTCGAAATCGACCGCCTCGACGCTATCCTTGTCTTTACGCGCTGCCAGCAGGGCGGCTTCGTTGACCATATTGGCGAGATCGGCGCCGGAGAACCCCGGGGTGCCTTTGGCGAGGATATTGAGATTGACTTTTTTATCGAGCGGTATCTTTTTGGTATGAACCTTGAGAATACCCTCACGGCCGCGGACGTCGGGACGATCGACCACAATCTGGCGGTCGAAGCGGCCGGGGCNNNNTCAAAGCCGTCCATCTCGACCAGCAACTGGTTGAGCGTCTGTTCGCGCTCGTCATGTCCGCCGCCGAGGCCGGCGCCGCGGTGACGGCCGACGGCATCGAGTTCATCGATGAAGATGATGCACGGCGCATTGCGCTTGCCCTGATCGAAGAGGTCGCGCACGCGCGAAGCGCCGACGCCCACGAACATCTCCACGAAATCGGCGCCCGACATGCTGAAAAAGGGCACACCCGCTTCGCCGGCCACCGCCTTGGCGAGCAGGGTTTTCCCGGTGCCCGGGGGTCCGAGGAGCAGGGCGCCCTTGGGAATCTTGCCGCCGAGGCGCTGGAATTTTTCCGGTTCGCGCAGAAATTCAATGATCTCCTGCAGTTCCTGTTTGGCTTCATCGGCGCCGGCCACATCCGCAAAGGTGATGCGGGGCTGGTTTTCGGTCCACATACGCGCCTTGGATTTGCCGAAGGCAAAGATGCCCTTGTTGTTGGTGCCCTGCATGCGGCGCATAAAAAAGATCCAGATGCCGATGAACAAAATCCACGGCAAAATGTAAACCAGGGAACTCCAGATGCTGGGGCCGCCCTCCTTGAACTGGAGCTGGACGTTGTGATCGCGGCGCCACGCCTCAAAGGTCTCGGCGCCGATGCGCGGCGGCAGCACCACGCGAATCTCCTGCATGCCTTTTTCCGAGACATCCGGCGCCAGCTTGCCGTGGAGAATGGCATCCTCGACCACGATCGATTCCACCTTGCCATTCTGGAGGTGGTTCATAAAGACGTCGTAGGTAATCAGCGTTTCCTTGACGCGTCCGCTGGAAAACTGCTGTGAAAAAAACAGCGCCGCCACGATCAAACCGATCCATATCAGCAAAGGCCGCACGACACGGCTCCACTGCGGGCCTTCGGGCTGCCGCAAAGGCGGCTTGGGCGGACGGCGGTTATTGTCCGGCCGGTTCGGCGGACGTGACTTTCCGTCCTGGGAGTCCGTTTTCATCCATTCAGGTTTTTTATCATCATTCTGTATCAAGATCGATCCCTCATGTTATTCCATGACATAGACAGCGGGCAAGTTACGTAAAATCTGCTTATAATCCAATCCATACCCCACGACGAATTCATTGGGGATTTCAAAACCGATGTAATGGATGGGTATATCCGTTTTGACATTTTCAGGTTTGATCAAAAACGACACAAAGCGCAGCGAGGCGGGTTGCATGGCCATAAATTTCTCATGGAGAAATCCGATCGAGAGGCCGGTATCGACGATATCCTCCACCAGCAAAACATGTCGTCCCTGAATCTCGGCGTTGATATCTTTCAGCATCCTGACCTCACCCGAGGAGACTTTGGCGTCGCCATAGCTGGAAATTTTGATAAAATCGACTTCCAGATCAATTTCCACATGACGGATGAGGTCCGCCATGAACAAAAAGGCGCCATTCAGAACCGCAATCATGATGGGCTGCTTGCCGCGATAATCCTCGGTGATCTGTTTGCCCATCTCGCGGATGCGCTGATCGATCTGATCACGGCTCAGGAGCGTGCGGAAACCACCGTCATATACGACTTTTTCGAATTCAGATCTCTGCTTCAAGATTTCTTTCCAATCTTAGCTGATAGATGTTCCTGGTCCGGGGGGTGACGCGAAAGCGATGCGACAGACGGATGCCGCCGACCCAGACAATTTCCTCTCCACTCACAATCAGGGGAACGATGCCGCGGTCATAGAGCGGTATGCCATTTTCCGCCACTACCCGGGCGACGTTCTTGTGACCCGTCAGGTTGAGCGGATGAAAGCGGTCGCCGCTGCGCGGCAGGCGCACCTGCAACCCTGCTGCGAGCTTGCCGGCATCGACGTAAACGGCATTCGCATCTTTGTTCTTTGCTATCTGCTCTAACGGCAAGTCCGCTGGTTTTATTTCAAAATGATAACCGCTCCACAGCGCATACGATCCCGGGATTTCGTTCACCGCCAGCGTTTGCGGTGCTTCGCGCCGCCGCAGCAGCACCAGTTCTCCGGGCAGATGCCAAATCTGCGCCTCTTTAAGACGCAGGGAGCGATCGCCGCGTCCGGCGTGAATAAAATCATAAAAAGCGCGCCAGGCCTCCTCATTGAAAATCATCGGATCGCCGCCGAGGCGGCGCCAGGCATGCATCAGGGTATATTTCTGTAAAATATTAAAGTACGACAAAAATGGGTTTGTTTCAAGAATAATTTTCTCGCGATCGCGGTGCAGCAGACAAAGCAGAAGCGCGTTTTCCGCTTCGCGGGCGAGGTATTCGTCCACTTCGCGGAAATTCCGGGCGAGACGGTTCACGGCCTCGACGAGCTGCGGATTGTACTGTTCGAGATGGGGGAGCAGATCGTGACGGATGCGGTTGCGGTGGTGGCTTTGGTCGGCATTGGACGCGTCTTCGCGATGCGGCACCTGGTTCTGTTCCGCATAAGCCGCGATCGCATTGCGTTCGACCGGCAAGAGGGGGCGGATGATGTTACCATGGCGCACCGGGATGCCCGCCAGACCGCGCACGCCCGCGCCCTGGAGAAAACGGGCGATGACGGTTTCGGCCTGGTCGCCGGCGTTGTGCGCCGTGAGGATGAAGGCGCTGCCGCTATCGACAGCGGCCTGATGGAGAAAGGCATAGCGCAATTCCCGCGCCGCGGTCTCGATGCTGAGGCGATGTTCACGGGCATGCGTTTTTACATCGCCACGGCCGCGCACACAGGGGATGTGCCAATCCGAGCACAGCTCCCGCACCAGGTGCTCATCCGCATCCGCATCCGCGCCGCGCAACTGGTGGTTGAAATGGGCCGCCACCAGGTGCAGGGGAATCTCTTCGGCCAGACGTTTCAGCAGATGCAGCAGCACGACGGAGTCGATTCCGCCCGAGACGGCGACAAGGACGCGCGCCGGCGGCGTCAGAAGGCCTTCTTCGCTCAGCGTTTCCCGAAAAAAGGGATAAAGGTCCGCGGCCTGGGATCTGATTTTTTGCTTCCGGGTCATACTGAAATATACAAAACTGTGACGAGAAGGACAAACGGGATTTTGGCCATGATTTTGCCCTTGCTTTTGCGCCGGCAATGCTGTAATATTAAACTGTAAATCATTCGAACCGAGGAGGAAGCGAAACCATGTCCATATCAAACGAGATGTCGCGCCGCGAGTTTGCCAAAACCTGCGCCATCGGCGCGGCCGGCCTGGCCCTGGCGGGGGCCGGCGTGCTGCGCGGGCAAAACCCGGCCGCGAAACGCTACGCCATCGCCGGCACCGGCAGCCGCTCGCGGATGTATCAGGATGCCATCCAGATAAAATATAATCACTGTGCCGAACTGGTGGGCCTCTGCGATACCAACGCCGGCCGCCTGCGTCTGGCGCAAAATCTGGCAAAAGAGAATGGTCAGGCGACGCCGGCCGCGTACCCGGCCTCCGGTTTCGAGCGCATGATCGCCGAGACCAGGCCGGAGGTCGTCATCGTGACCACCGTGGACGGCTTTCATCACCACTATATCGTCCGCGCGCTGGAGCTGGGTTGCGACGTGATCACCGAAAAACCGATGACCGTCGATGCAAAAAAATGCCAGCAGATCATCGACGCGCAGCGAAAAAGCGGCCGCCGCGTGCGCGTGGCGTTCAACTACCGCTACTCCCCGCCGCGCACCCAGGTCAAGGATCTCCTCATGGCCGGGACCATCGGTGACATCCTCTCGGTGGATTTTCACTGGATGCTCAACACCCATCACGGCGCCGACTATTTCCGGCGCTGGCACAGCCAGAAGAAATTCTCCGGCGGTTTGATGGTGCACAAGGCCACGCATCACTTCGACCTCGTCAACTGGTGGCTATCGGCTGTTCCCGTCGCGGTGCTGGCGACCGGCAAGCGCGAGTTCTACACCCCGCAGATGGCGCGGCGCATCGGCCTGCAGGGCCACCATGATCGCTGTCATACCTGTCCCGAGAAAGAAGCCTGCGGTTTCGAACTCAGTCTGGCGGATAATCCCTCCCTCAAACAGCTCTACCTGGATCAGGAGCATCATGACGGTTATTTTCGCGACCGCTGCGTCTTCCGGCCCGACATCGATATCGAGGACACCATGAACGTCCTCGTGACCTATGACAATCACGTCACCCTCTCCTATTCGCTCAATGCCTTCAATGCGTGGGAAGGGTACACGATCGTTTTCAACGGCACCAAAGGCCGTCTGGAGCACAAGTCGGAAGAGAAGGTCTATCTCTTCGGCGACGGATCGACGCCCGGTGCGGTTAAACCCGAAGGCACCTTTACGCGCATCTATCCGCTGCGCGGCCCCGCCTATGAGGTGGAACTGTGGAGCGGGACGGGCGGTCACGGCGGCGGCGACGATGTCATGCTCGACGACATCTTTCTGCCACAGCCGCAAGCCGATAAATATCAGCGCGCCGCGGATCAGCGCGGCGGCGCCTGGTCCATCCTCACCGGCATTGCCGCCAACCTCTGTTTCAAAACCGGTGAGAAAACCGAGATCGCAAAACTGGTGAAAAACATCGGCTATCCGGATTATCCGGCGATGCCCGCCCGTGACGCGGCGCTGCCCATGCCGGCGAAACGCGCCTGATGGACCCAACGCGGATAAACCATCACCGTTGCAGGACGAGCGGACTGCTCGTCCTGCGATCATTTGCCATTGTTATGGTGCGATAACCGGCAAGAGTACAAGGCCGGTTCAAGCAGTATGCTTCCATCGAATTTTGTTTGCCCGCACGTTTTTTTGAATTATGCCGGCAAATAATTATTTGTCACAAATAGTCAATCGCTCTCTCTGCAGATACCAACGCTTCAAGGAGCCCCCATGGCCAACGAGCCCAACAAAGTCATCTACTCGATGATCGGCGTCAGCAAATTTTACCAGCAAAAAGCGGTTTTGAAAGATATCTACCTCTCCTATTTTTACGGCGCCAAAATCGGCGTCCTCGGTTTGAACGGCTCCGGAAAGAGTTCGCTGCTCAAAATATTGGCCGGAACCGACAGGGAGTTCAATGGCGAGACCGTCCTCTCGCCGGGCTTCACGGTCGGAATCCTCGAGCAGGAGCCGCTCCTCGACAACGACAAGACCGTCCGGGAGGTGGTGCAGGAGGGTGTGCAGAAGATCGTCGATGTGGTCGCCGAGTACGAAAAGATCAACGCGCGCTTTGCCGAGCCGATGAGCGAGGAGGAGATGAATAATCTCCTCGAACAGCAGGGGGCGGTGCAGGAAAAGATGGATCAGCTCGACGCCTGGGACCTCGATTCGCGGCTCGAACTCGCCATGGACGTGCTCAACTGCCCGCCCGGCGACATGCCGGTGAAGGTCATCTCCGGCGGCGAGCGCCGCCGCGTCGCCCTGTGCCGTCTGCTGCTGCGCCGTCCCGATATCCTTCTCCTGGACGAACCCACCAACCATCTCGATGCCGAGACCATCCTGTGGCTGGAAGCGGAATTGTCGCGCTATGCGGGCACGGTCATCGCCGTCACCCACGACCNNGGCATCCCCTGGAAGGGCAATTACTCCTCGTGGCTGGAGCAGAAGCAGCAGCGGCTGCAACTGGAGGAGAAAAAAGAATCGGAGCGGCAAAAGACGCTGCTGCGCGAACTGGAGTGGATTCGCATGACGCCGCGGGCGCGTCAGGTCAAATCCAAGGCGCGCATCAACGCCTATGAACAGCTGCTGCTGCAGGAGAGCGAGCAGCGCCAGAAGGATCTGGAAATCTATATCCCGCCGGGGCCCCGCCTCGGCAAGGTCGTCATTGAAGCGGAAAACCTTTCCAAAGCATACGGAGACAGGGTGTTGTTCGATAACCTCACCTTCAGTCTGCCGCCGGGCGGCATCGTCGGCGTGATCGGGCCCAATGGCGCCGGCAAAACCACTCTGTTCCGCATGATCGTGGGAGAGGAAAATCCGGATTCGGGTTCGATTAAAATCGGCGAGACCGTCAAACTGGCCTATGTGGATCAGAGCCGCGAGGCGCTGGATGCGGAAAAAACAGTCTGGCAGATGATCAGCGGCGGTGAGGAGCGGTTGATGCTGGGCACGCGCGAGATCAACTCGCGTGCCTATGTCGGACAGTTCAACATCCTCGGCACCGATCAGCAGAAAAAAGTGGGGACGCTCTCCGGCGGCGAGCGCAACCGCGTGCATCTGGCCATTGCCCTGAAGCAGTGCGCCAACGTCATTCTGCTGGATGAACCCACCAACGATCTCGACGTCAACACCATGCGCGCGCTCGAGGAGGGATTGATGAATTTTGCCGGCTGCGCCGTGGTCATCAGCCATGACCGCTGGTTCCTGGACCGGATCTGCACGCATATTCTGGCGTTCGAGGGCGACAGCCGGGTGGTGTGGTACGAGGGCAATTTTTCCGATTATCAGGAGAACCGGCGCCAGCGGCTCGGGAAGGATGCCGATGTGCCGCACCGGGTCAAATATAAAAAGCTGACGCGGTGAGTTTCCGGCCGCAGGAACGCCCGGCAGGGCTTCCCACGCAGAGCGTGGGAAGCAGCACCGCAACGCCCTCCTGCGCGGCACGACAGCCTTGTTCGCTCAATCCGGCCAAACCTGCCGGTAACTGACAAAGGCAAATTTCTTGCTGTCCGGGGACCAATTGGGCACGTTCATGGTACCCTGGCCTCCGAAAAGCTGTGCGATGACCTTGGGTTCGCCATCGACGGGCATCAAGCGAAGCACGACATTTTTATTGGGGGGATGGCCGGCCACATTTTTATCGTAAGAAATCATCACCAGCCATTTGCCATCCGGGGAGGGATGCGCAAACCAATCGGCATATTCTTCATTAAATGTTACCTGTTCCTGCCGCGAACCATCCGGCTGCATGCGCCAGATTTTCATCACGCCTGTACGAACCGAATTGAAATAGATGGTTTTACCGTCCGGAGCATACTCTGGACCGTCATCCAGACCGGGAGCCGTCGTCAGCCGTTTTTCCGGCCCGCCTTTGACTGAAATCGCATACACATCATATTCATCACTTCTCTGCGCACAGTAGACCAGTGTTCTGCCGTCCGGTGACCAGCCGTGCCAGTAGGAAGGACCTTTTTCCGTCACCAGCCGGGGTGTGCCGCCCGTTGCGGGCAAAACATAAATCCGTGAAGCCCCCTCTGCATGGTGACTAATGGCCAGCCATTGGCCGTCAGCGCTGAAACCGTGATCGTTGTTGCATTGATCCGCAAATCCAGTGTTAAGCAATTGCAACGCGCCTCCTGAAACAGGGATTTTGTACAGCCTGCCATGGCGGTTGATGACCAGCTGGTCGTTCAGCCAATTGGGCGCTTCGAAATGAGCCTTCTCGCGATACACCGCCGTACGCCGTCCACTCTCCAGATCATAGATCTCCAGGGTGCTTTCTGTCACCCGCTCGCTTTCCAAAATGGATGGGGTGATCTGAATTTTTGTACGATGAAATTCGGCTGTCTCGAGCCGGTTATCATCGTGGGAGCATACAGCCAGACCGGCAAAAACAGAATCGGGCAGGTTCATACTGAAAGAGCCAATGGGATGCAGGGCGCTGTCCGGTCCCACCAGATGGGAGGAGAATACAGAACCATGCCGCTCCAGCCGCAGGGTATGGCAGTCACCGCTGGCGGCCCGGATTTCTTGTGTCTCCGCCCCTTTTTGGGGGCGATACTGCATGGCCACCAGTCCGTCTCCGTGGAGAACAACATCGACATAGGGGGCATCCGGCTGCAAATCTGCGCGCATCATCAAACCCGCTTTGCGGTGTGGATCGCCACCTTCCTGAATCCACTTTAGGGACGCTTCCAGCAGCAGATCGCCACTGATTTTTTGATGGAGGAAGTGAAAATCATCACGAGTGCCCCACATATTGGCCCCCCCACCGGTGACCGTATAATAATCTTCTTTGATGTTGTAAGAAGCATTCCCGGCCAGCGCCGGCGCACCGACGTCTTTTTGTGCAGAAAAGTGTCCCGTGTTGGAGCCGTAATCACAACCCAGGGGGATAAGTGCAACCAGAAAAGAAATGATCGATAGCATGACGATACTTTCTACAGGTTTCATGACAGTCTCCGCAGGTTTGGGGAAACAGCAACGACAGGTTGGTTTGTGAAAGGAAAACAGTATGGCTTATTGTTATGCAAACTTTAAGTATACTGATTTCCTCATGCAATGTCAACAAAAGTTCGAAAGTTGCATGACTCCCACATATTATTTTGATTTTTGAAACCAGTTTGTATTTAGGCCCGCCACCGTTTGAAAAAAGTGCCGACCGGCGATACTGCTGCAAGAAGGCGGTCAGGATCTATTGACAGACTCCGGTCAGGGTTGTCTGCAAGAAAATCAGGGCAAACGCGTCAAGCGTATTCCCTCCCGGCGCAGCAGGCCCATCGACAGGATAAGTACAGCCGGTTCGATGTTGTGCTGATCGCTTTCACCGCTTGACGGAATGCGAACCCCTTGCCGGTCGTCAGCCGGGAAGGGGTGTTGGAATACAATCTGCCATTGTATTTTTTTTAAAAGGCTTGTTTTGGAAGAATTTTATCAATATAATTATTCAAGGGCCTTCTCATCGTCGACACTGCCATCCAACTCTCAACCAGACCGGTCGCCGGCAAACGCTTACGATGCACGCCTTGTTGCACACCTTCTTCCGCTGACGATGAGTTGCCGAACCGTTGCCATTTCATGGTCGCAGGCTGGTTGGACAATTTCTGGACGCGAGGGCTCTATGCTTTTCATCGCGAGGGTTCAAATCCGGCGGCGATTTTATCTTCAAACTGAAAGCGCCTCCCGAATCCGCTGTCTTGACTGATCCATGCAACAGGGTTGCCGGATCGAGCTAACGTCGTATAACCTGCGGAGGTTAAAGTGAATTCACACACGCGTTTGACCACATCCTTTTTGCTATCCTGTTTTTTTTCGCTTTTATGCGCCTTGTGTTTCGCGGCTGAATATGGCGATTCTTTCAGTCAAGGCAGCCTGACGAATGACGGCCGGATCAATGATGACAGCGGCATTTTTAATCAGTCCGGATCGAGCATCGCACTCAGTCGCCATAATTTTGCCGTCGCCTGTTGGCAGGATGACCGCAGCGGGCAATCGCGAATCTATGTCCAGCGATTCGGTCAACGAGGATTGAAATTTCAAAATAACTTTCAGATCCAGCCCTTCAATCCGGCAGCGCCGCAATTTAATGCCGATGTTGCGGTCGATGATCTGGGCCATTTTGTCGTTGTCTGGGAAGAGAGAGGCGATTCGCTGAACGTTTACGCCCGGGTTTACGCCGCCAATGCGGCACCCTGGACGCCGATCCTGAAAGTGAACGAACACGGCAATCCGCCGTTTTCGACCGCAGCGCCGGCGGTGGCGATGAATGAGAGCGGCCAATTCGTCGTCACCTGGGTGAGTCGTCATGCTGATGCGGTCGGAGACATCCATGCGCAGCGTTTCAGCAGCGCCGGACAAAAGCTGGGCGGCATTTTTCGCGTTCATGATGATACCAATCATGCCCAGAACTTTCCCGATGTGGCCATCAACGAAAGCGGTCGATTCGTCATTGTCTGGGAAGACGGCCGCGACTTGCACCGTCCCTCCCATTTATATGAAATCTATGCCCGTGTCTACGACAGCGCCGGCATCGCCGACGGCGGCGATTTTATGGTCAGCCATCATCCCTCCGGGAGCAGCCTGCCCGCGATGCCCAGCGTCGCCCTGCAAAATAGCGGCGATTTTTTCGTCGCCTGGAGTTACGGCAGCGTTGATGTCTATGGCCATGTTTTTCGCGCCGACAAGCAGACCATCAGGGATGATTTTATCCTCAGCAACCTGGGCGGCGGCCTGGAGATCGCCGGAAACAATGTGAATCCCAGGCTATGCCCGGCGCCCGGAGGCCTGTATGCGCTGGTTTGGGACAGCGATCGATTCGGCAACAGTGAAATTTTCTTCAAATCATTCGCCGCCAACGGCAATCAGGTGGGCGGCTATGTGATCTTGAACGACTCGCCCGGCAACCAGTCCCGGGCCGATATCGCAGTCAGTACAAAAGGCTTGCTGCTCTCCTGCTGGGTGGACGACCGCAACGGCAATCCGGATATCTACGGCACCTGGCGCGCCCTACGCGCGCCCGATAATGTCGTGGCCGGATCAGGATTCAAAGGCAGGGTGCCTCTGACCTGGGATCCCCTCTACGGCAAAGACAGGATCAACCGCTATAAAATCTGGCGCAGTCTGGGCGTGACCTCTCCTCTGGTTCTGATCTCGACCGTGGATCTGCCGGCGCGTGGCCTGCTGGGGTACAGCATGCGCGACTATATTGATTTTAGCGCCGTAAACGGCCAGAGCTATTTGTATCGCATCGAAGCCGATGATCCGGACAGCCAGGGGCCGTCCACATGGGTCACGGCAACGCCTTCAGCCGGCGGGCATGTCCTGCAGTCCGGTTGGTCCGCGCAAGCGCCAACCATCAATGGACGCATCGCCGCAGGCGAATGGGCTGATGCAACCAGGCTCGACATTTCCACTGCTTCGACACCAGAGCCCGTCATCCTCTACATCAAGAACGATGATAGTCATCTCTATATTGCCGTGGACGACCCCAACGACCTGATCGTCGATCCGGGCAATACCTTCGGATTTCTGTTCGACCTGGACCACAACGGTCAATGGGATGCGAGCGGGCC
>DCUM01000009.1:3275-3481 GCA_002327255.1 bacterium UBA2214 | reverse complement strand
CAATATGAGATCAGCTTCGATTTTGCTTCAAGTCCGCTCAAGCTTAAAGCCGGCGGCAGCTTTGGCGCGGCCCTGTGGGTGAACGACCCCGGCAACCACTATTTCGATCATTACGGCAACGCCGGTGAATGGCCGTACGGCTATCTGTGGGAAGCGGCGGAGAGCCTGGGGGATTTGGTGCTGGCCACCTGCGTGCCGCCCGATAC
>DCUM01000009.1:0-3245 GCA_002327255.1 bacterium UBA2214 | reverse complement strand
TCGGCATTGCTCCAGGCCATTAATAACCCGGGAAGAGATGTCATCCACTTCAATATCCCCCTCTCCGATCCCGGCTATGATGCGGCGGCCGGAGTATGGGTGATCAAACCGACTTTTCCTCTGCCCAATATCAGCTCCGACTCGACGGTGGTGGACGGCATCAGTCAGGCAAAATATCTGGGGTTGACCGATCCTCCCGATAAGCCTTTGATCGTCATCGGGGGCGGCAACGGTATATATTGCGGGATTTCCATATCAGGCTCGGGTAACTGGATCAACAATCTGACCATCAACAATTTTGAATGCCAGATCGTCATCGGAGGTCATCACAACCGGATCTCTCGCTGTTTTATCGGCACCGACGCCTCGGGATTGCATCGCCAAACGGATTCTGCAGTGGGGATATCGGTCAACGGCGGAGACTATAATTTCATCGGTGGAGATACCGAGAGCCAACGCAATGTCATTGCCGGATGTTTTGAAGGCTACGGTTTGTCTTTTGAACAGGGCGCCTGTGGTAATCATGTCGCCCATAACTATATCGGCATCAACAGCGCCGGCCGTGATACGCTCGGCAACATCGCCGGTATCAATATCGCCACCAGGAGTAACGGCAACAGGATAGGCCCGGGCAATGTCGTATCCGGCAACTACGGTTATGGCATATCCGTCAGCAGCTCCGACAGCACGGAGATCAAAGGCAACCTCATCGGTCTGGATCCGACCGGCACGCTGGCATGGGGTAACGCCATGGCGGGAATCAGCGTGTCCAATACTTCGCAGCATACCATCATCGGCGGCGCCACCCGGGCGGAGCGAAATACCATTTCAGGCAACGGCGACGGTATCGTACTATTTAATGGAGAAAATAGCGATAACCGGATCAGCGGCAATTATATCGGCACAGATATCTCCGGCGCGGTGGCGGCAGGAAATATACAAAATGGCATCAGGATTTCCGACGGCAGCCATAATATCATCGGCGGAAGCGATAGCCTGGGAAATGTGATCAGCGGCAATGGCGGTGATGGTTTGTATCTCTATCATAACAGCACCTCACAGAATCTCATCGCCGGCAACATCATCGGCAGCGATCGGGATGGCGTCATCGATTTGAAAAACGGCGGCAACGGTATCCATATCAGTGTTGGCGCAGCAAACAACAGGGTTGGGCCCGCCAACCGCATCCTCTTCAATGAGGGATACGGCATCTCTGTCAATGGTACGGGTTCTGACGCCAACAGCATCACCCGCAACAGTATTTACAGAAATGCGCTGGGTGGCATCGAGCTTTATTATCACGGCAACAGGGAGATGCCGGCGCCGACCATCGTCGGCCTGAATCCCGTCGTTGGCACCGCTGCGTCGAACGCGACCATCGAAATCTTTGCCGGCCGCGACGCGCAGGGGGAAACGTATTTCGGCACCACCACCGCCGATGCCGCGGGAAATTTTACCTGGAGCGGGGCGGGCAGCGGCGACTATATCACCGCCACCGCCACCGACGCGGCAGGCAATACCTCCGCCTTTTCATATCCATTCTCTACTCGCGGTGTCCTCATCGTCTCCAATTGTCAGGATGAAGGCGCCGGATCTTTGCGCGATGCGATCAGAACAGCAAACGTCCATGCCGGTGCGGATACTATTTTATTTCAAATCCCTGTCAACACGCTCGGATATTATGATGACCCGGGCATCTGGCTGATACAATCGTCTGCTGATCTGACCGTGGAGGGTGACAGCCTGGTGATCGACGGCCGCTCGCAGGCCGCCTTCATCGGCAGGGATGCCAATCCGCACGGCCCGGAGATCGTCCTGAAATCCGCTCTCAATAACCCCTATTCCGGTTTTGTTGTGAATGGCAAACATAATCATATCGACGCCATAACGATCACCAACTTTAGATACTCGCAGATTTCCATCTACAGCGACAGCAACAGAGTGACGGGCTGTTATCTCGGTACGGATGAAACCGGCAACAGACGATCCGAATATTCTCAAATGGGCATTATGATCAATAGCGGCGCCGGAAATATCATCGGCGGGAGCGAGGCGCGAGACCGGAATGTGATCGCCGGTCTCGGCCAGAGCGGAGTCAATATCGTTTACGGCTCGAGCCACAACACCATCCGCGGCAATCACATCGGCGTAAGTGCTGCCGGCACGGACACCTTGATCATCCGTTCTGAAGGTATTTTTCTTTCCAGTGACGCTCATCATAATACCATCGGACCGGGAAATATCATCAGCGGGGCCTCCATGGGGATATCTCTTACGGAGGGCTGTGGTGACAGCAACCGGGTAATCGGCAATTATATCGGCACCGACGCTGCCGGGAGTAAAATCCTGGGCAATCGCAACTCAGGCATCGCCGTATCCAGTGGCGGCGCGTTTACGCTGATCGGCGGCCTTGAAGCCAGTGAGCGCAACCTGATTTCCGGTAATTATGACGGCATCCGCTTGTCCGGCGCCGGCGCGCATCATAATCAGATTATCGGTAATTATATCGGCACAGACCTTTCGGGGAACCTGCCGCTTCCGAATGAGTCGCACGGGATTTCGATATCGGATCTTTCGCAGTCCAACATGGTCGGTCCGGACAATCTCATCGCCTTCAACGGCAGAACCGGGGTGTCCGTCGCGGGGTTACACACCGTGTACAACACCATCAGCAAAAATCAAATTCACAGCAATGGAGAGCTTGGTATCGATCTCTTCAGCGACGGCAACGCCAATATATCTGCCCCCGTCCTCAGCGGTTTAAATCCATTGGTCGGCACAGCCGAACCGAACTCCATCGTGGAAATATTTTCCGGACCGGATGACGAAGGCAAGATTTGGGAGGCCACCGTCACAGCCGACGCATCCGGCAATTTCAGCTGGTCGGGCATCCCCACGGGGAAATACCTGACGGCGACGGCGACAAATGCCACAGGCAACACCTCCAAATTTTCAGCGGCGCTGTTCACCGCTGTTACCGATGCCAGTGATAAAATGCCCGGGCAATTCGCCTTGTACGCCAACTATCCCAATCCGTTCAATCCTGCCACGAGCATCACGTTTGAGCTGCCTCATTCTGCGCGCGTGCAATTATCGGTATTTGATATTCAGGGACAAAAAATGAGCAGCCTGTTAAAGGAGGAAAAAGTCGCGGGAAAACACATCGTAAATTGGGACGGCACGGACGATCTCGGGAGGCGCGCGGCTTCCGGCGTCTATTTTTATCGCATCGAAATCAGGTCCAT
>DCUM01000015.1 GCA_002327255.1 bacterium UBA2214 | reverse complement strand
TCACGCGCAGTTGAAACCCCATCTTCCCAGGGATTGGCCATGGCCAAAAAAATCCTCATCGTCGATGATGAGCAGGACATCCTCGATCTGCTCACCTTCAATCTGCAGCGGGAAGGGTACGAAACCCTGACCGCGGCGGAGGGCGAAAACGCGCTGCATCTGGCGCGCACGGCATTTCCTGATCTCATCATCCTCGATGTCATGCTGCCGGGGCTGGACGGCTGGGAAGTGCTGCGCGAACTGCGCCGCGATCCCGACACCCGCCATCTGCCCGTGGTCTTTCTCACCGCCAAGGACAGCGAAATTGACGAGGTGGTCGGACTGGAACTGGGCGCCGACGATTACATCGTCAAGCCCATCAGCATGCACAAGCTGGTGGCGCGGGTCAAGCTGGCACTGCGCAAGGCCGCGACGGCCGAAATGCGCCCCTCCGAAAAGATCAGCTTTGGCGCCGTCGTGGTGGACAGCGCCAGTTACACCGTCACCATCCAGGGCGATCCGGTCCCCTTTACCAAAAAAGAATTCGAAATCCTGCGCTATCTGGCGCAGCGTCCCGGCCGCGTCGTTTCGCGCGAGACACTGCTCAACGAATTGTGGGACGAGGATGTGGTGGTCATCGATCGCACCGTCGACGTCCACATCCGCAAAATCCGCGAGAAACTGGGCGCAGAAGAGATGCGCCACATCGAGACGCTCAAGGGCGTCGGTTACCGCTTCATCAGCGAGATCTAGATGATGATCAAATTTTCTCTCAGATATAAATTGACCCTTGTCCACCTGCTGCTCATTGCGGTGGTCAGTCTGGCCGGTTCGCTCTTCACCATTCTCAGCATGCAGCGCTTTTATCAAAAGCGGCTGACGCACCATATGGAAACCCAGCTCGCCCAGGTGCAGAGCCTGCTGGAAAACACCGGACTGCAGACGATAGCGGAGCCGTCGCATTACCGGGCGCTGACCGAATATGCGTCCGCGGGCGGCTTCCGGCTCACCCTGGTGGATTCCGCCGGCGTCGTGCGCTTTGACTCCGAAGTGCCCGCTGATTCTCTGGGACGCCTGGAGAATCACGCCAGCCGGCCGGAGATCCTTCAGGCCAAACGTCAGGGGTCGGGCAACGACCGGCGTCTCAGCGCCTCGGTGCACCAGCCCTTCCTCTATGGCGCGCTGCGGCTCAAACACGACTATCTGCCGCGGAGTCCCGGGGAGACTTTTCGTTACGTGCGCATCGCTTATCCGCTGGCCGACATCACCGGCCAGTTCAGCGATCTGCGCTGGACCATCCTGGTGGCGGGCATCGCCTCGCTGCTTCTCATCGGCCTCTTCAGCTTCTGGCTCGCCGGCCGTCTCTCCTATCCGATTCAGAGGCTGGCGGCAGTGGCGGAAAAAGTACGGCGGGGCGACCTCGAGGCCAACTTTCAGCACAACAGTCGTGACGAACTCGGGCAGTTGGCGGAGCTGCTCAACCAGATGCTCGGTAAACTGCGCGAGGATCTGGTGCAGGTGCGCAANNCTGCTCAACAGCCATTTCGACGATCCGGCCCAGGAGAAGGAATTCATCCAGCGCGCCTATCAGCAATCGGCGCGGCTCAACAATCTGCTCACCGACCTCATCGACATCAGCCGCATCGAATCGGGGGAGATGAAGATGTTATTTCGGACTTTTGACGTCACCGCGCTGCTGGGCAAGCTGTGCGAGGAGTTGCAGGTCAAGGCGGTGAATTTCAACGTCGCCGTCGCCTGCGTATCCTCCGGTGAAAAGATCATGGCCATCGGCGATCCCGAGCGGCTGACCCAGGTGATCAACAATTTGGCGGAGAACGCCATCAAATACAACATGGCGGGGGGCGAGATGGAACTGGGTTGCCGCGAGGTTACGGATGGCGTGGAGGTCTATGTGGCTGATACGGGCCGCGGCATACCGGCGGAACATCATTCGCGGATATTTGAACGATTTTACCGGGTGGACAAGGAGCGCTCGCGTGCGGTGGGCGGCACGGGATTGGGACTGGCCATTGTCAAGCACATCATCGAGGCGCACGGCAGCCGCGTGCAGGTACAGAGCGAGGTCAACAAGGGTTCGCGGTTCAGTTTTGTGCTGAAAAAGGGATGAAGTAGCAAGGGGGAAAAAGTTCGTAGTGTGTGGGTCGTAGCCCACCATTTGATTTGAAGCGTCGGGCGCCAGCCCGGCATTTTACTACCTCCCACGCTCCTGCGTGGGAGGTTGCTCGCACGGTAATCTCGAGCCCGCCAACTTGTCACGGTGTCGTGAATCCTGTCAAAATATCCTTTCGTCCAATTGCAAGTTTTCATGCGTCCAATTGAAAGTTTACGTTTTACAACATCCCGCGCTAAATCTTGAACTCTTTCATCTTTTCATACTGCTTCAGCATCTCGCCGATGTAGGAGATGGTGTCCCGCGGCAGGATGGCGTTGCTGCGGCCGCTCTTGATCCACAACGCGGCGCGGCGCTCGCCGACGCTGCGCGCCACCAGGGCGCCATCGACATCATAGGCATCGATCAGCGCCGACAAATAGCGGCAGCCGATACGGATGTTGTAGATCGGGTTCAATAACACGTCGTCCGGCGCCACCCAGTTGAGATGCTCCGACTTGGCCACGAACACCCCCAGCGTCGGCATCACCTGCATCAACCCCATGGCGCCGAAATCGGATATGTAATCGGGATTCCAAGTGCCGTTGGTCTCTTTGGTGATGTAGGCGCAGATGAAATCGATGTCCAGATTGGTATAGCGGATGCTGGATTCATAGATCTCCTGGGCGATCTCGTACTTTTTATGCGTCGGCATCAGACGGTTGTACTGCGAGATGACGGCGATGGTGCGCTGCATGTTGTACTGTCGCACGCTCTCGGTATTCATGGTAGTGCTCATCCCCTTGATGACCTCTTCCAGTTCGGCAATCTTGCGGATATATTTCTGGTTATAGACATAGCGAATCCCCGAGGCAATGACGATGATCAGCGCAACTCCCGCCAGCAACCACATAGCCAGACGCAGATAGTGCGATATCTTTTCCTGTTTTGGTGGCATACTCTCTCCCATCTCCTGATTCAGGAGGTTAGTGTCTTTTACAAATTACGAAAATCCCTCCGCGCTGTCAACCTTTTTCACAAAAAAGAGACGCGGAACGCATCCACCGAGAAAAAGGCTTGATTGTTTGCGCATTTTTGGATATTTTGCCGCACATGATCGCTCTGGCCCTGATTCTATTTTTTACTCATGTCGCGATCCTCGCCTGGCTGACGGACGGCCTGTGCCGTACCCGGCGTGCCGCCCGCGACAACGAGGCCCTGCCGGCGGTGTCCGTGATCATCGCCGCCCGCGATGAGGCCGTGAAACTGCCGGCCTGCCTGGAGGCCCTGGCGCGGCAGACCTACGCAGGAAAGATGCAGGTCATTATCGTGGACGACCAGTCGCACGACGACACCCGGCAGATTGCCATCGCGGCTGCCCAAGGTCAAAAAAACTGGCTGGTTCTTGACAACCGCTTCGCCGGACACTGGCGCAGCAGCAAAAAAGGCGCTCTGGCCACGGCGCTGCAGCACGCCAGCGGCGAGGTACTCCTCTTCACCGACGCCGACTGCGTGCCGCCGCCGGAGTGGATCGCGCAGACGGTACGTTGCTTCACACCCGAAACAGATCTGGTGGCGGGATACGCCCCGCTGCTCGTCCCCCAGGCCAGCCGGTTGTGGCGAGATTTTATCCGCGTCGATACACTGGCCACGGCGATTGTCGCTGCCGGCAGCATCGGACACGGCCGCGGCGTCACTGCCACCGGACGCAATATCGCCTGCCGCCGCGCACTACTGCCCGGCGCGAAAGCGTACGACCGCTTTCCCGACTCGCTCTCCGGCGACGACGATTTTCTCCTGCAGACCGCGACCGCCGCGTCGCGCACGCACCAGGTGCGCCCCCGGAACCCGGCCTGCGTCTGGTGCCCGGAGAGCATCGTTCCCGCGCGCGGCCCGTCCAACTGGCGCGCATTTATGAAACAGAAAACCCGGCACCTGTCAGCGGGATACCATTATCCGCGCAGCGCCCAGCTTCTCTACGGCGTGGCGCACATCGCCCACGTGACGTTGCTGCTGTTCTTTTTCATAGGGTTGATCAAGGCGCCCGTCCTTTCGCTCTTTTTTCCCGCCAAGATGCTGCTCGATGCCGTCCTCCTCGGCCACTGCGGGCGCCAATGGGGCACTCCCATCAGCCTGCCGGGTCTTTTGCTGTGGGAACTCCTCTACCCGGTCTATCAGGCCCTGGCCTGGTGGCGCGGTATTACCGGAAGGCCGACCTGGAAGGAAGGAAAGAGATGACCGGGGAGTCGGTACAATCAGGCGGTCAAGGGATAGAGATCGCGAAAACGTGCATGGAAGCACGGATGAGCGGTCGGGGTCCGCAAAAATTATGGAGCAACTATCGCGATTTCAGCGCCCAACGCGGTGAACTGGTGGCGGATATTCTGGAAAAACATCTGCCCCTCGCCGGCGCCACCCTCCTCGATGCAGGCTGCGGCTCGGGCGCCATCGCGACCGCCCTGGCCCGCCGCAGCGCCCGCGTGATCGCGGTCGATATCGCGGGTGAACAACCGTCAGATGAAACCATCCACTGGCGCCGCCAGCCGGTCGAAACCCTGGAACTGAACGGGGTCTGCGACGCCGTTATCCTCTGGGACGTGCTCGAACATCTCGGCGATCCCGCGGCCGGCGTGATGGCCCTGGCCCGCGCCCTCAAACCCGGCGGTCTGCTGCTTCTGGCCACGCCCAACCGCCTCTCGTGGATCAACGCCCTCGGCGATCCCCATTACGGCTTGCCGCTGCTCGCCCTGCTGCGGCGCGCGCAGGTGCGCCGCATCGTCGCCGGTTGGCTGAAATGGCATCGCCCGGACAAACCCGATTTTCCCGAACTGCTCTCGCTGTCAAGAATCGCGCAGATTCTCGCGACAGCGGGATTCGACTGGCGCTTCATCCAGCGCCAGGTCTATGACGCGGCGCTGCAAAATCCGCACGGCGTGTGGAATCGCAACTGGCATCTGCGGTTGATGAAAGGGATAATAAAAATCAATCTGGATCGTCCGCTGCGCCGCATGGTCTCTGACCGCAGCGGCTGGATGAACCGTTTCACCATGCCGACCTTTTTCATCCTGGCGAGAAAACGATGAGAGAGATCTATCCGCCGCAGCTGCTGCGGGCGCTGACACCGCGACGACTTGCCAACGCGGCCCGCTCTCTGGCCGGATATAATGCCTCGCGATGGCGTGGAGGCACATACGTCTGGGGCTTGCCCTTTGTGGCGCACGTCGAACCGACCAATTGCTGCGACCTCGCCTGTCCCCAGTGCGACACCGGCGCCGGCCGCAGCAAACGCGCCCGGGGTTTCATGCCTCTGGCGCTGTACCGGGACTTTATCGAAGCCAACGCGCACAACCTGATCCATCTCCTGCTCTACGATCAGGGCGAGCCGACGCTCCATCCCGATTACCTCGAGATGATCCGCATCGCCCGGCAGCACCGCCTCTATGTGGTCTGCAGCAGCAACGGGCAACGTCTCGCCGATGACAGCTATGCCCGCGGCCTCGTCGAAAGCGGCCTCGATGTGCTGATGCTCTCGGCGGACGGCATCACCCCCGCGGGTTATGCCCGCTACCGCCGCGGCGGTTCGCTGGAGAAGGTCCAGAGCGCCATCGCCCTGGTGCGGAAATGGCGCACCCGAATGAAACGGCCTACGCCGCGCATTCAGGTCCAGTTCGTGGTGATGCGTCATAACGAACACGAAGTCGCGCAAGCCGGTCGCGCGGTGCGCCAGTGGGGCGCGGACGAAATCCTCTTCAAATCGGCCTATGTGCGCAGCGCCGTGGACGCTGCCGAGCTGCTGCCCTCCCTGCCGCGCTTTCGCCGCTACCGCATCGACGGCGAGCGGCTGGAAATGGCCGCTGCGCGCCGGGGGCCGTGCCGGCGCTTGTGGTATTCCGTGGTCGTCCACTGGGATGGCGCGGTGGTGCCCTGCTGTTTCGATAAAGACGACGCCCATGTCATGGGGCGGGCGACGCAGCCGCTGCGCGACATCTGGAAAAACGAACCCTTTAATGATTTTCGCGCCCGCATCCTGCAGGGAACGTGGCCGGAGATGTGTGGAAACTGCACCCATGGTCTCAAAATATACCCGACATAAACGCCTCTTCATCCTCGTCAAGGTGATCATCGCCGCCGTCACCATGGCCATGCTGATCCGCCGCATCAGCGCCCGTGAACTGAAAGAAGCGCTGCTGCAGGCCGAGTGGCAGTGGATTCTCTACGCCCTGCTGCTGCTGACGCTCAACCTCCTTTTCCAGTACAAGCGCTGGGAGATCCTCGTCCATCTGGCGCAACCCGATGCCACGCGACGGCGCATCTTTTCTTCCCTGCTCTCGGGCGTGACCCTGGGATTCATCACACCGGGGCGCATCGGCGAATTCGGACGCGCCTTTTTCATCCGCGAAGGCCAGTGGCCCCTGCTGCTGGGTCTGACCGCACTGGACAAATTCTACGCCCTGCTGGTCCTCTATCTCTTCGGCCTGCTCGGCATCCTGCCCTTCCTGCAGCGCCATGTGGAATTGCTGGTGTGGATGCCGCTGATCATCACCGCGATGATCTTTTTTGTGCTGCTCTATCTGCTGCTGATCCATCCCCCGTTTCTCGCCGGCGTTTTGCGGCGCTACGAAAAACACTGGCATAAACGTAAAAAACTGCGCCTGCTGGTTTCCAGTCTTGACATGCTGCCATCCCGCGTGGCGATGAAACTCTCGCTGCTGGCCCTGGGCCAGGTATGCACCTATACCGTGCAGTTCTATCTCCTCGTCCGCGCCTTCGCCGTTGTGCCGCTGCTCCAGGGGCTGCAGGCCTTGGCCGCGGCGCTGTGGGTCAAGACGCTGCTGCCGATCTCCATCGGCGATCTCGGCATCCGCGAAAGCGCCGCCATCTATTTTCTCGGCGAACTCGGCGTGCCGCCGGCCGCCGCGTTCAACGGCTCGATGCTGCTCTTTTTCATCAATGTCCTCTTGCCCGCCGTGGCGGGTTTCATTTTCCTGATGCGCGATGGCACTTTCAGAAAACAGCTTTGAGTGAGACCTTATGATAACCGGCTTGATTTACTTTACCTTGACAGCGGCCTATATGGCAGTGATGATAACTGCCTGGCGTGGACTCGGCCGGTTGGGCGGCCGCCTGCGCGCCGATGCCTCGCCGCGCGTATCGGTCATCATCCCCGCCCGCGATGAGGCCGAGAACATCGGCTTCTGCCTCGGCACGCTGCTGAAACAGGACATTCCGCGCGACGAATACGAAATCATCGTCGTCGACGATCATTCGCGGGATCAGACCCGGAGCGTCGCACAGCGCTGCGCGGAAAAATTTTCCAATATCGAGGTTCTGTCGGCGCCCGACGAAGACCCGCGCATGGCGCCCAAAAAGGCGGCCCTGCATCTCGGCATCTCCCGGGCGCAGGGCGAAATCGTCCTGACGCTCGATGCCGACTGCAGCCCCGCCGCGCCATGGATCCGGAAAATGCGCGCCGCGTTCACGCCCGGCGTCGCCGCCGTCGCCGCCTGGGTGCTGCTGCCGGACGAAAAGAATCTGCGCAGTCAGATCGAATTTCTCGACATGCTGGCGCTGCAGTTGATCGGCGCCGCGGCCATCGCCTGGAACCGGCCCTTTCTCGCCAACGGCGCCAATTTCGCCTTCCGCAAATCGGTGTACGAAGCGGTCAACGGCTATCAGGGTTTCGCGGATTCCGGCTCCGGAGATGACGACCTGCTGCTGCAAAAGATGCACCGCCGGGGAAAAGGCCGCATCCTCTTCACCGCCGACCCCGACGCCGCCGTGACCTCTTTCACCAATAAATCGTGGACGGACTTTTTTCAGCAGCGGCTGCGCTGGAGTTCAAAAACGGCCTTCTATCCGCTCTGGGTCAAGCTCTTCGAAGTGGGGGTATTTTTCTACTATACCGCCCTGCTGCTGGCGCTCCCGCTCTATCTGATGCTCGGTTATCCGTTGTGGATGCCGCTCTTCTTCCTGGCGGCCAAGCTGGGGATCGATTATCTCCTGCTGCGCCGGGGGATGCAGCTGGTGAAGCGGCCGCTGCGCCTGCCGGC
The DNA here is from genome assembly GCA_002327255.1 of bacterium UBA2214. Classification (GTDB taxonomy): domain Bacteria; phylum Zhuqueibacterota; class Zhuqueibacteria; order Residuimicrobiales; family Residuimicrobiaceae; genus UBA2214. The sequence goes on along the minus strand of DCUM01000015.1, from coordinate 340 downwards.
TTTCTTCTGCGCCTCCTTGCTGCACCTCGCCTACATTCCCGTCATCGGCGTGCTGTCGTTGCGCGGCCGCTTCGTGTGGAAGAAGCGCCTCTATCGACGCGGCCGGGTGAAACGGCAGCGATGAGGGTGATCGCCCGGAGAACCCCTTGCCCGGGCGGAAACAATTGATGTACAGCGGAACAGAATGCCCCGCATTTCCCTGCCGTCCGGGGAAAGATTCCTGTGATCGCCCGGGGAAGGGATTCCCCGGGCGCCATGAACGGGATTCTCCCCCCGTTTATAAAATTATTTGAATTCACATCCTTTCTTGGTATATTTCTGTCTAATCCGCACCCATCAC
>DCUM01000040.1 GCA_002327255.1 bacterium UBA2214 | reverse complement strand
GAAAGGCTTCCCAGACGCCGGCGATCCCCTTTTCCGCATCTTCGGGAATATGGATTTGCACCGTCAGTGGAAGATAACGCAGATAGAGTTTCAGGATTTGCAGCAAGTGCAGCATCTCTTCGCGCAGCGGAACACGCTTTTCGAATTCGATGCAAAACTCGGTGCCCGCTTCCGGAACTTCGGCGAGGCGTTCGAGCTCGATGGGCTTGTCTTCGAGGAGCGATCCGGTGGTGGCGCGCCAGGCCTCCAGGCCATCGCACGTGAGGATGGCGAATCCGCACTGGCCCGGAATGGCCGCTATGGAGAGTTTGCCGATGCCGTGTTTGCCAACGATTCGGGTTGGATCGCCGATTTTGATGGAACGGTACAGGGTGAAGAAATCCAGCAACCGTTCGCGGTTCATGCCGTGGCCATTATCGCGGATGTAGATGCGCAGGGTTTTGTCGCCTTCGCGTCCAAAGATGGAGCAGAAAGTAGCGCCGGCGTCGTAGGCGTTGACGACATATTCGCGAATCCATTCGCGCGGATCGGCGAATTGTGAGCACATGTCGTGTTTCAGGCGCTGGACATCGGCCTGGATGCCCTGCGTGGCGATTTCCTGCAGCGCTTTGGCCAGATCATTTGATTTTTTCTTCATGGCTGCCTCCTTTTCAGCATCCGGCAAGGCAAGCGGCGTGCCATAAAATATAAGCTGTTATCTTTTTGATTTTATTAATGGGTTTTGCATGGACATGGGGTATGATCGGGAATTTTCCGGAAAGTACGCGCATGGAGAGGAGGCCGCCGCCTGCCGTTTTTAAAAAGATCAGGTTGGTATTGATATTGCCAAATGCGATGATTATATTTCAAGAGTTATTTAATGCGAGGAGAAAACCATACCATGCGCAAGCTGCACCTCTATTGGCGGCCGTTGATGATCGGGATCACCTTTTTGACCTCGTTCGCGCTATTCCTCAACAGCGATTTGCTCACGGGCTCGTTGCTGCAGCAAATCCTCACCGCCGTCTACCATGCCATATCCCTCTTTTTTTTGGGTGGTATAGACATCGGACTGCCGGCAGACAGCCGTGCCCCTTCGGCCATCCTCCTGTGGATTTGTTATTTTCTCTCACCCCTGCTCACCGTGAGTTACGTCATCGATTTCATTCACGCCAGGTTGTCAAACCGTATTCCGCGACGCCTGCAGGGCCACACCATCCTGTGCGGCATGGGCCGTAACGGCCGCCTGATTTATGAGTTGGCCCGGCAGATTCTGCCGCAAAATCATAAAATAATCGTCATCGAGCAAAACGACAAAAATCCGCACATACAAACATGCGAAAAAGATCCATTCACCTGGTGGGTGAAAAACGATTTCACGCAAATTTCCGTACTGCAGTCGGTCCTGGTTGAAAAGGCGAGCCGGATCATCTTCAGCACCAATCAGGATCTCGAAAATCTCAATGCCGTTGTCGCCCTGCACGCCGTGGCGGGCACAAAAGCGGAACCCGCCGTCTTTTGCCACCTCGGCGATCTGGAGATGCTGGACAACTTTAGCCGCACGCTTTTCAGGGAGCCGGCCTATCAACGGGTACATGTTTTCAACGGCTATCAGTGCGCCACACGGCGGCTCTATCAGCATATCCACAGGGAGGGGTTGATCTCCGCCACCGGCACGGTCTTTCTCCTCTTCGGCTATGGACGCTTTGCGCGCATGCTCTTCGACCAGATCGCCCATGCGCCGGAGCGCACCACCGCCGATGAGATCATCATCGTCACCGAAAAAATGGCATCCGGCTACGATTTGAGCCTGGTGCTCTCGGGCAATGCCGCGTCGCAAGCGCCGCTCACCTGTCAACTGCATCGCCCCATTCTCGGCGATATGCATAATCCCGATGTCTGGCAGCACTTGGCGGAGATGCTCGGCAAACATGATAAACGTGTCATCGCCTTTGTGTGCCGGGATCATGATGTCGCCAACCTGGATCTGGCGATTTCGATCAAGCTCAAAGGTCCGGAACGGTTGCAGCAGGCGACCTTCATTTGCAGAATCTATGCCCATACGGTGCAGGAGATCAATGAGATGCTCGACCACCGGCTCACGCCGCATCAGAACCAGGACGTGATTCTGTTTCCCTTGCAGGCGGAATTGAAAAACGCCTTTCGCGAGGAAATATTTACTGTTCATGAGGAAGCGAAACCCGGCCTAACACAAGATTTTACCATTTAGACAAGGAGTCAATTCTGAGGATGTCATCACCGCCCGCTGTGCGAATACGCGTCGGCGTCACCGGGCATCGCGATCTGCCGCAGCCTCACGCCATAGAGGAAAAATTATCCCGGGTTTTCGCGGAACGGTTACCTGATTTTTTTATCGAAGAGGAAGAATCAGCTCGACGGCTCGGGGTAGCGTGCTCCCCCCCAGGATACTGCTATACCATCGTTACGTCACTGGCTGAAGGCGCGGATCGTCTGGTGGCGCATTATTTTTTGCGCTATCCCGGCACGCAATTGAGGGTGGTGCTGCCCCTGTCGAGGGAGACCTATCTGGAGGATTTCATCCTGGCGGCATCCAGAGCCGAGTTCGACGAATTGCTGCGTCTGGATCCTGCGCCGGTTCATCTGCAGAGCGCTCATGGTGCACAGGCGCCGACCGGGGCAACGGCAGCGGAAACCCGCCGTCTGGCGTACCAGGCGGCGGGCCGCTATGTCGTGGATCATTGCGATGTCGTGGTGGCGATCTGGGATGGCGCAAAGGCACGCGGCCCGGGCGGCACGACGGAGATCATCAACTATGCACGGAGACGGCGGCGGCCGCTGGTCATTCTGTTCATCGATGAGCGCCGCAGCAAAATCTACAGGGGGGAGGGTTTGCGGATGCCAGCGCTGTGATCAATCCGATCGCGGACATTTCTGTCCACGATCGGCGATCGGTCATTTGGCCTTATTTCAACAGCACCATATTGCCATGCTGCACCCATTCGGGGGTGATAATACGGAAGAAATAGTTACCGGAGGGCAAGTCCTTGGCGTTGAACGTCACATGATGCTTGCCGGCATTCTGGCGTTCGTGGGTGATCTGCGCGATCTTTTGCCCCGCCAGGTTGAGGATATCGATCATGACCAGCGTCGATTTCTTCAAGGTATATTCGATGGTGGTCGATGGATTGAAGGGATTGGGATAATTGAAGGCGATCTCCATGGCATCGACCTGGGGAGTTTGCGGCGGCAGGTTCTCTTCCACCGTCTTGCGTTGGGAAAACATCCACGCCTGCAGGATGGGATTCTCGTAAAACTCCTGCCACATGACATGATCCTTGTCCGGCAGTTCGGTATAGAGCATCAACGCGCCAAATCCGACCTTTTGCGCGATGAGGCTGTCGGGCATGATGCGGGTGGGTGCGGTGCTGCGGAAATCCCTGGCCGTGAAGACGCAGCCGCGATTGGATCGCTCCATCGCGCCGATCATATCACGGGAGGCTCTGACCGGCACGGTTCGATCCAGCGAACCGTGAAAGTTCCACACCGGCATGTGGCGGATCGAGGCGGCCCGGGTGGTATCGGCGCCGCCACTCATGGGAATGGCGGCAGCAAAGCGCCGCGGATAGCGGGTGATCAGATCCCAGGTTCCGTAGCCACCCATGGAAATGCCGGTGACATAAATTCTATTGCGGTCCAATGAAAATTCATTGTCGAGAGAGTCGAGCAGATCGCTGACCGTGGCCAGTTCGTTGCTGAACGGCACCTGATCGATGCTGTAGGTGCCTTTGCTCCACTCCGTGTCGACCCACTGTTGATCGGCCGGGCATTGGGGTGCCACCACGAAGCAAGGCCATTTGGCCTGACGGCTGCTGTCCGCCCAGATCGTGGCGAGCTTGTGCGCACTCAATTGCAGCTCGTTATCGTCTCCGCGCTCGCCGGCACCATGCAACGCCACTACCATGGGATACTTCTTGCCGGGATCATAGCGATCGGGGATGAACAAACGATACGGCAACCGGGTGCGCAGATAGGTGTGTGTACGCTTTTGAAATTTATTACGAACGGCTGCATCGTTTTCCGCAAAAACGGCAGACGTACAGAGGAAAATCCCCACCGCCACAGCAACCCACGTGCGTTTAAAACGTACCATCCGACTTCCTTCTGAAACTGCGACCAGTCCGCTAAATGTAACGCGTTGCCTTACAGGGGATGACAAGCAGAGACGATTCCGGTGCGATGCCGGCACCGGGAACCGCGCACGCCCAGAGCGATTCGAACGCTCGACCTACGGATTAGAAGTCCGTTGNNCTATCCAGCTGAGCTATGGGCGCGTATTGTCCACAAAATAAACACTTTTTTCCAAAAACACAAGTGGATTTTAACAAAAATCTATATATGGATTGACAAAACTACAAGTTGTGCTGATGAACACAATTTTTTTCGAGGCGCTGCCGGAAGATGTGTACAAACCGGTGATCAGGGGGGAAGCACACAAAAGCCAGCGAGCCGAAGTGCGCCGTCAATATCAGAAGACCGTTCATAAGACGCGCTGCCATAAACCCCCTCCATAAGGTTGAAAAGAATGAAATTTCCTTGTTCCGTCGGCGAGGAATGGTTCATCACGCTAACGGGCAACACGAAAAACCACCCCTGTGATGGATGCAGCAAATTCAAGTACGCAACTGTTATTTTCTTGCAATTCACTTGACTGGCGCCCCTGAAATGGCGATACTACATTAAAAGCACCCTGGCAACGAAATCCTTCTTTTCGATGGCTCGCTATCGTCACGTCTCCTCTGCCGGGTACCCACCGTTTCTGCGGTGCTTTGCAGAACCCCCTGGACTGCAGTAAAAACATGAGGAGGAACATCGCGATGGAAAATCTCGACGCCTTTCTGAAGGAACATCCCTTTTTCAGGGATTTCCCGCCGCAACATATGCCACTCTTGACCGGGTGTGCATCGAATCGGGTCTACCGGCAGGGCGCTTATATCACCCGTTCGGGCGAAGAAGCCAAAGAGTTTTATCTCATCCGAAGCGGGTTGGTCGCCGTCGAACTCGACAGCGGTGCTGAAAGTCCCATCATCCTGCAGACGCTCGACGATGGCGATATCCTCGGCTGGTCCTGGCTGCTGCCTCCCTACTTCTGGCATTTTGACGCCCAGGTTATGAAGGAGACACGCGTCTATGTTCTCGATGGCACCTGCATCCGGCAAAAGTGCGAAAAGAATCACTCTCTGGGCTATGAATTTCTCAAGCGTTTCGCTCACATCATGGAGAGTCGCCTCGAGGCAACGCGGTTGCAGCTCCTGGACGTGTATCATAAATAAAGAGTGATGAAATCGTTCAGTCTCGCCGGATCATTCATCTGCGATGAATCGATAACCCGCTCCACGAACGCTGATAAAATAGCGCGGCTGTGCAGGTTCCGGTTCAAAATATTTGCGCAGCCGAACGATGAAATTGTCAATGGTGCGCGTTTCCATCGCACCGTGCATATGCCATACTTTTTCAAGCAGTTCCTGGCGGGAGACGATGCGTTCCCTGTGTGCAATCAGATAGCGCAGGACTTGCGCTTCTTGCGGCGTAATTTGAAACTTTCTGCCGCGGCTGCTGCAGATCAATGTGTCAAAATGGATTTCGTTGTCACCAAATCGGTACTGTACCATTTGTCCGGGATTCTCACGGTACCACTCTTTGCGTCGCAGCATTCCCTTGATGCGCAACAGCAGCTCCTCGAGGTGAAAGGGTTTGGTCAAATAATCGTCAGCACCGGTTTGCAAACCGGTGATCCGGTCAACGGCTGCTTTGCGGGCTGTCAGCATTAGAATGGGAAGCTGCGGCGAGGTAGCGCGCAAGCGGCGCGCCACCTCAAACCCATCCAAAAATGGCAACATGACATCGAGAAGGACCAAATCGAAAGTTTCGCGCTCGCATATTTCCACAGCGCTTTTACCATCCGCAATGCGCATTACCTGATAGCCTTCCTGCAACAGATTAAATTCCAGGCCGATCGCCAGCGATTCCTCGTCTTCGACCAGAAGAATGCGGCAACCGCGGTATTCATTTTCCCGGGGTTTCATCCGTCCTCTTGTTATTTTGACGGCTCTTGCGAATAAGATTATCTATGTAGCGCCGTTTTGAAATCCGGTATATGGGCAGCTCGATACGGAAGGTGCTGCCCTTATGGCGCCCGGCGCTGGCCGCGGAGATGGTGCCGCCGTGATAGCGGATAATCTCCTGTACCCAGAAAAGTCCCAAACCGGTGCCTTTTACGCTGGGTGAATCCTCCGTTTCGATGCGGTAAAATTTGTCAAATATTTTTTTTCTCTCCGCTTCGGGAAAACCGACACCCTGATCGGTGAAGGTGATGGTGACCGTTGCAGTTCCACATGCCATTCCAACCGTCATATGAAACGGACCGGATTTGTATTTGATGGCGTTGTCGATCAGGTTATGCACCACCATGCGCATGGCATTGATATCGGCCACGCAGCGGCAAGGCGCCTCTCCTTCCAAGACGAGGGTTGTCTCATCGAGCTGGAACTGCTCACGCGCCTCGGCAATTAATCGGGCGAACATCGCTCCCGCCTCCTCCACCGTGAACTCATTGGCGATCTTTTTATGCTCCAGAGCGGGTATCTGCAAAATGGAATTGATGAGATTATCGAGCCGCTCCGTATCACGCAGCATGGTAGAAATAAATTCCTGCTGTTTTGCACGCGACACCCCGGGGCGCACCATGGTTTCGAGATAGAGTTGAATGGAAGCCAGGGGTGATTTTAATTCGTGGGTGACATTGGCGATGAAATTGTCATACAAACCGGTGAGATGATACTGGATGCTGAGCCGCCTGAACAATAAAAACATGCCGGCGCCAATGGCCAGCAGCAGGATCAAACCGCTGACCAAGGCAAATACGTTTCGCCCTTCCGGAATCATCTGGGGCGAGAGGCGGTCGCCCACCTGGCTAAAAATGATGTAATTGGATATGTACCAGTAAATCCAGAGTGACAGCAATGCCAGCCAGGCCAACTGTGCAATGATAAAGATCAGGATATGATAAAAATAGGAGCGCCAGCGTTTCATGAATTCAATTCACTTTTACAGTACTTTTACAATTCTTGTATTGCCAATTTCTTATATTATTATAAAGTATTTTACGCTCAATGCAAAGCCTTTTCTGATCGCTGCTTGAGCCCCAAACATACTACCTGTGTCATTTTTTGGGAGAAAGCGTATGTATCCAGTAAACTTGCCAGCTTTACACATAGGGGATATCCACGTAGCAACCCCGATCGTACAGGGCGGGATGGGCGTCGGAATATCCGGAGCGAGATTGGCGGCCGCCGTTGCCAATGCCGGCGGCGTCGGCACCATCGCCTCGGTCGGGCTCGATCTCCTCGACGCCCAAACACGCGGCCGTAAAAAAGGAATGAGCACTTTTCGCCTCAGGGAGGAAATTCTCAAGGCCCGTCAAATGAGCAACGGCATCCTCGGCGTCAACGTTATGGTCGCCCTTTCCGATTATACTGCATTGGTCGACACGGCGATTGATGCCGGCGTGGATGTGCTCTTTCTGGGCGCCGGTCTGCCGCTCCATTTTTCGGACAACCTGCCGCCGCAACGCCTCAAACGCCTGCACACCCGGATCGTCCCCATCGTCTCTTCCGCACGCGCTACCGATCTGATTTTTCAATACTGGAGTAAAAAGTACGATCATGTGCCGGATGGTGTGGTAGTGGAAGGACCCAGGGCCGGCGGGCATCTCGGGTTTAAATATGAACACATCCATGACCCCGCCTTCGCCCTGGAAAAGCTGATCCCTGAGGTTGTCAGCGCTGTCGCACCCTATGCGGAACGCTTCGGAAAAAACATCCCGGTCATAGCCGCCGGCGGCATTTATACCGGAACGGATATCTACAACATCATGCAGCTCGGCGCCGCGGGCGTGCAGATCGCCACACGGTTCATCGCCACTCACGAATGCGATGCCGATCCGGCCTTCAAACAAGCCATCATCAACGCCCGGGAAGAGGATATCGTCATCATTAAAAGTCCCGTCGGACTGCCGGGGCGTGCCATTCGCAACGCATTCATCAGGGATGTGGAAGCGGGCAATAAAAAGCCTTTCACGTGTCCCTACCGCTGCCTGAAGGGATGCGATTTTCATACGGCGCCTTATTGCATCGCCCAGGCGTTGACCGAGGCGCAACAAGGCAGGCTCGACCATGGCTTTGCCTTCACGGGTGCAAACGGCTATCGCGTCAAGGAAATTGTATCTGTTGCGGAACTGATGCAGGAGTTGAAAGCAGGCTACAACAAGGCGGTGCGCCAGAATCGCCGCGAACCGGTTTTCGCTGAACTTTAGCCCCCATTCCCTGCCCTAAAAGCCGCATTGATTTGCGGCTTTTGTTTATCCATACCACTCGCCGCGGCGCGAAAAATTGAAAAAAAAAAAACAGCTTGCTCTTTTGTAACAAATTCCATAGTTTTAGACATAATTGTCCGGTTATTGCGAATATGATAGTTATTTATCCTGTTGCTCCTATATAGGGTAGGACACTATTTTAGACGCAATCGGTTTGAAGTCAAATCATGCCCATTTTTGCGGTTCATTATTCAGTTTAGCCGTGTTTTGGGGGATAGCCGGACACTGCTGATTTTTCGAAAATGCCCTAATTTTTAAATTTAGTTGCTCTTGCTAAAGGGACCGAACCGGCCTTGATGCCAATCCGCGGATGATGCAATGATGGTCTTGATAAAGTACGGCCCACTTCACCTTATCTGACACGCTTTCGAGGATAGCCAGAACCAAACAAATCCAAACATTTTGCGCTGGAAGGTTTTGATGGGTAAAATAAATATTTTATTAATAGAGGACAACCGTCTGCTCCGGGAAGGTATCGCCACCATGCTCAGTGCGCAAGCTGATTTTAAAATTGTCGCACGATCGGAAGACGGCGATGCCGTGGAACAATTAAAAAGTATCGGCGCCTCCCCCCATATTGTCCTTCTGGATTTGGGACTCGAAAAAATCAACAGTCTGAATTTGATGGCCCTGCTTCAGCAGGAAATCCCCACAGCAAAAATCATTGCGATGGATATTCTGCCAGATCATGTCGACATCGTGGAGTTTGTAAAAGCCGGAGGATCCGGATTCATTCTTAAAAACGCCGCTGTGAACGATTGGGTCGAAACGATCAGAAGTGTCGCGGGAGGCGCCAAAGTATTGCCGGCGATTTTAACCCAATCACTTTTCACCCAGGTTGTGGAGTTGGCCATCAAGAGCGGCAATGGCATCCCCCCCGATTCCATCCAGTTTACATTTCGCGAACGCCAGGTTGTTGATCTGATAGCACAAGGCATGAGCAACAAAGAAATCGCCGAGTCGCTTCACATCGCCACCTTCACCGTCAAAAGCCACGTACACAATATCCTCGATAAACTGGCACTCAGCACCCGCCTGCAGATTGCCGCTTTCGCCCACAAGGAAGAATCCCAATAACCGGGAGCACCGGCTTTCCCCGGTTCCAGAAATACGACACGCCACCCTTCATACCAGCAAATCATCCCACCAGTCGCATGAAACAAGGGCTGGCTGCCTAGCGCTGCCGCGATCTTTTTTACTTCTTGTATTATGTAATTTGATCCTGGCTCATTCCCCTGATCCAAACATCGACCTCTGCTTTTGATGGATCTACTCCTATATCGTCCAAAAGGATTAGTCCGTTTTAGGTCCCTTTGGGCTATTGTTTTGCGTGGCAAATTTCCCTATCATTCATTGTCATGTGAAGAATAATTTGAAAGCAAAAAAGTATGAAGAAAAAAGATACACAACAACCCGCCCGCAAACTCCTCCCCAAAGCGCCCACAAGTATCCTGGGTTTGGATGAAATCACAGGCGGGGGATTGCCGCGAGGCAGACCAACGCTGGTATGCGGCGGGGCAGGCTGCGGAAAAACGCTCCTGGCCATGGAATTTCTGGTCCGGGGCGCCACACAGTACAATGAACCCGGTGTTTTTATATCGTTCGAGGAAACAGAACAGGAACTTGCGGCGAACGTCGCTTCGCTCGGATTTGATTTGCAGGGCCTTATTGAAAGTAAAAAAATCTGGGTGGAGCACATTCATGTTGAGCGAAAGGATACGGGACAGCAAGGCGAATACGACTTTGAGGGCATATTCATCAGAATTCACCATGCCATTGA
>DCUM01000095.1:14817-27729 GCA_002327255.1 bacterium UBA2214 | reverse complement strand
GAATCGGGCAAAGCCAAAATCATTCGCTTCAGCAACAATAATATCAAAATCAAAATCGAAGAAAATGTCCGCAACAAGGACGTTTTCATCATCCAGACAGCCGCCCCGCCGGTCAACGAGCATCTGATGGAACTGCTTATTTTCATCGACGCGCTGCGTTATGCCTCCGCCAATCGTATCACGGCGGTCATGCCTTACTATTTCTATGCCCGCTCCGACAAGAAAGATGAACCGAGAATTTCGATTACCGCACGCCTGGTCGCGGATTTGCTCGAGACGGCAGGCGCCCATCGCATTCTTACCATGAAGCTGCATTCTCCGCAAATTATGGGTTTCTCCCATATCCCCATCGATCAACTCCTCGCCACCCAGATCATGGTGGACCATTACAAGACGAAGGATCTTTCGAACATGGTCATCGCTGCACCCGACGTCGGCAGCGCCAAAGGTTCGCGAACATTTGCCAAGGCTCTGGGCCGTCCCCTGGTGATCCTGGATAAGGAGCGCCGTGGCGATGAGGAAGAGGTGGAGGTGCGAACGGTCATTGGCGACGCTTCCGGAAAAGATGCCTTGATCATCGACGATGAAATTCTTACCGGCCGCTCCATGCTGGAGGCCGCTTATACTCTGAAGGAGCACGGGGCACAGAGAATATTGGCCGGGTGTACCCATGGTTTCTTTTCACAGAATGCGTGCGAACGCTTCACGCGCTCTGCGGTTGAGGAAGTGGTCGTCACCGACACCGTGCCGCTGCGCCTGGAACAGCCCTGTGACAAGATCAAGGTGCTGGGCGTCGGCAAGCTTTTTGCGGATGGCATTCAGGCCATTCATGAAGGTACTTCGGTCGGCGCTCTGTTCTCCTCCCTGGAATGAATCGACCGTTCTGCCATGGATTCCGAATTGACATCTGGGCCTCTCCATCCGCCACTGCCCGCCAATTTGATTGTTTTGAGGGATGGCGGCGAATGGCTGTCCGAATTATTATTTGACTAATGACAATAACTTTTGTAAATTAACAGTCAATTTCCAGACCCTGCACCGGCATCCGGAGGAGGAGGACAGGGTGGCGGCACTGCACCAACTCGCCGAGAACGTCACAAGGGGTGAAATGAGCGGTGCCGTGGCCGCAACGCGTTCTGCGGTGAATGGGGTTAACAGGCTGATCGTAAAGAGAACATCGGAACCGAATTTATGCAAATCCATCGCCATACCCACATCCTGCCAGAGATGGTCTTCTTCGATCTTGGCGGCGTTGTGGTCGACGTGCAGTTCGATCTATTTGTGCGGCAAATGGCACGGCTCTGCCGCATCTCGCAAAAAGAGATGGCCCTGCAATTGCACGGATTGAGCCCGCTCTATCAACGTTTTGCAACCGGCAAAATTACCGCGGATGTTCTCTTTGACCGCATGACCCGGCAATTTCCCAAAATCAACGATCGCGCCGTTTTTGAATCTTTTTATACCGGCATTTTTCGCCTTAAAGAGGGTGTCACGGATATCATCACTGCATTGCGTACGCAGGTTCGCCTCTCGGTCATCAGCAATACCGATGCGCTCCACTTTGATTATATCGTCAGGAATTATGCGGTCATGCAGCTCTTTGAAGAGCCGGTGACCTCGTTTGAAGTCCATGCCGTCAAACCACAGGCGAAAATATTCCAGGCTGCGCTGAAACGATTCGGTCTGCAGCCGGCAGCAGCACTCTTTATCGATGACCGGGAAGAAAATATTGCAGCCGCACGCAACGTGGGCATGCAAGCCATTCAATTTGAGAGTGCGCAGCAGTTGCAACTCGAACTCGACAACATCTTTCCCGATTGGCGCACATCACAGCCATCGCTTAAAGCTGTTTTTTAATCAGGATTCATAAGGGAGGTATGCATGTCATTGGCAATCAATGGTGGGGCGCCTGTACGCACCAAGCCGTTTCCGGTCTGGCCGGTTTGGGGTGATGAGGAAATCGAAAATCTCACCCGGGTCATCAAAAGCGGCAAATGGGGGAGATTGGCCGGAAAAGAGACGGAAACATTCGAAAACCAATTCGCGGCAGCGCACGATGCCAGGCATGGTATTGCCATGAACAGCGGCACAACAGCACTCCGAATAGCGTTGACAGCGGCCGACATTGACGTGGGCGACGAAGTGATCGTTCCGGCGTATACCTTCATCGCCACGGCGTCAGCGGTGGTTGAAGCCGGTGCCATTCCGGTTTTCGTCGATATCGATCCGGACACCTATAATATCGACCCCCAGGCCATCGAAGCGGCAGTGACACCGCGCACCAGGGCCATCATGCCGGTGCATTTCGCCGGAAGGCCGGCCAATATGGACGCCCTGCAAAAAATCGCCCAAAAGCACGATCTCATCATCATCGAAGATGCGGCGCAGGCGTGGGGCGCATCCTGGAAAAACCGTCCGGTGGGCGCCATTGGCGCGGCAGGCTGCTTTTCATTCCAATCATCCAAGAATGTGAATTGCGGAGAAGGCGGCATTATCCTTACCAACGATGACACCATCGCCAAATTCGCCCGTTCCCATCATAATTGCGGTCGCAGTGAAGACGGCCTCTGGTACGAACATTTTTATTTTGGCGGAAATTATCGCATCACCGAACTGCAATCGGCCGTTCTTTTGGCACAGTATGATCGCTATGAAGAGCTGAAAGCCATCCGCCAGGAAAATTTTGCCCTGCTTTCCGAGCTTCTTGGAGACATTGACGGCATCATGCCGCTCCCGCTGGAAAAGAATGTCACCAGTCACGCCTGCCATTTGTTCATTTTCCGTTACCAAAAGGAGCATTTTGCGGGCATCAGCAAGACGAAATTCATCGAGGCACTGCGCAAAGAGGGTATCCCGACCAGTCCGGGCTACTCCATTCCACTTTACAAGCAGCCGGTTTTTCTCAATAAATCCTTCGGTCCACGCGGTAAAAAAATCGAAATGGACATCGATTACAGCGTCGACTTTTGTCCCGAGAGCGAAAAAGCGTGCTATGAAGAGGCCATCTGGTTCACACAGAATATTCTTCTGGGCAGCGAAGAGGATATGCACGACATCGTTGCCGCCATTGAGAAAGTTCAGAGGGAGGCACCCTCAGTGGTCTCCCGATAGTGAATAAAGAGGCCCGGCAACCGTTTTAATGCATAAAATCAAAGAGCCGGACAGCCTGTTCGGCTTTCCCCTGTTAATGGCCAAGAGGAAATGTATGTATAAATTATGCGTAACCACTCATTTTTCGGCTGCTCATCGCCTCAAATTCTATCCCGGTGCGTGCGAACGCATCCATGGGCACAATTGGAAGATCAAGGTCACCGTGGCCGGAAGCGAACTGGATGAAACGGGTATGCTGATGGACCTGCTGGTACTGCGCACAATGGTCAATGAATGCATCCAGCCATTTGATCACCGTCTCATCAATGAAGTACCTCCATTTGACGCCATGAACCCGACATCGGAAAACCTGGCGCGTTACATTTTTGATTGGCTGCAGAATAATCTTCCCAATAAGGTCAGCGTTGTTGAGGTGGAAGCGGGAGAGACCGACGAGTTGGCGGTGATTTATTCCGGATCGTGAAATGGTCGTTCATGAAATTTTTCGCAGCATTCAGGGTGAATCCACTTTTGCCGGAAGGCCATGCACATTCATCCGTCTCAGCGGATGCAATCTGCGCTGCGTCTGGTGCGATACCCCCTATGCCTGGCATCAGGGTTCAGAGTATACGCTGCCAGATATTATGAAACTCGTCCGAATCTATCCGGCAGATTTGATGGAAATAACCGGTGGAGAACCCCTGCTGCAAGCGGATACACCCCGTCTCTGCGCGCTGCTTTTGGAAAGCGGAGCGACTGTTCTGCTCGAAACCAACGGATCACAGAACATAGATCTCGCACCAATGGGTGTGCACCGCATCATGGATATCAAGACGCCATCCAGCCAAGAACAGCACAGTTTCGATGAAAAAAACATAGCCCGGCTCCGCCGCGGCGACGAAATAAAATTCGTCATTGGCGATCGCACAGATATGGACTATGCGTTATCTGTGACCGAAACGTACGCGCTCAGCGATCATTTCCCGGTGCTTTTTTCTCCGATGCTGGAAAAGCTGGCGCCGCACCAGTTGGCAAAATGGATTCTGGACAGCGGTAAACCCGTGCGCCTGCAAATGCAGCTGCACAAAATCATCTGGGATCCTGAGAAAAGAGGCGTATAAAATGAAAAAAGCCGTCTGTCTTCTCAGCGGGGGACTCGATTCCACCACAACACTCGCTGTTGCCAGGTCAGAGGGATGGGATGTGCACGCCTTGACTTTTCAATACGGCCAGAAAGCGGCGCTGGAAATCGTTGCGGCCCGGGCTGTTTGCGCCACTCTGCAAATTTGCCATCACAAGATCATTGAACTGGATTTGCGCCAAATCGGCGGTTCCGCCCTGACCGCGGAGATGGAAATTCCACAGCAGAGGCCCAATCCCGCCGTTGTGCCGGTGACCTATGTGCCGGCGCGGAACACCATTTTGCTGGCAATGGCAGTGGCCTATGCGGAAACCATCGGCAGCAGCGATGTCTTCATTGGTGTCAATGCGCTCGATTTCAGCGGCTATCCGGATTGCCGGCCGGAATTTCTCGAAGCTTTTGAACGCGTGGCCAATCTGGGCACGCGCGCTGGTTCTGAGGGGAGGCCTTTTACCCTCCATGCACCCCTTCTCAACCTGCGCAAGAGCGAGATCATCCGCCGCGGCATCGCGTTCGGAGTGGACTATTCTCAGACGGTGAGCTGCTATCGCCCGGACGAGCGCGGAACGGCATGCGGTGTATGTGAAAGCTGCCGCATCCGCCGGCACGGATTTGCCGAAGCCGGCATTGAGGACCCCATCCGCTATGCGTAGAACAGTGAATAACAGGATGTAAAACCCGCAAAGCCGTTCCACCGCTACACCACCGCACAAGCAGAGCGCGTTGATTTGCATCGTTATGGTTTCGAACCATGTTCTATCCTGATCTTGGCCTCTCTTCATGTCATC
Source organism: bacterium UBA2214 (assembly GCA_002327255.1). Taxonomy (GTDB): domain Bacteria; phylum Zhuqueibacterota; class Zhuqueibacteria; order Residuimicrobiales; family Residuimicrobiaceae; genus UBA2214. Next base: position 22,710 of record DCUM01000095.1, on the reverse strand, counting down.
AGCCATGATGGCCGTCGTTTACAAACCATGACATCATATGGCAGCAGATGCGTTTCAGGCAGCCCTGATTCCGTTAATCAGCAATTGTTCAAAAAGTGAACATTGGCGTACTGAAGCGGAATATATCTGCGATTCTGCTGGTTGGTATAGATATACCAATAGCTTTGTAACGGTAAATGTGTAGCAAAGTAGATACATCCATGCAGCATCGTAGCGGTGAACAAGTTGCAATGTGTGGCCTGGAAAGTAGCACGCAAGCCACAGAACAGGATCGCACCGGTGCGAGCCCTTTGGGGGGATTAAAGTTCTAACGCTACCTGTGAAAGGAGAAGTGCCAGACCATTTCCCGGCAAGAGAAGCAATTTGATCCTTTTATCTTATCATGTTCAGCAGCCTATGAGGTGCAAATGAATGATGCAACCAGAGCCCTGGCACCGTCTGATTATGTGTTCGGCAACTTTGCAAAACTCCTGCTCATCACAGCGGATGGCAAAACGCTCCGCGCCCATGCTGATTCCGAATCTGTGGAGCGGATCATGATCCGTGATGAAAATTATTTCAGGACGCTGTACACACGCGCAGACGGATTCACGATTCCAGGCTACGAGGATTTGACTGAAGCGAGTCAGCGCGATCGCTTGAAACCTTTTTCGGACGAAGAAGAACTGCAGCTCGAGCCATTATTGGTGCGGGCGTTGGTTACCGGCATTTCCCGAAACGTCTTCAGAGATCCCGGTTTGCTGGATATTTTTTTGCATGAAGGTGCCCGGTATCTCAGGGGAGAATTATCGCTGCTGTGGGCCAACGAAATGATAGAAACATTTCTCCAATTTGCAGATTCAGTTTCTGATACCGAAACCATCGGCGTTTCCCACGCACTTGAAAAAGCGAAAATTGAGACACAACCCGTCAGCCCTCAACTGGAGCTCATTTTTAACGAAGCGCGTTCGCAAAAAAAATACGGCTTTGCCAGATTACAGCTCAACAAGGCGGAAGAAGATGCACTGCTCGCTGTGCAGACTCTTCTCGCCGATAACGGCTATCACCCCAATTTCCGAATGGACGGCAAAGAGGCGTTTTACTTTGATACCACCGAATTACTTGAAGCGGCGGCGGTTCCCAGGAAGCGGAATAAATTTGCCAAAATGGAATTTGATAAAGGCAAACGCAACCGTGTCATCAGGGGATTCCTATTACTCTGTAAAAGACGATTTGCACTGCATTCCGGAATGGAAAACATGCTGGGCGGCGACAGACGCATTGACGTGGCGTTGACCAGCCCCCTGTGGCTGTGCCAAACCCTCTTTTTCCCAGGCCTCAAAGGCAGTAAAAAAAGAGTGCGCGGGTATGCTTTGCTGGATTACCACCATGCCTTGATTCCCGATCACGACAGCAGAACACTCTTTTTACCGCGTTATATAAACTGGGAATTAAAAAGGATCGTCGGACTTCATTACACCATTTTTCACAGACGTTTCATGAGTTTTATCCTGACCCAGGCCAATGAAAAGCGGCTCTTCGAGAAGACCGAAAAATTGCCGGCCGATTGGTCTTTTGAAGTGAGCGAAACCCGGCTTTTAACAGAACATTTACAGATGCACACCTATGTCAAAGCGCGGCAACGCAGAAGAATTGAGCGGATTTTACACTCCTGCTTTGATTGCGCCCAAAAAATGGGTTTTATCTCCGCAACAGATAGGAAGCATACGAGACGGGAACAATACTATATACTTACAATGAATCGCGAACGATTTGCTGCCTTGAAGAATTGGAACCTTGAAAAAAGAGAGAGACTGGTGGGATATCCCGAGGTATCTACTGTCATGTAGCAGAACAGGGGGCATGCAATAGCTCGATATAGCCGGTTATGTAGCATCATAACTCCTTGCATGTAGCGAGGTATATATATCTGGGTAGCTTGTCGTGGTAGCAAATGTAGCAGCACTGATACGATGGGGGCAGCCCTTTGACAGGTGATGATTTTGACCAAGAACGCGAGCCCGGCAAGGGTGGCCTGTTTTCAAGGCGTATTTTGGCACACCAGGGGCTGAATCTTGACCTGAACTATGGATTGGAACCTGTATGGATGAACTGAAACGCGGGCAGCGGGAAATCCTCGATGCCAAACTCGAAGTGTTTGCGAACATCAATGCGCATCGCAATTACCTCATCACCATTGCCGATCCGGAATTTTCCTGCCTCTGCCCGCGCACGGGGTACCCTGATTTCGCCACCATCGAGCTGAAATATGTGCCCGATAAGTGGTGCATCGAGCTCAAATCCTACAAACTCTACATCAACAAATTTCGGGATCGCGGCATTTTCCATGAAGAAGTCGTCAATGAAATTCTTGACGACCTCGTTCGTCTTTGCCAACCGCGTTTTCTCGGCATCAGGGGAGATTTCAATCCCCGCGGCAATATCCACACCGTTGTGACGGTGCAACATTTCGCCCCGGGTTTTGATAAAAAAACACTTGACTCTTGCCTTTAATTTATTAAATTCAAGCTATAAAGATTTTCAACGGATTTTATTAACGGCGCAGCAAAACATGGAATATCACTATCACAATTTTATCTTCTATTTTTATTTTTTTATTGCTAGTGGCGGATAGCTGACAGCCATCCAGATATCAAAGTACAAATCCGCCCACTGCGCAATTCAAGCTGGTGGGCTTTTTAATTTTATCCGGGGGCGTCATGGATTTTGCCGCACTTCGTAATGAAATTGACCGCATCGATGCACAAATCGTTGATCTGCTGAACCAGCGCGCGGCTTTCGCCCTGGAGATCGGCCGGACAAAACGCGCCGCAAGCCTGGCCATTGTGGATGAAACCAGAGAAAAAGAGATTCTGGAGAGAATTCTTCTCAACAATGACGGCCCCTTCGCCAATGCAGACATGCAGCAAATTTTTACAATGATAATAACAGCCTGCAGGAATCTGCAGTATGATGTTTAACCTTAAGGGATAGCGAGGAAGACGGTGGTCATTGTCATGAAGGACAGCGCCAGTGAGACCATGGTGGACGCTGTATCTGAAAAACTGGAAAAATACGGGTTCAAAGTACATAAAGTCGTCGGTGTCAATCGCACCATCCTCGGCGGTCTGGGCGATATCCGCAATCTGGATATCCGCGAATTCGAGATCATGGAAGGCGTACTCGAGGTGCTCCGTATCACCGAGCCTTACAAACTCGCCAGCCGCGCCTTCCATCCGGATAATACGATTGTTGAAATAAAGGAAGCTTCCTTTGGCAGCGACGTGGTTACCGTCTGCGCCGGGCCCTGTTCCGTGGAGAGCGAAGAACAGTTATATACCATTGCCCGTGAAGTGAAAAAAGCGGGCGCCAAGGTGTTGCGCGGTGGTGCTTTCAAACCGCGCACATCCCCCTATGCGTTTCAGGGGTTGGGCGAGAGAGGATTGCAGCTCATGCAGCAAGTTGGTGAAGAAATGAAAATTGCCACCGTCTCGGAAATCATGGAAATTGCCCAGCTCGATTTGATGGTGCAGTATATCGATATTATCCAGGTCGGCGCCCGCAATATGCAGAACTTTTCCCTCCTGCGTGAACTGGGGTCTGTCAAGAAGCCCATCCTGCTGAAACGCGGACTGGCCGCCACCATTGAGGAACTGTTGATGGCTGCGGAATACATCATGTCGGGCGGCAACTATGAAATTATCCTTTGCGAACGCGGCATCCGCACCTTCGAGAACTATACCCGCAATACGCTGGATATCTCGGCCATACCGGTGACGCAAAAACGGAGTCATCTGCCCATCATTGCCGACCCCAGTCACGGCACCGGCCGGCGTGATAAAGTAGCCCCCATGGCGCGCGCTGCCGTAGCCGCAGGCGCCAACGGCCTGATTATCGAAGTTCACCACGATCCGGATCACGCCCTGTCCGATGGCGCGCAATCCATCTACCCACACCAGTTTCAGCGACTGATGGAGGAGCTGCGCATGATCGCCTGGGCGATCGGGAAACGGATCTGAAAAGGCGGAGAAGACGATGGGAGAGAGCGAACAATTTAAACGGGTCGTCATCATCGGGGTGGGATTGATCGGTGGCTCGCTGGGTCTGGCCTTGAAACGCAAGGGATTTACAGGCACCCTCATCGGTGTCGATCATCCTCATATACTCGATATCGCCCGGCAGCGCCATATCATCGATGAAGCGGTACCCAAAGAGAGGGCCTCGCAAGCCACATCCAGTGCGGATTTGATTTTTCTCTGCACGCCGATTTCCGATATCCTGCGACTCATCCAGACGATGGGAGCGGATGTCCGGCCTGGCGCCTTGATCACCGATGTTGGCAGCACCAAACGCCGCATTGCCGAGATGGCCAATCTCTATTTGCCGTCTCATTGCGATTTCATCGGCGGCCACCCCATGGCGGGTTCCGAGAGCAATGGGGTGGAGGCCGCCGACCCGTTTCTGTTCGAAAACACAACCTACGTACTGGCGCCTTCCAAACCCATCAATGAGGCGAAAAGAAAGGGATTTGGAGAGTTGATCGAAATGACCGGCGCGAAAGTGCTTCTCATATCACCGCTTTTACACGATGAAATTGCCGCCGCCGTCAGCCATTTGCCCCAAATGGCTGCCATCGCGCTCATGAGCCTGGCGGCGCGGCGGCAAAAAGAGAGCAGTCATTTCCTCAAAATGGCGGCTGGTGGTTTTCGTGATATGACCCGCATCGCTTCCAGCCCCTTTGGCATTTGGGAGGATATCCTGAAAACCAACAGTGATATGATCGAGACCTATATCGATGCCTATGTCGAAGAGTTGCAGAAACTGAAAGCCACCATTCAGGCGGAAAGCATGGCGAATCTCTTTGATACTTCCGCCAAAAACCGCCTTTCGATTCCCAAAGATACGCGCGGGTTCATGCGGCCTCATTATGATATCTCCATAGCGGTTGAAGACCGGCCGGGCATGATTGCCATGATTGCCACGGCGCTGCTGGAAAAAAATATCAACATAAAAGATATCGAAGTATTAAAGATTCGCGAAAACGAAGGCGGCACGATGCGACTGGCATTTGCCACCGAAGTGGATCGGGAAATGGCACTGGCACTACTGAAATCACGCGGCCTTGAATGCAGAAAGAGAGAATGAAATGTCCGATAGGATCATTACACCCAAACGCCGAATCTCTGGCGAAATATCCGTGCCCGGAGACAAATCGATCTCGCATCGCGCCCTGATTCTTGCCGCGCTGGCCGAAGGTGAGACGCGCATAAAGGGCCTGTCGAGCGCACGCGACGTCGAGAGCACGAGAAAATGTCTGCGCGATCTCGGGGTGCGGATGAAAAAAGATCGCAAGGGACTCGTCGTTTCCGGCAAGGGCAAGTATGGTTTCACAAAACCGAAAAAAGTGATCGATGCCGGGAATTCCGGCACCACGATCCGGCTGCTCTCCGGTATTTTGGCGGCACAAAATTTTGCCACCACCATCAGCGGTGATGCGTCCCTGCGCAACCGTCCCATGCGCCGCATCATCGAACCGCTCGAAAATATGGGGGCGCACATTGAAAGTGCTGCTTATAAAGCGCCGTTGACCATTCATGGCGGCCCGCTGCGCTCCATCGATTATGCTTCCACCATTGCCAGCGCCCAGGTCAAGTCCTGCGTGTTGCTGGCCGGCTTGTATGCCAATGGCATCACGCGCATCACCGAACCGAGTCCGTCCCGGGATCACACCGAAAGAATGCTCGAGGCTTTTGGCGTTCAGGCGCAATATTCGCAGGGCGGCGCCGGTGTCAAGGGTCCTGCCAACCTGCGCGCCACGGAGATTATTGTGCCGGGCGACATTTCTTCGGCCGCATTTTTCCTGGTCGCCGCTTCCCTGCTGCCCGATTCGGAGATCACTCTGATCAATGTGGGCGTCAATCCAACCCGGCTCGGCATTTATGACGCACTTCTCGCCATGAAAGCCCTCATCCACATGGACCCTGCAGAGGTCATCAATATGGAGCCACGGACAACGATCACAGCGCGCAGCAGCCGCCTCCATGGTGCCAGTTTGGCAGGTTCCATGATCCCCAGGATCATCGACGAAATCCCGATTCTGGCCATTGCCGCCACACAGGCGCAGGGCACCACCACCATTCGCGATGCCGCTGAGTTGCGCATCAAGGAATCCGATCGTATTGCCGCCGTGGCCACGAATCTGCAGAAAATGGGCGCCAATGTGCGCGAAACCAAGGATGGTCTCATTATCAATGGACCGACACCCCTCCGAGGCGCGCAGATCGATTCCTATAATGACCACCGCATCGCCTTGTCATTCGCCATCGCCGCATTGATTGCACAAGGCGAAACCACCATAAAGGGCGCCGATTGCGTCGACATTTCCTTTCCCGGTTTTTTTCAACTTCTGGATCAGATGTGCCATGATTAACAGCAGAAGCAGACTCTTCGCGGTCTTTGGAGACCCCATCAGCCATTCTCTGTCACCGCTGCTGCAAAATTATTTTTTCAGCAAATTCAACGTGAATGGCGTCTATGTGGCGCTGCGGGTGCGGCCGCAGCGGCTGCGCGAGGCTGTTGCGGGGGCCATGGCGATGAATTTTGCCGGCATCAATCTCACTACGCCGCATAAACAGGAGATTTTGTCACTCTGTCATCATCAATCTCCGGAAGCCCGGCTCATTGGCGCGGCCAATACCCTGGTCTTCAAGGACGATAAAATACATGCCTTCACCACCGATGCCGCGGGTTTTCTCGTTTCAGTGCGCACCCATCTGGCCCGCTTCAGCGGCAGCCATGTCGTACTCTGGGGCGCCGGCGGCGCCGCCCGATCGATCTGCTTTGCCCTGTCCCGATTGGGTGTGGAAAAATTGACGCTCGTCAATCGCACGGCACTGCGCGGTGAGGAACTCGCTGCATTTTGCCGGGAACATCTTGCCATCAAAACGGTGGCGTTGTTGTCGCCCGATCATCCCGAACTTGCTGAAAGCGTCACCAGGGCCGGCATTTTGATCAACGCCACCACCATGGGCATGCATCCGGTCACCGATGCGGCGCCCTTGATGCGGTTCGATCTCATCGGCAAACACCATTTTGTCTATGACCTCATCTATAATCCACGCCTGACCCGTTTCCTGTTCGAGGCGGAAAAACGCGGTGCAGCCATCCAGAACGGTCTGGATATGCTGATCCACCAGGGGTTGGCCGCTTTGCAGATCTGGATGTATACGGACTATGCTCTGGATGACCGGATGTATCACGAAATCGTCGCAAAATTGAGCGCTGAACTGATATGATGGAGCGCATTCGTTTTTTGACAGCCGGGGAATCGCACGGCCAGGCCCTGATCACCATTATCGAGGGATTGCCCGCCGGCTTGGCGATCACGGCAAGCGACATTGCCGTAGACCTGCGCCGCCGCCAGCGCGGCCATGGGCGCGGCGGTCGCATGCAAATAGAACAAGACCGGGTTCGGATTCTCTCCGGTGTCCGCTATGGCAAGACCCTCGGCAGCCCGCTCACCCTGTTGCTGGAGAACCGCGATTGGCCGAACTGGACGCAGAAAATGGCGGTGGAACCGGTCGCGCAACCGGCGCCACCGCTGCAGCGGCCGCGTCCCGGACACGCGGACTTTGCCGGCATGGTCAAATACAGACAAGAAGACCTGCGCAACATCCTCGAACGATCTTCGGCCCGGGAAACTGCCATGCGCGTTGCAGCGGGCGCGGTCGCGCGCCAGTTGCTGCAAATTTTCAGGGTGACGGTATGGGGACATGTCACCAACATCGGCGGGGTTGAAAGTGATTTTTCGGCCATGTCTTTTTTTGCGGGCCCAAAGGCTTACGACAGCGAACGCTTGCAAGCGTGGCGGGAAATAATGGCAGCCGTCGAAGCATCTCCTGTCGCGTGCGCGTC
>DCUM01000095.1:0-14811 GCA_002327255.1 bacterium UBA2214 | reverse complement strand
GACTCGCTGGGTGGTACCTTCGAGATCGTCGCATTGGGCGTACCCGTTGGATTGGGTAGTCATGTGCATTGGGATCGCCGGCTCGATACCCATCTCGCCGCTGCTTTGATGAGCATCCCGGCCATCAAAGCCATTGAATTCGGCATGGGACATCATGTGGCTTTTCACCCCGGCAGCCGGATTCATGATGAGATTTTTTTCACGGCCGAGAGCGGATACTACCGCGGCAGCAATCACGCCGGAGGCATTGAGGGGGGCATGAGCAATGGCGAAGCGATCGTTATCCGCCTCTCCATGAAGCCGCTGCCCACATTGGTGCAGCCACTGCGCTCGCTGGATGTAGCAACCCATGAAGCGCAAAAAGCATTCAGTGAACGGGCGGACATCTGCGCGGTGCCGGCAGCCGTTGTCGTCGCCGAAGCCATGACTGCGCTGGTTCTGGCCAACGCGCTTTACGAAAAACTGGGTGGTGATTCACTCGCGGAAATGTTGGAACATTTTAAGGATCTGGTTCATGTACCCCTGGGATGGTAAAAATATCTATTTTATGGGTTTTATGGGGACCGGCAAGAGCCGTGTCGGCAAAGCCTTTGCCGCGTTCCTCGGCTGGCCATTTGCCGATACCGATGCACTTATCGAACAAAAAACCGGACTGCGCATCAGCGACATTTTTACGCAGCAAGGGGAACAGGTATTCCGTGCCCTTGAAGATGAAGTGGTCGAAGCCATCTGTACCCGGAAACACTGGGTGGTCTCTTTGGGCGGCGGCGCTGTGGTGCGGCCGGAAAATTGGCGTAAAATTCAGGCCTCCGGCATCACCATCTGCCTCCATGCAGACGCCGAGGTTCTCTTCAAACGCCTGTCACGCAAGGGCAAACGCCCCCTCCTGGAGGGCCTGAGTGCCGAAGCACTCAGCGAGCGCATCACTTCCCTGCTCCGCGTGCGCGAGCCAATCTATCGCCAAGCCCATTATCAATTTGAAAGCAGGGAAGAGATTTCAGCGTCAGCCCTGGCGGAAAGAATTTTTCTCTATCTGCAGGATGAACCATGAAACGCGTCACGGTTCATCTCGCCGGGAAACCGTACGATATTGACATCGCTCAGAACACCCTGGCGCAGTGGCCACTGCGCCTGCGCGAGATATCGCCCGGCCCCTTTGTTCTCATCAGCGATGAAACGGTACAACGACTCTACGGAAAAACAATGGCAGCGCGTTTCAACGCCTCAGATCAAGGCCTCCTCACCTTGACCGTTCCGGCCGGCGAGTCTTCCAAAAGCCTTTCGCAATGCGATGCACTTTACACGCGGCTGATCGAAAATCGCATCACCAGGGACGCCGTGATGGTGGCACTCGGCGGCGGCGTGGTCGGTGATCTCGCCGGCTTTGTGGCCGCCACCTATCTGCGCGGCATCCGCCTGATCCAAATTCCCACTACGCTGCTCGCCCAGGTGGACAGCAGTGTGGGAGGGAAGGTAGGCGTCAACCATCCGTTGGGGAAAAATCTCATCGGCGCCTTTCATCACCCCGAAGCGGTTTTTATCGATCCCGATGTCCTGCATACGCTGGCGCCGCGCGAGCTGCGCGCCGGGCTCGGCGAGGTGTTGAAATATGCCCTTATCAGGGACGCAGAACTCCTGGAGGTGCTGGAGGAAAAGCTGCCATGTATCATGCGTCTTGAGGATGGGGCGCTTCTGGAAAGCGTCATCGCCCGCTGCTGCCAGATCAAAGCGGAGATCGTTGGCCTGGACGAGCGCGAGCAGGGCATACGCGCCTGGCTCAATTTTGGCCATACCATCGGCCACGCGCTTGAAGCGGCTACAGGCTTTGCCTGTTATCGCCATGGCGAGGCCATCGCACTCGGGATGGCCGCTGCCTTGCATCTCTCCGCATCCTGTTCAGGCCTGGATCAGGAAGCGGTGCAGCGCGGAATGGGCCTGATTCGTGCGCTGAATCCACCCCCTCTCCCCGCTGACGTGACGACCGAAATGATTTTCACGCATATCGCGCACGACAAGAAACGCCGCCGCAGCGGCCAGACCTGGGTGCTGATCGAACGGCCGGGAAGGGCCGTCCTCCGTGATGACGTCGGGGATGACCGGGTCTATGGCGCCATTGAGCAGCTCCAGGACCTCTCCTCCTGATTCAGGTAACGGGCATCGTGTTGACGCTTTCTGCCTCTGTCCCTTACGATAGGGGATCAGCAGGGTCCCAACGTCAGGATTGATTTGACCTCCTATGGCATTCTTTTATTATCTCTTGGAGGCCATAGTAGCCGGGGATCGCTGGCAACATAAACCGTCTGCTATGGAGCGCAATTTATTTAGCTTATATTCTCTTATGGTGGTGTGATATTACTGACATGGGATATTGATCATGTTTGCCATTCTCGTACTGCATGGCCCCAATCTCAATCTCCTCGGTGAACGCGAACCTTCCATCTACGGAACGCTGACCTTGCAGCAAATCAACGAAGCCCTGCGTGATCAGGCGGCACGGTCCGGTGTGAAGCTGGAAATCGAACAAAGCAATCATGAGGGCGTGCTCATCGATCTCATCCAGGATCATCGCAAAACCGTACAGGCCATTCTCATCAATCCCGGCGCCTTCACCCACTACAGCTATGCCCTGCGCGATGCTCTGGCAGCGGTTGCCTTGCCGGTCGCGGAGGTGCATCTGTCAGATATACATAAACGGGAATCATTCCGGCGCACCAGCGTCATCGCGGATGTATGTCTGGCGCAAATTTCCGGACAGGGCCTCAACTCCTATCTGCAGGGGCTGCAATTATTGGTTGACTATCTCGAGAAAAAGCGCTAAAATTACAGTCGGCAAGAAAACAGCTGAAAAAGCGTATGAAGTATCAGAAAATTGCCATCCTGTTCGATCAGATCGCCGCTGTTTTGGAGTTCAAAGGCGAACTGATCTTCAAGCTCAATGCCTGCCGCAGGGCCTGACGAACCATCCAGGAGCTGACGGTCGATATCGCCGATCTGTGGCGTGAAAATCGTCCCGGTGAATTATCCGGCATTGGCAATGGTCTGCAGGAGACGCGTCTGCTGCGCCAGATCGATGAAATCCGCACCTTGCAGAAGAAATACAGCGATTTCACGATACTGGCCGGATGTGAAGTCGATATACTGCCGGATGGCTCGCTGGAGTCCTTGAAAAAATGGCAAAAACGCCACCGATATGTATCAAAAAGAGTCAAATGAGCCGTTTTGCGCCATTTTTTGGATGCCAAAAAATCGGCTTGGGGCGAGAGAATGGGGTGATACAATTAAAGTGGGATAAGTATAATAATAACAAATATTGTGTCAGATCGAAAATTGTCATTTACAACAAAAATTGGCATGATTCATGCTAACTTAAACCCATAAATGCCATGCCAATTTAGGAGGGGCACCTTGATGAAATTTATGCTACGATACTTATGCATCATTTGGATTTGCGCACTGGCTTGTACTGCACCAGGCATAGCAGCTGATTTGCAGCGGCCATTCGATCCCGTTGTGGTGCTGGGGAGCCAGTTGCCCGATTTTTTCAACGCCGATACCGGGCATGTCTTTGTCTATGCCCATCGCCTAGGCAGCTGGACACAGATTCCATTTCAAATTGACGAAACCGACAATGGCGGCTACTTTGCCCTCCATAACGGCAGATTGGATAATCAGGATGAAATCTGCTTCATGGCCGCGGATATGGGCGACAGTGTCGGCGATAACCGCTGGATTCAGGATTTGACTTCAACCCTCTACCAAAGGTATCAGGTCTGTGCCATCGACTCATCAGTCACCCCACATCAGAAAGCCTACGCATATATCTATCGATCCAATACCATCAGCCGTGATTTTACGCCCTATATGTCTTATGCGACCTCCGCCATCGGAAGATCCGATACCGTCAAAGCCCTGACCTATTCCTACGGACACAGTGCTGATGCCATCCCCGATTTTCTCTCCATTCGCAACGGCGCGGTCTCAACAGCGGATCTGATGGATCGCTGGAAAATTCGCTTCAAGGGCAAATATCAATTTTTCCTTGACTATGAGGAATCAGAAGTGACCGCCCTCCGCGACAGCATGGTTTTTGTACGCAAAGGTCCGGTGCGCATTATCCACAAAAAGGTCTATGCCATCTATTTTTATACCATTCCGCAGCCGGTTGATCATCTGCCGTTGACCATGACCTTTTATCCACGTTCCGCCAGGATCGATCTCCTGGAAGAGAGTCTCGGGCAGGAGATGGGTATGCATCTCATGCGTCAAACCGTTGACTACTTGCCCGCTATCGCGGGTTCAAAATTCCATTGGCTCAATGGTGCGGATATTCCCATAGACGGCACACTGGATAACCTGGGGGATAAAACACTGCCGACCCCGGCCGTGAACTGGTTTATGCTGCAAGGCGAGTTTGGTTCCATCGCCACTACCGCCACCATGAATCCGATCCCCAATACCAAACAGACGCTCTACTATCTGGATGACAAAAACAAAAAGACCGCTGATTTGCACACCAATACCGGCGATTCCCTCTCCTACGGCGAGAGCGGCATTCAACTCGAACGTGTTGGTGATGCCGTCATTCAGACGGAGAATCAAAATTTGGCAGCGACCTTTTATTATGTTCCGGAGTATCATACCGCCGCCTGGGGTGACTCGGTTGCGGATTATACGCGCCACCCTCTGCAAATTGTCGTGATGCCAAGAACCAATACCGTGATTCCGGTCGAATTGGCCGCTTTCAGTGCCAAATCGCATCAGGGAAAAGTTATCCTGAACTGGTCCACCGCCAGCGAAACCAACAATTATGGCTTTGATGTCGAGCGCAAGGCCGGCCAGAGTGGTGATTGGCAAAAAATCGCCTTTGTCAAAGGCAATGGCACAACCACCATCAGCCACACCTACACCTGCTCGGATGAAAACCCGGCGCCGGGCAGCAACAGCTATCGTCTGCGCCAGATTGATTCCGATGGCATCTGCACCTATTCAAAGACAGTGACGCTCCGCATCAGCCTGCCGCAAGCGCTGCAGCTGGAACAAAATTATCCCAATCCCTTCAATCCCCATACCGGGATCGGCTTCCAGATACCGGAGGGGCGCGATGAACACGTCCAGCTCACGGTGTTCAATCTCCTCGGGCAAAAGATCGTAATGTTGGTCGATGAACCCAAAAGCCCCGGTTACCATACCATCCCCTGGGATGGCTGCGACGAACGCGGGCAGCAGGTGGTATCAGGCGCTTATCTTTACCGGCTGCAGACGGGAAATCAGGTCATAACCCGAAAAATGATCAAGATGCAATAAGGAAAAAAGGCCCTGAAAACAGGGCCTTTTTTTTAAAAATCCGTTTATTGGGATGAGAGCGGTGGCAGGGGTGGCACGTCCAGGGTCTCTTCTTTCTGAATGGAGATCATGCGTTTGAATTCCAGACTGTAAATGTCGAGCAGGGTGATCAGCAAAGAGGCCAACACCGGACCAATAATGAAGCCCATGATGCCGAAAAAAGCGATACCGCCCAGGGAAGAGAAGAAAACCATCAGATCATGCATGCCGGCGTCGCGTCCCACGAGGCGGGGCCGTATGAGATTGTCCACATTTGAAATGACGATGATGCTGATCAGAAGAATACCCAGACCGTTGCCGACGCTCCCCGTCGCGAACTCAAAGATGGCGGCGGGTATCAATACCAGAAAGGCGCCGACGACAGGCAACAGCGACAGCACCACCATGACCATGCCCCACATCACCACGGCTTTGAAGCCGAACGCCCACAACGTGAGTCCCCCCAACACGCCCTGCAAACAGCCCAGAATGATGGTGCCTTTGACGGTGGCTCTTGATATGGAATTGAAATGTTTGATGATCAACGCCTTGTGTTCATCCCCGAGCGGCAAATATCCCATCAACGTCGAAACGATCCTGGTGCCATCCTTGAAAAAATAGAACATGGTAAAGACCGTGATCAAAAGGTTGGTGACGACCAGCACAGTGCCGCGTGAGGTGAAATTGATCAGCTTTCCCATATAGCCCGTGATGGTTTTCAGTCCCTCCTGAATGGTTGCGCGCCAATCCACTTTGTCCAGTTGCAAACGCTGGAACCAGGGATACTCCTTGAGCAGATCCGGATTGATCTTTGGACTCGCGTACAATTTTTCCAGGGTTGGTACCACCGAATCATACAGATCCAGGGCCTGATTGATGACCACATTGACGAGCAGGGCCAGGGGAATCAACAGGCCCAACAGAAGGGTGATGCACGCCAGAAAAGCGCTGACACCATTTCTGCCCTTGGTCCAAATCAGCAGCTTTTCATGGAGTGGATAGAAAAGCGTGCAGAAGACGCCTGCCACGATGATCGGCACCATAAAGAATTTAATCATGCGGAAAAAGATGACCATCACGATGATGAGAATAATCAATAGAAAATAGTGACTGAATTGCATCGCCTGCATGCCCGTTTTGAACGACTTCTCCGGGTCACTTTTTAGCACAGAGCCGGTATCCATGGAACAGCCTCCTTGGATCAGGAATGTAAATGGGATAATAGATGTTGTTTATATAGCAAATTTAAAAATTTTTATCAAGTACTATTTCTTGTCGTGGAGGACAAAATGGAATTACTGCAGACCATTGAAAAGCGCGCCAGTGTAAGAAAATATCTGAACGACCAGGTCCCGCTCACAGACCTCGAGGAAATGGTGCGGCGTGCAGGCCTGTCGCCCAGCGTGAATAATTCACAACCCTGGAAATTCATTGCCATTAGCAACCGTTCCTTGCTCGATCAGATGGCTCAGGCGGTGGAAGCGCGCTTGCAGGAAATGATGCCCGACGCGGACTCGCACGCCCAGAGTGCCATCAAAACCACGGTGGAATACTTTTCGACTTTTTTCAGGGATGCGCCGGCGGTGATCGCCGTCGCCATGCAGCCTTACGAAGCCATCATCGATAAATTAATGAACGCTCGAAGCAGTGGACATGAGGATATCAACCGCCTGCGCAGTTATCCGGATATCCAGAGCATCGGCGCCGCGGTGCAGACGCTGCTGTTGAGCGCTGTGGATTTGGGCTATGGCGCCTGCTGGCTCAGCGGCATGCTGGTCGCGCAAGAGAAGCTCCAGAAACTGCTGCAAATTGCCGACCCCTGGAAATTGATGGCTTTTGTGGCAGTCGGCAAGGCCGCAGTCATGCCGCAGAAACGGGACAAAAAAGCGCTGCAACAGATTTTTGTTCATATTCCCTGACCGTTTTCCATCTTTTCCCTTGCATCTTTGCCCCAATATTCTAAATTGGTAGGCATAAAATTTTGTGCGGACTCTATTTTCTTACCGGTCGGAGGCCGAATCGAATGAAGATACACGAGTACCAGGCGAAGGAGTTAATGGCGCGGCACGGCATCCCTGTGCAGCGCGGCGGCGTCGCTTTCACGCCCCAGGAGGTGCGAAAAATTGCCGAAACGCTCAAATTGGCAACCGTCGTTCTCAAAGCCCAGGTCCATGCGGGCGGGCGTGGCAAGGCCGGCGGCATCAAACTGGTCAAGGGCGCCGCGGAGGCGGAAGAAGCGGCCAGAAAGATGTTCGGCATGAAACTGGTGACACCGCAGACGGGAAGCGAAGGCAAGATGGTACGCCGCATCCTGGTCACCGAAGTGGCCGCGATCGAGCGCGAATTGTACGCCGGAATCGTCCTGGACCGCAACCGCAGCGAACTGGTCTTCATGGTGAGCAGTGAAGGCGGTGTGGAAATCGAAAAAGTCGCCGCTGCCACCCCGGAAAAGATCATCAGGGAAACGATCGATCGCGCCGTTGGCTTCCGGCCTTTTCAGGCGCGTCGTATGGCCATGGCGTTGGGTCTGGAGGGTCCGCTGCAGCGCGAGGCCGGCAAATTGTTCACCAACCTCTATAAAACTTTCATGGAAGAGGATTGCACCCTGGTGGAAATCAATCCGCTGGTGGTGACGCCTGCTCAAGAGCTGCTCGCGCTGGACGGCAAAATCAATATTGACGACAATGCGCTCTTTCGCCACCCCGATATTCTCGCCATGCGTGATCTTGACGAGGAGGATGCGCTCGAGGTGGAGGCCTCCAAATCCCAGCTCAACTATATCAAACTGGACGGCAATGTCGGTTGCATGGTTAATGGCGCCGGACTGGCCATGGCGACGATGGATATCATCAAACTGGCCGGCGCCGAACCCGCCAATTTTCTCGATGTCGGCGGTGGTGCTTCGGAGGAGACGGTGGAAAACGGTTTTCGCATCATTCTATCGGATGCCAACGTCAAAGCTGTTTTGATCAATATTTTTGGCGGCATCGTGCGCTGCGATCGCGTCGCACGCGGCGTCATCGAGGCGACGAAAAAAGTGGGGGTTTCCATTCCCGTCGTCGTGCGCCTGGCGGGGACCAACGCCGAAGAGGCGGCGGTATTGTTGAAAGGATCGGGCCTCAACTTTGGCGTTGCCGCCAACCTTGCGGATGCCGCCAGGATGGTGGTTGCCAGCCTCCAGCAACGAAACTGAAAACGGGAGCGGATATGAGTGTTTTGCTAGATAAAAAAACGCGTGTCCTCGTCCAGGGCATAACCGGGGGGGAAGGTTCTTTTCATGCACAGCAGATGCTGGAGTATGGCACGCAAATCGTCGCCGGTGTGACGCCGGGCAAGGGCGGCCAGAAATTCGCAGAGCGCATCCCAATTTTCGATACGGTGGCACAGGCCGTGCAAGCCACCGGGGCGGATGCTTCGGTCATTTTTGTACCGGCCGGATTCGCCGGCGATGCCATCATCGAAGCCGCTGAATCGGGCATTCGGCTGGTGGTTTGCATCACCGAAGGCATCCCGGTGGTGGATATGCTCCAGGTGAAAGAGTACCTCGCCAATCGCCCAACGCGTCTGATTGGTCCCAATTGTCCGGGCATCATAACACCCGGTGCCAGCAAAATCGGCATCATGCCGGGTTTTATCCACAAACCGGGACGCATCGGCGTTGTCTCGCGCAGCGGTACCCTCACCTATGAGGCGGTTGGGCAGCTTACGGGACTCGGCCTCGGCCAGAGCACCTGCATTGGCATCGGCGGTGATCCCATCATCGGCACCAGCTTTGTCGATGCCTTGCGCCTGTTTGAATCGGATCCCAAAACCGATGCGGTGGTGATGATCGGAGAGATCGGTGGCAATGCCGAAGAGCAGGCGGCCCACTACATCAGTGCGGAAATGACCAAACCGGTGGTGAGTTTCATTGCCGGCCAGACCGCGCCGCCGGGGCGCCGCATGGGACACGCCGGTGCCATCATCGCCGGCGGCACCGGCACTGCCGCGGAAAAGGTGGCCGCCCTGGAAGAAGCCGGCGTCGCCGTGTGCTCCAGCCCTGCGGATATTGGTAAAATGGTGGCAAAAATTATCGACGCCAGGCGGAAAATAAAATAAATTTTGGGAACCTTTTCCGTGCTTCAGCGTGTTAATAGCGAGCACTTTTCTGACTGATACACTTCACCTCCTTGCACAAAACGGCCGGGATACTGAACCATCCCGGCCGTTTTGCTTTTATACCCCAAATCGCATAGACGGAACCGTTGCGGGGCGAGCAGCCTGCTCGCCCCGCAAATCCTTGCCATCTTGTGTAACAGATCATAGATAAAAGACTAAATGAGGAAATAGATGGCAAAAAAATGGAAAACGCTTCCGGCCAGAACAAAGAGGTGCCAGATGGCATGCGTATAGGGCATCTTTTTCCATGCGTAGAACAACACACCAACGGTATAGGCGATGCCCCCGTAAAGCAGGAGACGAAGACTGGCAGGAGGTATCTTGCTGGTGATTTCGTTGTAGGCGATCAGAAACGACCATCCCATGACCACGTAAATAAAAGTGGAGAGCATGCGGAATTTATCCAGATAGATCGAACGGATCACCACACCGGCAAGGGCCATGGCCCAAACGATGGCGAACATGCTCCAACCCCAGCGACCGCGCAAGCAGGTGAGCATGATGGGCGTATAGGTACCGGCGATGAGCAAAAAGATGGCGGCATGATCCAGGCGGGCAAAGACATTTTTGGCCTTTTTGTTGGTGATGGAATGATACAACGTTGAGAACAGATAGAGCAGGATGAGTGTTGCGCCAAAAAGGGCAAAGCTGGCCACATGCCAGATACTGCCCCGTAATACCGCCCGCACGACCAGCAGTACCAGGGCGGAGATGGCCAGCAGAGCGCCTATGCCATGGGTGATACTGTGTATAATTTCCTCACGCAGGGGATATTCGCATCCGCGAACCACCTGGTTATTTTCATCCTTCATGTTATCTTCACTCCGAATTTTCACTTCCATTCAATTGATCAGGCGAGATTTTGTCACCGCCAAAATTAGCTCGACGGATTCTGGATTGGCTGATCTGCCGGCGAAAAACGAGACGGCAGCAGCACAGGGCAGCGGCCGACAGAATCGGTTGCCTCGCATCTGCAGTGGTTTGCCAAAGATTTCATCGCGCGCAATTTAAGCAGCCATTCGCTATGAAACAAGAGAAAAGTTTGCAGCCGCAAGCTGACACACGCTTCGGAAATTGTGTTTGGAAATACTTGTATAATACTAAAAAATCTCTTATTTTGATAAGGTCGTGAGGGAATGACGCACTGCCAGCGGACGCTTTGGCGGGTAGGGACTGAAACAATAATCATTGGATATTGCACCGCCTTCATACGGACTTGACAAAGCGCGGTGCAGCCAACCCACACTCATCCATCAAGGAGAAATCGCGCGATGAAACAAGCGGTTATTATTTTGGCAGGCTTTCTGATGGGCATCATCACGGGATGCAACCTGCATGAGAAGGAAAATGCGTTCCAGCGTGCCGACGCAGCCGGTCAGTCTGTACAAATCTACCAGACGGCGGAATCGAATGGTCATAGACTGGCGGATATTGGCAAAGTCGCCTTCGAGCCGTTCGGCCAGCCGCTGGAGACACAGCCCTGCGTCTTTATCGATCCCTCGAAAACCTTTCAAACCGTCATCGGTATCGGCGGCGCCCTCACCGATGCTTCGGCGGAAACCTTTTTCAGCCTCTCCACAGAAAAACAAAACGAATTGATGACCGCCTATTTCGACGCCGAAAAAGGCATTGGTTACTCGCTGGCGCGCACCAACATCCAGAGCTGCGATTTCTCCAGCGCCAGCTATGAGTACGTCGTGCGCGACGACAAGGCGCTAAAATCTTTTAACATCGACCCTGACAGGCAGTACAAACTGCCGTTCATCAAAAAGGCCTTTGCCGCAGCGGATAACCGGATGATCCTGTACGCCAGTCCGTGGAGTCCGCCTGCGTGGATGAAGACCACGGATAACATGCTACGCGGCGGCAAACTGAAACCGGACTGTTATGAAGCCTGGGCCGGTTGCTATGTCAAATTCATCCAGGCCTATGAAGCCGAGGGCGTTCCGGTATGGGGCATCTCGGTGCAGAACGAGCCCATGGCCACCCAGACCTGGGAGTCTTGCATCTATACGGCGGAAGAGGAGCGCGACTTTGTCAAGAATGCCCTCGGACCGGCCCTGGTCAAATCCGGCCTGCAGGATAAAAAGCTCATCATCTGGGACCATAACCGCGATCTGATATACCAGCGCGCCAGCACGCTGCTCAACGATCCGGAGGCGGCAAAATATGTGTGGGGCGTGGGCTTTCACTGGTACATGCAGGATTGCTATGACAACATCAAACGCGTGCACGAGGCCTTCCCGGACAAGCAGCTCATCTTCACCGAAGGCTGCAACTATCCCTATAAAACAGAGACGCTGGGACAGTGGCATTGGGGAGAGAATTACGGCCGCGCCCTGGTACACGACTTTAACAACGGCGCGGTGGGTTGGACGGACTGGAACGTGCTGCTGGATGAGAGGGGCGGTCCCAATCACGTGGGCAATTACTGTCTGGCGCCGGTGCACAAAACCGCCGACGGCGATCTATTCTACATGAACTCGTTTTATTATCTCGGCCATTTCAGCAAATTTGTCCGGCCAGGCGCCAAACGCATCATCAGCTCTTCCAACCGTGACCACCTGTTGACCACGGCCTTTGTCAATCCGGATGGCAGAGTGGCGGTGATTGTGCTCAATACCTCGGAGGAGGAGATTCCGTTCAAACTGTGGCTGAACGGTAACGCAGCATCGCTGAGCAGTCTTTCGCACTCGATTATGACCATGCTCCTGTAGGGCGTCCGGCCAGGGCCACGCCGCCGACCCCGGTGTCGTTTCAAGGCGACCCCGGGGTCGGCGGCTCTGCGCGGGCGGCAGAGAACAACTGATTCACCCGTTCATAGGATGGCAAATCGCCGATGTCATGGCGTTTTCCCGGTAATTCCCAGGCGTACAGGGTGGTGCGCTGGCACAGCCAGGCGGCGAGATTGCCCGGCGCATCGTGGCCGCAGCCCCCGCTCGCGGCCTGAAAAAGCAGGGGGATATCTTCTGCCCGGTAGAGGTAAAAAGGCGGCACCGCCCAGTGGGAGGGAGGCTGTTGCGGCTTCTCGTGCATCGCCAGCACGCGCCTGTTCTCATCCAGTTCCACGACCCCGGTCTTTTGCAGCGCCGCCAGCGAGGGTTCATAATGGCAGGTGATGCAGCTGCTGTATTTCATTGCTGCGAATTCGATCAAACCGGCGAAGGAAAAATCGATGACGTTATCCCCCGCGACAACCAGCAGGTTCTCTTCCAGCCCCAGTTGCTCAATCACATGGAGAATATCCATCACCGCGCCGCGCCGCGAGGCATTGTCCACGCTCCCGTCATCGATGAGAATGATCTCCCTGTCATAGCGGGCGTCGTTTTTCCAGGCCGCAAACTGTTCGTAAAAGGTATGGTTCGTCACGATGATGTGTTGATCGATGGCCGCGATGCCATCAAAGTCGGCCAGGAGCCGGTCAAGAATGGTAACTCCGGCCACCGGCAGCAGCGGTTTGGGGAAATTGCGGGTGAGGGGGTAGAGCCGCGTGGCATAGCCCGCGGCCAGTATCAGTGATTTCATGGACGTTTTGCGGTTTTTCTTACAGCCGTCGCGCCCCATCGGCGGAATGGCAGACATGAGCGGAGTAGCGACCTTTCAGCTCCGGAAAGCGCTGCAGATAGTGCGCGCCGACGCTGGTCACGATTTCTTCCCGGCGGCCAGGATCGGATATGGCCACACAGCACCCCTTGAAGCCGGCACCGCTGAAGCGGCCGCCATAAATGCCCGGCGTGGCTTTCATGATCTCATACAGGGCGATCATCTCCGGGCACCCCGATTCCCATTGCTGAATGGAACTGAGCCCGGAGGCGAACATGATGGCGCCCAGTTGTTCGACATCGCCGCGCTGGAAGGCTTCTACAGCTTTTTCGACGCGGGCGAATTCCGACATGTAATGAGCCGCCCGTTTTGCCAGCGGCGCGGGCAACATGTTCTTCCATTTTTCAAAGACCGAATTATCCACATCTCGCAGACGCGTCTCTTCAACAGATCCATACTCCAAGCCTTCGTAGGCCAGCAGGCTGAAGGCCGCGACCTTGCACTCATCCGTCCGGGTGTTATACCCGGTTTGCATCAGGGTGCGCGTCAGTCCGCTGAAAAAAATCAGGATATCGAACAGCGGCATGGAAGCGGGCGCTGGAATCAGACGGTACGATTCATCCCGGGTGTCGAGATAGAGCAGATGGTCTTTTCTGCACAGCACTTCGCAACTCTGATCCAGCTTGCCGAGGTTGAGACCGATATATTCGTGTTCCGCCTCAAAAGCCAGCTGGATGAGATCCATATCACTGAGCGTGATGCCATTGACATCGGCGAGCGCCATGAGGTAGCAAAGCAGCACGGCGGCGGAGGAGGACAATCCGCCTACGGGCAGGGAACCAGTTACCAATCCCTGGATGCCGATGGACAATTTTTGCCGCCTCGACAAGGCATAAATAGCCGCCTGGACGTAGCGGCCCCAGTGGCTGTATTTGTGCGGCATCGTCTCGATGGGAAAGAGCGCCTGCCCTTCGAAATTCAGGCTGAAGAGATTGATGACGCCGGTCTCCGTCGGCACGTAGAGCAGATCAACGCCGTGATCGAGGGCAAAGCCCGTCACATGGCCGTGCTGGTGATCGATGTGGGCGCCAACCGGGCAGACGCGGTAGGGACTGTAAACATGGCGGATTTCCTGCCTCGGGGTGTCGGGGAAGAGCGAGTTGAAGTGTTTGAGCATAGGTGATCAGTCGCAGTCCATGGTTGAGTGGTCTGATTTCAGAGGGATTTTTGATAAATATAGGAAATCCAGATTTTGGAAACAACCGTAATCTTTCAGGGCCGGACGCATCATCCAGGATGGGCGAATGAGCGAGCCGGCAATGCCGTGTCAGGCAACGGCCCGGCAGGATTTCTGCTGCAGGAGACATTATGAAAGGGCGAACCGGTTGTAAAATAATTGAGCCCGCGGCAGCTGCCCCGACAGATGGCCGCCTTGTCGCAGCCGCTACCGCGTCTCCCTGCAGGATCAATTTTTCGTTCGTGGCGGGCGTCGTCATGGTTGCCAACAACGTATGCGACGCAAAGATGGACGTCACGATGCGAATGAACGCCCTGTGATCCATACAGCCCCCTTAAAATTTGACGCCCAGAGAACGGAAACTTGCTGGCAAGATGGAGCAAGGTACTCCTGAATAGGCAGAGTAAATGAATGGGATAAAATCAAGTGATTTGATAAAAAAAGAGTAGTCAAGGTTACGCCGGAAGTCCTGCGGGACTTCCGGCGTTTCTTTCTGGGCGTAAAATAGGGGTCTAATCGAATGCCATGTCGGTTTTCCAGACTTCCCAGAC
>DCUM01000004.1:12229-31236 GCA_002327255.1 bacterium UBA2214 | reverse complement strand
TTATCTCGCTGCGTCCGGCCGATGCGGGGCGGGGCGGATTCGAGCTTTTGCTGCAAAACAGTGCGAAGAGCCGGTCCCATCAAGTCACCCTGGAATCGCGGCTGTTGTTCGCCCATGCCCGTGTGGCGGAGATCAATTTGCTGGGCGAGATCGTCCGGGAAATCCCGCTGCAGGGCGATTCGTTCACCACGGAATTGGCTGCGAATGCCATACAGAAAGTACTCATTTGGCGCAGTCCGGGCGATTGAGGCCTTGCGGTTCTGTATAAAAGGGCGGGCTGGCCTTGCAGGAGGCGGGCTGGCCTTGCAGGAGGCGGGCTGGCCTTGCGGGAGGCGGGCTGGTATTGCAGGAGCCGGGTTGGTGTTGTAGGCCCTCTCCAGAGGGCGACGACCGCCCATGTTCGGTCACCGGAGTCTCCTGCAGGGGTGTTTTGAAAGGCGGGCAGGGCGGATGAATGATCCCCCCGCCTCTCCACGGGAATGGGGTTGCGGTGATCACTATCACGGGCTGACGAAAAAAATATGTTTACCATCGCATCTGTAAAAGATTTGGGTTTGCAGTTCCGGGACAATTCGCACCGCATGGTGGGGCAGGATGGCGCCTTCACCATCCCCCTGCGGGAGGGATTGCTGTGGTTTTTCGGCGACACGCTGATCGGCAGCCGCCAAGCGGACGAAAGCCTGTGGTATCCGGAGGGCCGGGCGGTGGGCCCCGACGACATGAGCGGCAAGGCCGGCATCGAACGGATGATCAACAATTGCGGATTGATCAGCCGCGACCCATGCGGCGCTGACGGTGTGCGCGATTACCGCTATATCCTCGATGCGCAGGGCCGCATCAGGCCCCTGATTCCGTTGGCTGAAGATGAGGATCCGGACCGGGTGCGAATCTGGTGCCTGCACGGTGTTCAGGCCGGCGAGACGATCTATCTCTACTTCATCAAAGTGGAGACGGTGGCCGAGGGCATCTTTCCGGTCAATTTTAAAATCATCGGTTCCGGCCTCGCCGTAGGGGATTGCTTTGATTGGCAATTCGTGCGTCTCCTGCATCAGGGCAGCGATATCTGGTGGCCCGGTCATCAACCCCATTTCGCCTCCGCCGTGCTCAATACGGAGCAAGATTACATCTATTGCTATGGCGTTTTGCAGGGCGATGACAAAGTACAGCGCTGTTATCTCGCGCGCGTCAGAAAAGAGGAGATCGCCCGGCGCGATGGCTATGCGTATCTCTGCGCGCCGCTGCCGCAATGGAGTCCCAACATAGAGGACGCCATGCCCATTTTCAGCGGCATGCCCAATGAACAATCCGTCTCTTTCAATGTCTGGCTGGGCAAATATCTCGCGGTGCATTCGCTGGACCTCTCGGGCAAGATCGTGGCGCGCACGGCGGATCATCCCTGGGGGCCGTGGAGCGATGCGATAGAATTGTATCAGGTCAAAAAGGAGCATCCGTTCGCGCAGCGCTATCCGCAGTTGATCTACGCGGGCAAGGAACACCCGGCGCTGGCGCGCGAGAACGGCCGCATCATCTACGTCACCTATATCGAATTTGAAGAATATTATCCCCATTTGCTGGAAATTACACTTACGAGACTGTCTGAATGATTTATATAAATCGAATCAAAAGAATTAAAACAAATAATCACAATATGATAACTAATATGGTGATTCAGGAAATGGTTATCAGACCACGCCCACCAGGCAGGGGTAATTCAAGAGACTAATCCCCGGATTGGGTGTTATCCGATCAAACCGGTAACCCGACGGGTTTCAGCGTTTTCGATGCATGACCGGGATGAGATAAAATCCATGTAAGCAAACTACATTTAATAAATTATCGTTTTATATATATTTACGGTATTTTATGGGTTTTGCAGGATAGAAGGAAATTGCATGATTCCAACAGCCAAAGAACTCGGGAGCGACCGGCTCGTGCACCGCTTCGGCGATGTCTTCAGCCCGCCGGGCCTCACCAATCTGCACGGGGTTTGCCAGGCGGAGCTCGATCTCACGGCCATCAGCAGCCTCAATTTTCCGCCGTTCACCAATTCGACCAAAGCGACGGGTTCGCTCTATCTCGACGGCTGGTATTTCGCCGCCCATAATCGTCCCATCGCCTTCACCTGGTATCCGGACAAGATCGTTCGTGAGAGCGAATACGAAGGTCTGCGCCTGACATCGACCACGATTTTGCCTTTCGGCAAAACCGCGGTGGTTGTAAAACTCGACATCAAAAACACGACACCCGAAGAGCGCCGGGTCAGGATCAAATTCGCCACGACCGCGAATATCACGAAAAACAGTGGCACGGGCAAGGTCTATATACCGCCCTGTGAAGAGGGGCATAAAATCAGCATCGAACCGTTGCGGCGGGCCGTCCTCTTTGAAGCCGTTCACAGCCACGCCTGCTCCGTGCAGGGTTTATATCCGCAGGCCGATCATGCCAGCGGATTTGGCCTCGAGAACACATTACTCCTGGCGCCTGGCGCATCCGCAACCCTCTGCTATGTGAACGTCATCGCTGAAGAGGTCGTGGCGGCGCTGGCGCAATTCGACGCGCTGGCGCACGACCGCATCGAAGCGCTTTTTGCGGAAAACGAACGCCAATGGGAGCGGCAGATCGCCGCCGCGTTCACACCGGGCAATTCAGAGTACTCGGGGTTTCTGCCGACTCTGCATACCAGCGATGCGCTCATTCACCGTCTCTATTATACCGCCGCCGTGGGCGTCCTCTATTTTCGCCGCGACAATCCCTTCTCCGTCTACGGTCGCGCCTATGACACCCTGATGCCGCGGTATTGGCAGGGAACCACCTTCATCTGGGACTATTTTTTGAGTTCCGGCGTTCACGCCCTGCTCGACCCCGGAGTGATGCGCAAATACATTGAATTGTGGATGCAAACCGATGTCCACGCCCATTTCGGCACGGAATATCTCAACGGCGGCACTGTCGGGCCGTGGTACGCGGTCAATGATTTTGCCCTGGTGTCGTTGGCCGATGATTATCTGCGCTGGAACGGCGATTTCGCCTGGCTCGATAAAACTGTGACGGCGACCGGCAAACGCATCATCGCGTATCTGCAGGAATATGCCCTCAACCATCGCCAATTCAGAACGCCCAATGGGCTGGCCGATTACGGCGGCATCAACAATCTGCTCGAGTGTGTCAGCACCTATATTCATGAGGTGGCGAGTCTCAACGCCGGCAATGTGTTCAGTCTGCGTACGCTGGCGGAGATATTGGCGGCACGGTATGACGATCCTGATGCGCCGGCCTATGCAGCGGATGCGCGCGCACTGGTGCAGGAGGTGATGAAATTATACAGCGCCGGCAACGGCTACTGGAACACCCGTTTTCCGGATGGTTCCCTGGTGGAGGTGCGGCACAGCTACGATTTCATGACCATCCTGCAGACCCTCCATGATGATCTCGACAGCCGGCAAAAGGAGGAGATGGTGCGATTTTTCGTCGCTGAATTGCAGACGCCGGTGTGGATGCGCGCGCTCTCGCCCGCGGATCCCAATGCCATGTTCAGTGTGCGTCCGGATCACCAGTGGAATGGCGCCTATACGGCCTGGCCGGCGTTGGCGGCCGCGGGACTCTACCGCATCGGCCGTGGTGATGTCGCGTTTCCGTGGTTGCAGGGCGTGGCGCGTTCCGCCAATCAGGGGCCCTTTGCGCAGTGTCATTTCGTCGAGAGCGCCATGCCCCCGGAAGCGGGCGGGGCCCTGAAGGCCTTTTATGAGTGGCCCTATGGCGCGGATTGGGCTTGTTCCTCCAGCGGCAGTTACGTCACCGCCATCATCGAAGGCATCTTTGGCGTCCGCGCCCATAAATTCACCGGCATCACCGCTCAGCCGCAATTTTGCGGTTTCGATGCCAGAGCCGAACTGGTGAATCTCAGATACCAGAACGCGCTCTATGCGGTGCGCGCCAGCGGCTTGACCCAACAATCGTGAGGGCGCCATGGAGAAAAAATGGTTGCATCTCTTCAGTCTTTCTCTGCTATTCTTTTTAATGGTGTGTGCGATGCCCCCTGACAACGGTTCATCCGTGCTCGACGATTTTCTCAAAGCCGTGCACGAGAGCGATGATCCCGGCCGCAAAAGCACATTGGCCGAGGCTTTCTACAAAAAGCTGCAAGCACAACCGTATCCGCTCTTCGAGAACGATACGACGTTTGTCCTGGTGTACAAGGGCACGCAGGACTCCGCCGGCGTGCTGGGCGATTTGAGCAACTGGTCCGAAACCCTCTGGATGGACAGAGTTCCCGGCACCGATCTCTTTTATCTGCGCGGTCATGCGCCCGCCGATGCGCGCATCGAATATTGGCTGATGTTCGGTGAGAACAGCCTGTGGAGCGTCGACCCGCTCAATCCCTTCAAGTCGCTCAACGGCTTCGGCGAACTCTCCGAACTGGCCATGCCCCGCTACGAGCGGCACCCCTATTTCAACGACTATCTCGACGGCCGCAAGGGCAGCAGCGACGGCCTTCGCGTCCACGAAATCGACTCGAAATTTTTGCGGTATCCGCATACGATCCACGTCTGTCTACCGCCCGGCTATGACGCGGCGCACGAATATCCGGTTCTCTACTTTCAGGACGGCATCGATTATGTCGAATTTGCCCAGGTGCCTCATATCCTGGAGCGGTTGATCGCGGACGGCAAAATCGAAGCGATGCTGGCGGTCTTTGTGACGCCGCCCAACCGCTTCAAGGCGGATTTTCCCAATCGCATGTCGGAATATGGCCTCAACGACGCCTATGTGCGCTTTTTCGCCGATGAACTCGTGCCTTTCATCGATGCGACCTACAGCACGCGGGCGGTCGCGGGTGCCCGGCTGGTGACCGGCGATTCGTTCGGCGGCCTGATTTCGGCCTATATCCCCTTTGCGCGGCCGGAGGTCTTTGCCTGCGGCTACAGCCAGTCGGGCTACCTCTCCTTTCAGCAGGACAGGCTGATCGATCTCTACCGCACCCAGGAGAAAAGAGATATCCGCCTGTATGTCGATAGCGGCCTCTATGAAGAACGGGTTGGCGCCTCGTTCCTGCCGGCGGCGGAGAGCGATTTTCTCGCCGCCAACCGGCGCTTCCGGGTGGTTTTGCAGGAGCGCGGTTATGCGTTTGTCTACCGCGAATACGCCGAGGGTCATACCTGGGGCAACTGGCGCCGCCATCTCATCGATGCGCTCATGTGGTTCTTCCCGGCGCGAACGGATGAGCGGCCGGCGGGTTCCTGAAAGCCGCCCGCTTACCGGGTGCGCGCTGCGTGCGTCCAGCGATTGTTACGACGTCGCGGACCGGTTTGTCGACAACATCGTCGAAGCGCAGCAGGAAAAAAAAACACCAGTGTGATGGATTGATCAGGGCGCTGTGTCCTTTTATTACGTGGCACACAAAGATGAAAAATAGAGCGCAAGAAGACAAGGCACCAGGCACACGAAATGTGCGAAACGCTCAATACCCCTATTCTGCCACTTTTTTGACGGAGCCCCAGGAAATGAAACAGGGTAAAGGAAAACACCCATGAGAATCGGCATCGATTTTGGCGGGACCAATATCAAATTCGGGCTCTTTGCCGAAGACGGGACGGCGCAGAAATTCGCCAGCGTCCGCGTCGCCGAGCTGGCCGCCTCGGGGAATCTGTTGTGCGCCTTTCTGGAGCAGGCGGCCGGGTTCGCAGCAGGGGAGACGCTGCGCAGCGGCGGTCTGGCCATGAAAGGCGTCGTCGACCGCAACAAGGGCACCCTGATCAATGACATGGGCATTGCCAATATCTTTGCAGGCGTCAATGTGCGGCGGCTCTTTTCGGAGCGCCTCGGCATCCCCTTCTCGCTCGAGAATGACGCCCGCGCCTACGCCGTCGGCGAATGGAAGTTCGGCGCCGGCAAGGCCTTTGACTCCGTCATCGTCATGACCCTGGGAACCGGTGTCGGCTGTGGCGTGATCCTCGACGGCCAATTATTGGTCTCCGCAAGTCCGACCACCGGCCTCCTCGGCGGCCACATCAGCATTGACCGCAATGGCCCCGAATGTTCGTGTGGCCTCAGGGGATGTCTGGAGTTGTATTGCTCCGCCGCCCGCTTCGAAAACCAGGTGCTCGCGACTTTTCCCGAACTGGGCCCGGTGCCCGTGCCGCTGCAACGTTTTTTTGCAGAGGCCGCCGTAAATCCGGCTTACGGCCGTATGCTGCAGACGTTTCAGGAGAATTTATCCATCGGCATCGTCAACGTCATGAATGCCTATGGCGTCAACAATCTCATCCTCGGCGGCGGTCTGATGAAGAGCCACCGCATCATTCTGCCGCGACTCGTGGAACTGGTGACGCGGCGCGCCTGGCTGATCCCGGAGACCCGGGTTTGTATCGTTCCTGCGGCCCTGGGAGACCAGGCCGCCTGCATCGGCGCGGCTTTTTTGGATCAACAAGATACTAGGAAATGCAATGACCACTGACTTGTTTCAGGCGGACGATCCGTTTCAGGTTCCTCTGCCTGATGCCGCCGGCGTCTATCCCAAAGGACTCTATGATGCCCTGCCGGCTTTTGCCATAGCAGAGGGCGTGATAACCAAAGGGTTCATGGCGCTCTGCAATCACATTCTGCAACAAATCCCCCTGGGATTGCGCGTCCTGGTCATTGATGGCTACCCCGGGGTCGATTGGCCCGGCTTTACAAAGGCCCTGTGTGCGGAGCTGCAGCGTTGCGGCGCCGATCCGGAATGCATCGATTTTGCGACGTGTCTGCAGGAGGTTTCGGTTCTGGAACGGGCGCTCGAACCGTTTCTCGGCGGCGATGACCGCATCTTCGGCACCCATTATCCCTGTGGCGCGGAGGTATTTTTCGATGCCGGGAAAGTCGCCGCTTTGCGCATCGAAGCCGCGCTCCGCCGCGGCGACCGCGCCGGCAAGCTCACCCTCATCGCCGGCACGGGCGCATCGCTGATCGAGTTATGGGATGCGTTGTGGTACATCGATATCCCCAAGGATGAAATTCAGGAGCGATTTCGCCGCGGCCAGGCCCAAAATACCGGCTATGCGGCCGGCGATTTCGAGGCTTTCTACAAGCGCTGCTACTTCATCGAGTGGCCCGCCTTCAACCGGCAAAAACGCAGAATCCTGCCGGATATTTCACTCTTCATCGACGGGCAGGACGATGTGAATCCGGCCTTCATGAGCGGGGCCTCCTTCCGCGAGGCTTTGCAGGCAGTCTCGCAGGCGCCTTTTCGCGTGCGTCCGTGGTTCTACCCGGGTCCCTGGGGCGGACAATATATGAAGTGGCACATGGATCTGGAGAAGGAGCAGCCGAACTATGCCTGGTCCTTCGAGTTGATCGTTCCGGAGAATGGCATTGTTCTCAGGAGCGGCGATCTTTTCCTGGAATGTTCCTTCGATTTTGTCATGTATGCCGATTGCACGGCCATCCTCGGTGAGCACGCGGCGCGCCAGTTCCGGTACGAATGGCCGATACGGCTCGATTACCTCGACACCATCGACGGCGGCAATCTCTCCGTGCAGGTGCATCCCCGGCCCGGCTATATCAAACGGGAATTCGGTGAGACCTATACCCAGGACGAATGCTATTACATCGTCAACGCCAAAGCCGATGCGCGCGTCTATCTGGGGCTTCGGGAAGGATGCGACCTGGCCGAATTCAGGCAGGCGCTGCAGAAATCGGCTGCGGAGGAAAGCGCCCTCGAGGTCACGGAATATATTCACAGCGAGCCGGCGGCGCCGCACGATCTCTTCTGCATCCCCAACGGCACAGTGCATTGCAGCGGCCAGGGCAACCTGGTGCTGGAAATCAGCGCGACGCCCTATATCTTCACGTTCAAGATATACGATTATCTGCGCCGGGATTTGGAGGGCAAACTGCGCCCCATCAACATCGAGCGCGGCTTTGCCAATATCCGCCCGGAACGCACAGGCAGCTGGGTACGCGAGCATCTCGTGGCCAAACCGCAGCTGCTGGCCTCCGGTGCGGACTGGCAGTTGTATGAACTCTACGACAAACCCTTCACATTTTATAAAATACTGCGGCTCGAATTCGCCTCGCGCCACGTCCTGGATACAGAAGGCAAGGCGTTTGCGATCAATCTGGTGGAGGGGGAAAAGATCGCAGTGATCTCCGCGCAGGGCCGGCGTACCGAATTGGCCTACCTCGAGAGCATGGTCATTCCTGCGGCGGCGGAGCGGGTCACTTTTTTCAATCAGGGGGTGAAACCGTGCAAACTGGTTCTGGTGCACGTCAAACCGCATGCCGGCGTCTCCGCGCCGTTGAACGATCCAAACGACTGAGGCGGCGGCAATTGACAAAATGATAACGCCAGGATGGTTATGAACATCAAGGAAATTCTCGTCCTGCATCACAGTCACCTCGATGTCGGATACACCCATTCCCAGCCCATGGTCTGGGAGCTGCAGCGCGAATTCATCGATCACGCCCTCGATCTGCTGGAGGAGACCTCGGACTGGGAGGACCGTTCCGCGCCCAGGTGGACGATCGAAGCCACGGCGCAAATCGGGAAATGGCTCGAGTCCGCGGATGAAGCGCAAATCGATCGCCTCAAATACTACATTGCCCGCAAGCGCCTCGGGATTTCCGGACTCGAATTCAATACCACGCCGCTGTGCACCGCAGAACAGTTCGTGAAACAGCTGGCGCCCGTCAAGCGGCTGCGCACCCTGTTGAATGTCGAGATCAGGACGGCCAATCAGCACGATGTCAATGGCATTCCGTGGACAGCGGTGGAACTGTTGGCAGATGCGGGCATCGAACTCCTCATCATGGCCGTCAACATTCACCTCGGCGGCCCGGCGGTGAAGCGGCCATCGGTCTTTCGCTGGCAGGGACCTTCCGGCCGGGAAATTTATGTGATGAACGGCGCCCACTATACCATGTTCGATCAGTTGCTCTATACCTGGGAGAACAGCATCGCGGTGATGCAGGAGGGGTTGCAGGCTTACCTCGCGCATCTCGCCCGGATGGATTATCGTCACGATTTCATCTATCTGACCACGACCGCGGCGCCGGTGTGCTGGGACAATTCGCCGCCCAACATCGATGTCGCCCGTCTCATTCGCGAATGGAACAAGCGCGGCCTGGAGCCGGGCATCCGCTTCATCACCACCAACGAACTCCTGGAAAAAATCAAAACCATTCCCGCCGATCAGATCGAGACGCACCGTGGGGACTGGACGGACTATTGGAATTTCGGCTGTGCCAGCAGCGCCGATGTCACCAAAACCAACCGTCACGCCAAACAAAAACTTTTCAAGGCGGATTGGCTCCATGCCTTCAACCCGGACGCCCAAAAGTACTATCCTGACCTGGCGGAGAAAACCTGGCGTCATCTCAATCTCTTTGACGAGCACACCTGGGGTTCCTTCAACTCGATGGATCCGGACAATCTCTTCTCCAGGGCGCAATTCAACATCAAGGATCACAGCGCCTATGCCGCCCACGAAACCGCGGAATATCTGCTGGTGGATCAGCTTGAGGCCATCGCCGCCAATCCCCGTGCCGCCGATGAACAGGAAGGTGTCCTTGTTTTGAATCTGAGCGGCGTCACCGTCCATGAATACCTTCGTATTCCGGATGCCTGGCTGGCGCCGGGGAAACGGCTGCGCACGGCGCGTTTCGGCTGGGATGCGCGGTGTAATCAACCGGAACAGGCCCCGCTCTACGGGCCGGTGGAGATCAAGCCCTGGTCCTACCGCTTGATCCCGTTCACCGAATTGCCCCTGGCGGAGCCGGCATCCAGCCTGCAGCAGGGCGAGATCAGCACCGGGACGGCGGCGCGGCACCTGAATACGCTCGAGAAGAGTATCGAGAGACGCGCGATGCAGTTCATCGAATCGGCCTGGTTCCGTCTGGAATTCAATCCGGAGAATGGCCGGATTTTGCGCGTATATGACAAAGTGCAGCAGCGCGATCTGCTCGACACGGCGAGTCCCTATACGTTCTTTCAGGCGGTGCGCGAACGCACCGATCCGCTCTTCCGCGAGGATCGCCGCGCCTTTTACAGTCGCGAACTGGAAAAGGAGCAATACGATATATCGTGCTGGAATCGCGACTGGAAACGCATTATCGAGACGGCCTCACAAGCGCTCGGCTGCGAGATTGAAAAGAGCGCCGCGGGCGTCACGCTGACACTGGTCTTTGCCATGCCGGGAACGCGGGATTTCAGGCAGCGGATCACGCTGCACGCGTTGCAGCCGCTGATTTCCTGCCAGGTGTCGTTTTACAAGGAGGAGATCCGCACCCCCGAGTCGCTCTATTTCCTCTTTCCCCTGCGGCTGCAGCAGGGATGGCGCTGTCACTTCGACTCCGCGGGCACGAGCGTCGAACTGGACGCCGAACAGCTGCCGCATACCAGCAAGGACTGGTTCACGGTGGATTCCTATGTGGCGCTGCACGATACAACCTATGGCGCGGCGCTGTTTTGTCCGGATGCGCCCATGATCCAGGCCGGCGATTTCAATTTTGGCAAGCGCAGTACAGAGATCGGCCGTCCGGCAAATCCCTTGTTGCTCGCCTGGCCGCTCAACAACTACTGGGATACCAATTTCCGACCCTGCCAGCCCGGTTTCATCACGCTGAACTATCATCTCGGCACCTTTGCGCACTTTAATCCGGCCGCCGTGCGCCAGACCGCCACCGCGGTTGCCGGCGGCCTGGAGGTGCATCCCGCCATCGCCATTCCGGCGCAGCGCGAGGGGACTTTTCTGCGCGTGGAGCATGAAGCGGTGCAGATTTTGTATGTGAGAAAAGCGGCGCAGGATGACGCGCTGATCGTCCGCCTGGTCAATGGTGCGGAGAAGAGCGTGTCGTGTCAATTGGTGTTCGACGGCAAGGCGCTAGACCGGGTGGAACGCGTGACGGTGCTGGAAGAAAAAATGGCGGACATGCCCGTGGGCGATGGCCGCGTCGCGATCACGATGCGCGGCAGGGCGATGGAGCATTTGAAAATCTATCTCAAAGCGCGTTGATGCATCGCCGCGGCTAACAAGGGCGACCAAGGCCGGAAAAGCACGCCGGGGTGTTATACCCGCACCATGACCGCGTCGATTCTTTGCCGCGGCTGCTGGTTGTGCAACGCCATCAGCCGCGCGCCTGTGATCGCATCCGCCAGGATGGTTCCGCCTGAACGCCGCATCAGCTCTCTGTGAGGTGGTAATCGATTTCCCGCGCGTGGAGATAGGCGAGCATCTTTTCCGCGCAGCCGGGTTCGGCGCCGATGGTTTCGGGCGGAGAGATGCCGCTGCGCCGGAAATCGCCGTCGAGGAGCAGCTGCACGGCGGCGGTGGCGGCGTATCCGGTGGTGCGCGCCATGGAAGAGGTGCGCGTGGCGCGATGCCAGGTGTCGAAGAGACGATATTCGAGGTTCCGCGTGCGGCCTTTCTCCGTGCCGGTGATGCGGATGCGCATGATGGTGAATTCCTCCTCATCCTCCTTGAGGTGCCATTTGGGCAGCAGCAGTCTGGCGGTCACGTCCAGCGGCGAAACCATGGCGCCATCGATGAGGAGCGGCTCGGTGCTGAAGAATCCGCTTTCGCGCAGGATGCGCATGATTTCGATGTGACCGGGATAGCGCAGGGTTTTCTCTTTCATGTTTTTTATCGGCATGGTGCGGACGAGGGTGCGCAGGCCGTCGGTGTTGAAAGCCTCCAGGGTGCCCACGGGCTCGAGATCCACCAGCTCCGGTTCGGAGAGGGCGGGGCGGGTGACGATGACGCCGTTTTCGACCAGTCGCGCCGGACGCACATATTCGGCGATGACATCGATGGGGGAGAAGGGCGCCTTGTATTCAAACGGCCAGGTGCGCCGCCGCGGCAATCCGCCCACCAGGCAGACAAAATCGCTGATGTCCATTTTCGTGGCGTGATAGCCGAGTAACAGATTGCTCATGCCCGGCGCCACGCCGCAATCGACCACGGCGGTGACGCCTTTTTCGCGCGCCACTTCGTCCAGCGCAAAGGGATCCTCGGGGCAGAATGAGATATCGACGATATTGACACCGCATTCGATCACGGTTTTGAGCATGCTAAAGCCGAGATCGCCGGGCAGGGCGCCCACCACCATATCAAAGGAGGGAACGAGATCGGCGATGACCTCCGTCCTGGAGAGATCGGCCACGACCGTGTGGATGGGATGATCTTTGGCCAGGCGCTGCAGCACGGGGCTGCTGATGTCGGCCGAAGTCACGGAATGCTCCTTGCATAAATCGATCGCCATGGCGCGGCCGACCATGCCGGCGCCGAGTACGAGTATCTTTTTCATTCTGTTCTCACGGTTGACCATTGATTGTTTTGTTTTCATGATATACGAAAAAATAGGATGGGGATCAAGAAAAACTTGCGGACTGATCGGTTTCAGCAGCATCAGAACGTTGGGGTTGGTGTTTTAAGCGATTCCGAATGCGGTTATTGGGGCACAAGATCCCGAGCGGCGCCCGGAGCGATTCTCCTTTGTCAATTCCGCGCCGGCCGTATCCCGGGAGATGAACAGGGGGACCGGCTGGAGCAGATTGGGTATCTCCTCAACCCTTGCAGGTGAGCAGCCTGCTCGCCCTGCAAGGGTTCCGGTTTATCCGGATGGGATATAAAAAAAGCCACACGCCGGTTGCGGCGTGTGGCCGGGCATGCAGATCAGGAGGTGCGCTTACTCTTTTTTGGCCAGTTGTGCGGCGATAAAATAGTAGACGATCAGGGCGATGCCGGCGCCCAGCAGCATGAAAATGATCGTATACTCATCGCGGCCATCAGCCATGCTGAATCCCATCAGGGCGGCGCCGCCGACGGCCGTCAGGACCAACCCCCATTTGAGGGAGGAGGGTACATTGTCCTGCACCGGCTTCCTGAAAAACTCTTGTGCGGATTCGGGAGAGAGTCCCTTGTCCACCAGATAGCGGCGCAGTTTGTTGTCGGAGAGACGTATCACCAGATACGCCACAATACCGAAGAGGCCGAGAGGTACAAAAATGTCTTCCATGATATCATCCTTTCATCGAGTCCGATTCCGAGGTTGTTTGTGGGTCTACTCTATCAGACAAGCCATCGCGAAAAAGGTTGCAAAAAAGAGCAATTTTCTTGTTTTATTTTGATGAATGCGTTAACTTGCAGATGAAAGCGGGCATGCAACTTTTTTATGATTGGACGGTCTAATAAGAGTGTATGAACCCAAACGACGACAAGCGACTCATAGACTCCATTCTCGGCGGGGAGCAGGCTGATTTTGCGATAGTCATCGAACGCTATCAGAGACTGGTGGCGTATCTGGTGGCGCGGATGATTCCCAAAGTGGCTGACCGCGATGATCTCTGTCAGGATATTTTTATCAAGGTCTACCGTCATCTCGGCGAATTCCAGTTCCGCAGTAAATTCTCGACCTGGATCGCCACCATCGCCCACAATACCTGCGTAAACTATCTGGAGAAGAAACGCGTCTCCCTCTATGAGGATTTGCAGGTCGCCGATGAGGACGAAGCCTCGCACGGCATGGAATGGATTCCCAGCGGCGATCGTTCGCCGCTCGATCGTGTCGAAGCCCATGAGTTGCGCGTGACGCTGGAGCGGGAGATCGAACGCATTCCGCTCCCCTATCGGGAAATTCTCGCGCTCTTTCATCTCGAAGAGATGAGCTACGAAGAGATCGGCACGATCATGAATCTTCCCGAAGGAACGGTAAAAAGCTACCTTTTTCGCGCCCGCCGTTTCCTGCGCGACCGGCTGCTGGCGCTTTATCAGATGGAGGCTGTTTAGGTGAAACACTTACGCGATGATGATCTGCAATTGTATCTGGACCGGCGCTTGCGCGATCGGGAAAAAATCGATCATCTGCGCCACTGCCCGTTGTGCCAGGAGCGCCTCGACGCCTATGAAGCCGTTTTTACGGGATTGCGTCAGGCGCCGCAATGGACGCCCGCGCCGGATTTGCAGGATCGCGTCCTGCAAAAGATCACTCAGAATCCCGCTGAATCCATGTATCAAAAGCTCATGCAGGTGCTGGTGATCATCGGCCTGTTCATCGGCGCGCTGAGCATCAGTCTGCCCTATCTCCATACCGCCCAATATGTCGATTCCATCAAACAGATGCAAGCGCCCAAACTGACGCCTGATTTCTCCATCTGGGAGAGACTCAATTTTCTGCCGTCGTTGAAAGCACTGGCCGGTGCTTTTGATTTCAATTACTCGATGCTGGTGATTGCCGCGGCGGTTCTCCTGGTCGTGGCCCTGGCCGATCATCTCATCGGCCTCGCGCGCAGCCGCACCGCTCCACAGCGTTGACCGGTTTTATCCGCTTTGCAGCCCGTCCGCCTTTGCCAGACGGGCTTTTTTTATGCCCGCCGGCACCTGTACCAGAGATTATTTACTTGCTATTTTGCGCCGGGTTTGATATTATTTTAGATTAAACTCATCGTATACTTTTAAGGAGCGGCCATGAAAGCTTTCGCCTATCTGACCAGCAAGAACGAACCCCACATCGGCATCGAGACCGGGCAGGGGTGTCTCAACTTTACACAAATTTGGCGCTATTTCAAGGAGATCAAGAATTTTCCCAACGCCCCCGATCTGCCCTTTCTCCAGCTCATGGTGGAGCTGAACTATTTTTCTCAGGAAACGATCGAGCAGGTCATCGCGGTGGTCGAAGAATACCGCGATCTCAAGGATTTGCGCATCACCGATCCGATCCATTTTCAGACGCCGGTGGCGCGACCGACGAAAATTATCTGCCTCGGCCGCAACTATCGCGCCCATGCCGCCGAGTTCAACAATACCGTGCCCGAGGCCCCGATGTTTTTCGCCAAGGTACCCTCCTCGCTGCTGCCGCATCAGGGAGCGGTGCGCATCATCGATGGCATCGGCCGCGTCGATCACGAGCTCGAGCTGGCGGTGATCATCGGCAAGCGTGGCAGCGGCATCGCGGAGAGTGCGGCCATGGAATATGTGGCGGGTTACACCATCGCCAACGACATCACCGCTCGCGAGATGCAGCGCGCGGACCAAGCCAAAGGCCGGCCGTGGACGCTCTCCAAGGGCATGGATACCTTCTGTCCCCTCGGACCCTATCTCGTTCCCGCGGATGCGCTCCAGGAGCCGCACAACCTGGAGATGAAACTCACCGTCAATGGAAAAGTACGCCAATCCGGCAACACCGGCGCCATGGTTTTCCAGATTCCCGCACTGATCGCCCATATCTCCAAATACATGACGCTCGAACCCGGCGACGTCCTCCTTACCGGCACACCGGAAGGCGTCGCTCCCATCGTTCCCGGCGATACGGTCGCGTGTACCATCGACGGATTGGGCACGCTGCTCCATTCCGTCGTGCAAGCCGCGTGACGATACGACTCTTAATGAAAGGATTTCCATGGCACTGACCTTTGCACCATACACGCCCGATTTCAACCGCCTGGCGAAAACCCTGCGCGCCGGCAAGGCGGAGCGCGTGCCGCTTCTCGAACTCGGCATCGACGAAAGCATCATGGGGCCCTTCATCGGCCGGCCGATCACCAATTTGCAGGACAAGATCGATTTCTACCGCCTCGCGGGCTATGATTACATCAAACTGCAGCCGCTCATCAATATGAACCCCGGCGCCGCCGTGCCCGAAGGGGGCGTGCGGCAATCCGCCGCCTCCGAACTCGACCGCGCCCGCACCTGGGGCAGCGAAGGCAAAGGCGCCATCACCAACTGGGAGGAATTCGAACGCTTTCAGTTCGCCGTCGTCGCCGACGAACAGTTCCGCCTCTTCGAGGAAGCGGCGAATAGGCTTCCTCCCGGGATGAAAGTCATCGGACAATACGGCGATATCTTTACCTTCACCTGGGAGTTCATGGGATTTGAGACCTTTTCTTTTGCCCTGATGATGAATCCCGATCTGGTCGCTGCGGTATTTGACAAAATCGGCGCCACCATTTACGGCCTCTTTGAGCGCATGGCGCAGTTCGAAACCGTGGGCGCCCTCTTTTACAGCGATGATATCGCCTTCTTCTCCGGATTGTTGATCTCTCCGGATACCCTGCACACCTATCTCTTCCCGTG
The DNA here is from genome assembly GCA_002327255.1 of bacterium UBA2214. Lineage (GTDB taxonomy): Bacteria > Zhuqueibacterota > Zhuqueibacteria > Residuimicrobiales > Residuimicrobiaceae > UBA2214. Next base: position 15,193 of record DCUM01000004.1, on the reverse strand, counting down.
GATGAAAAAGATCGGCGATCTCTGCCGTCAGCGCAATATCCCGATGATCTACCACAGCGACGGCAAGTTGTGGGATGCGATGGAAGCGCTCATCGGTCTCGGTGTGAACGCCCTGCACCCCATCGAGCCCAAGGCCATGGAGATTCGCGAAGTCAAGGCCCGCTACGGCGACCGTCTCGCCCTGGTGGGCAACGTCGATGTCGATCTGCTGGTGCGCGGCACGCCGGAGGAGATCCGCGCGACGGTGAAGAGCCTGATCGAGGATGTCGGACGTCTCGGCGGCTACTGCCTCGGATCGGGTAATTCGGTGCCCAATTATGTTCCGGTGGCCAATTATCGCGCCATGGTGGAAACGGCGTGGGAATACGGCGCACTGTGAACACGCTTTTGCGAGGGTGCACGCTGGTGAAGGGAGGATGGGCGGATGACAGCGCCGTCTTCTGAGCGCCACTATCCCACCCGGGTCGATCTTGATGCCTGGTTGCCCACCTCGGTGAAAGAAGTGGAAGCGCGCGGTTGGGATGAACTCGATGTCATCCTCGTCAGCGGCGATGCCTATGTCGATCACCCCGCCTTTGGCATCGCCGTCATCGGCCGCGTGCTGGAGCGCGCGGGATACCGCGTCGCCATCCTGCCCCAGCCCAACTGGCGCGATGACCTGCGCGATTTCAAAAAACTGGGCCCGCCGCGCCTCTTCTTCGGCGTCAGCGCCGGCAATATGGATTCCATGGTGAACCACTACACCGCCAACCGCCGCCTGCGCTCCAACGACGCCTTCACGCCCGGCGGCCGTGCCGGGTATCGCCCCGATCGCGCCCTGTCCGTCTACGCCGGCATCTTGCGCGTACTCTATCCGCAGGCGATCATCATCGCCGGCGGAATCGAAGCCTCGCTGCGCCGTCTCGTCCATTACGATTACTGGGCCGATGCCGTTCATCCGGGCATCCTCTATCGCAGCGGCATCGACTATGTGGTCTATGGCGCCGGCGAAAAGGCCATCCTGGAACTGGCACGGAAAATCGACCGCCAGGCCCCCGTGGAAGAAGTACGCCAGACCCCTCAGATTGCCTATGCGATGCCGCAGGATTATCCTCTTCCGGCATGGCCGGATCGTGAGACCATCGCGTTGCATTCCTTCGCCGAGTCGAAAAGAGAGAAAATCCATTTTTCGCAGGACTTTAAGATAATCGAACAGGAATCCAATACGCTTGCCACGGCGCGGCTGACGCAGTCCCACGGAAAAATGAACATCGTGGTCAATCCGCCTCATGCGCCCGCCACCATGGCGGAGATGGATGCCTGGTACGATCTGCCCTACACACGGCTGCCGCATCCGCGCTACTGGAAAAAGCCGCTGATTCCGGCCTTCGAGATGATCCGCTTCTCGGTCACCCTGCACCGCGGCTGTTTCGGCGGCTGCGCCTTTTGTACCATTTCGGCGCATCAGGGCAAGCACGTCTGCAGCCGCAGTCCGGCATCGGTGTTACGCGAGGTGGAACAGATCATCGCGATGCCGGGTTTCACAGGGTATCTCTCCGATCTTGGCGGGCCGTCGGCCAACATGTATCGCATGGAACCCGTCAAACGCTCTCTCTGTCTCACTTGCAGGAAACCGAGCTGTATTCATCCGCTGCTGTGCAGGAATATCGATATCAGTCACGCTCCTCTGCTCGAGTTGTACCAAAAAGTGCGTGGTGTGGCGGGCATCAAAAAAGCCTTCATCGGCAGCGGCATCCGCTATGATCTCTTCCTCAACGAGCGCAGTGCGCAGGATCCGTCGTTGCCAGCCTATCCGCGCGAATTGATCGCGCATCACGTCTCCGGCCGGCTCAAGGTGGCGCCCGAGCACACGCGCGACGCCGTCCTGTGTGTCATTCGCAAACCGTCGTTTGGTAAATTTCTGGAGCTGAAAAAAATCTTTGCGCGCATTAACGAAGCCGCGGGACTGCGACAGGAACTGATCCCCTATTTCATCTCCAGTCATCCGGGCTGTACGCTGGAGGACATGGCGGAACTGGCCGCGGAGACGCGGCCGATGGGTTTGCACCTGGAACAGGTGCAGGATTTCACGCCCACACCCATGACCCTGGCGTCGGTCCTGTTTCACACCGGCCTCGATCCCTATACCCTGAAGCCGGTTTATGTGGCGAAAAAGCCTGAGGAAAAACTGCTGCAGCGCAGCTTTTTTTTCGCCGCCAAGCCGGAGGAAAAACAAAAAGTGATCCGGGCGCTGCGGCGCATGCGCCGCGAGGATTTAATCCCCAAAATATTCGCTTCCGGCCGCGGGAGAAGCAGCGGAAAAGATCCGGAACCCCGGCAACGGAGCCGGAAGGCGCCGAAAGCGTGAGCGAGGCGGGAGGGTGCGCGGTGTCCTGCGCAGACGCCAGCCAACGGGGGTGTCCCGTTCTGCCGCGGCGGTGCAGCGTGCGCCGCTTTTTCGCGCCGGCGTTGTGACGGCCGTTCGGGAAAAAAGGAATCATCATGCGTCTTGCCTTTGTGCAAATGGACATCGCGTTCACCGGCAGGAGCCGGATCGTGGCGCCGCGGGGTGTGCTGTTGCATCGCGCCGGTGAGCATGAACCGGCCATCCATGCTGTGGAGATCGATCCGTCGCTCAGCCGCCATAAAGGGCTCAACCAGCGCCATGACTTGCCCGGGAACAGGCGGCCGGCGTTTTACCGTATGGAACCAACCACTGATTCTCAAAGGCACTTTTACCAGGAGCGTTGACGGAATGTCTCTGACCCGGTCCATAGCCCGGTTGCTGCGCCATTCGGCCATTTATGGCCTGGGGCACATTCTCAACCGCTCGGTCGGCTTTCTGCTGCTGCCGTTTTACACCCATCTCTTCACGCCGGAAGCGTTTGGCATTGCGGGACTGGCGATGACCTATCTGACGCTCCTGACGCTGCTCTATGGGTATGGACTCGATGCCGGGTTCATGCGCTTTTACATACTGGCCGA
>DCUM01000004.1:0-12167 GCA_002327255.1 bacterium UBA2214 | reverse complement strand
TGGGGGTGGACCTGGTTCAGGTCTTGCGCCTGATCGCCGGCATCCTGTTTTGTGACACGGTCGCTTTTATCCCCTTGCTGCTGCTGCGCGCCGAAGAAAAATCGGGCTGGTACATCGCATTGAAAATCGTCAATGGCGTGGTGAATCTGGTCCTGAATCTCCTCTTCATTGCGGTTTGGCGTCAGGGCGTCGCCGGCATCTTTTACGCCAATCTCCTCTCTTCGGCGCTGCTGCTGGTGATGGTGGCGCCGATCATCGTCCATAATGGCTGGCTGGCGCCGCGGCCGGCCCTGATTCGCCAGCTGTTGAAGTTCGGACTGCCTTTTTTGCCGACCGGAATCGCCATCGCGCTGCTGGACAGCGGTGACCGCATCCTGCTGGAGCGTCTCGACTCCGTGGCTGCCGTGGGGGTGTACAATGCCGGCACCAAGGTGGGGATGATCATGGCCCTGGCCGTGGCCGCCTTCCGCTTCGCCTGGCAACCCTACTTTCTCACCACTTCCAAGCATGAGGATGCCCAGCGCATCTTTGCGCGCATATTCACCTACATCCTCCTCACCTGCGTCGCCCTCTTTCTCGGCGTCTCTTTGTTCATTGAGGAACTGGTGCGCCTGCGCATCGCGGGTTACTCGCTGCTCGGCGAATCGTTTTGGGGCGGCAGCCAGGTGGTGCCGCTGATCATGCTGGCCTACCTCTTTTATGCCATGTATCTGGTCTTTGAAGCGGCGCTCTATCTCAAAGCCAGAAGCGGTGTGATCGCGCTCGTGACGCTGGCCGGACTGGGGGTCAATATTCTCGCCAATTTCTGTCTGATTCCGGCATGGGGTCCTGTGGGGGCGGCTTCGGCGCGCGCCTTTGCCTACGCGGCCATGGCGCTGGGATTGCTCTTTTTCAGTCAAAAACTCTATTATATCCCCTATGAATGGGGCCGGTTCGTCCGGCTCGGCCTGGTCAGCGCCCTGGTTTATCTCCTCGCCCTGATGCCATTTTTTCATGCCCACCCCTGGATGCGTTTGCTCTTGCTCGCCTTGTGGCCTTTCGCCTTGCTCATCAGCGGGTTTTTCCTGCCGGCTGAACGCGAAAAAGTACGAGGTTTTTTTGCGCGATTTTTCGTACATTGAAGTCTCAGGCAACTGATTTACGATGACTCTTACAACGTGAATACCATGGATACCAAAACCGCCCTTAAAACCTTTTATCAGGAGGTTGGCGAAAAATATCCGGAGGAAGAGAAGGTTTACCATACCCTGCGGGGCTGGCTGCGCCGCCGTTTTGTCCTCGAACACCTGCAGACCTGGAACGGCAGCCTGCTCGATGTCGGCTGCAACCGCGGCATGTATCTCATCGCCTATCAGGGCGGACCGCGCTTCGGCGTCGACCTCAGCCTGAACGCCCTGCGGCACGCTCCGCGGGGCCACCATCTCCATCTGCTGCAGGGCGATGCCGAACGTTTGCACTGCCTCAGGGCGGAGCAATTCAGTCATGTGCTCTGCAGTGAAGTCCTCGAGCATTGTCTGCATCCCGAGGCGGTCTTCGCCGGCATTGCGCACGTCCTCAGACCCGGGGGAACGGCCTTGTTGACGACGCCGAATTACCGCGGCGAGAGACCCCAATGGATCGAATTGGGGGTATTGCAGGAATACGGGATCGGCTGTGAGTGTCACGAGGGCTATTTTCATACCGCCTACCGGCCCGAAGAGCTTGCCGAAATGGCGCGGGCCAGCGGACTCGACGTGCGCCGCTCCGGCACCCTGGAAAAAGAGGTCAAATACGCGGCCAAAGTGCCAGCGGCGGTGTTGCTGGCGGTGCGGCAGGTGAACCGGATTTTTCGCTCTTCCGGACTGGATCATTATAATGAAATATTTTTCAATCACTTCACCATGGCGATTTACCGGTTTTGTCACTTCACCGGACTGGAAAAACTGATGCTCCCCTTCATCCGGGAGGGGGTGCGTTCATTCATCATCATGAGCAAATAAACATCAAAGGATCGCGGAGAGGAAAAAGTTTGAACATCTATTTCGCAGCCTCCATCGCCGGTGGCCGCAAGCTGCTGCCGGTTTATGGGCGCATGGTCGACCATCTCAAGGCGCTCGGTCATACCGTGCTCACCGAACATATCGTTGCCCCGGATGTGCTGGAGCAGGAAAATCACTTCACCGCTGCGCAGGTCTACCGCCGCGACGTCGATTGGCTGCAGAGCTGCGATGCGGTTGTCGCCGAGGTTTCCAATCCTTCCCTGGGCGTGGGCTATGAAATTTGTTACGCCCTGGATTGCAAAAAAGCGGTGCTGGCGCTCCATCAGCAGGATCTGTTCATTTCGCGCATGATCACCGGCAACGACCGGCCCGGTTTGCGGGTGGTCGCCTACACGGCGGAGGCGGATTGGCGTCAACAGATCAATCGGTTTTTGGCCGGAGCGGTGTGAGGGCGTGTGCATGTCGCGTCTGGTGCTGCACATCGATATGGATGCCTTTTTCGCGGCCATCGAACAGAGCGACCATCCCGAATGGAAAGGCAAAGCCGTCATCGTCGGGGCGGATCCCAAGGGAGGCCGCGGCCGCGGCGTGGTCTCCACTTGCAGCTATGAAGCGCGCGTCCATGGCGTGCGTTCGGCCATGCCGGTCTCCAAAGCGTACGCCCTCTGCCCGCACGCGGTCTATGTCTATCCGCGCGGTTCGCGCTACGCCGAAGTATCCCGTCAGATTATGCGTCTCCTCGGCACCTACAGTCCGGACATACAGCAGCTCTCCGTCGATGAAGCCTTTCTCGATATCACGTCGACGCAGCGTTTGTTCGGCGGCGCGGAGGCACTGGCGCATAAAATCAAAGCCGACATTCTCGCAACGACCCGCTTGACCTGTTCGATCGGCATCGCGCCCAATAAATTTATCGCCAAAATCGCTTCGGATTTGCGCAAACCCGATGGCCTGGTCATCGTGTCGGCCGGAGAGGAGCAGCGGTTTTTAGCCCCCCTGGAGATCTCGCGGTTGTGGGGTGTGGGGCCGAAAACACGCCCCGTGATGCTTCGTCTCGGCATTAAAACCATCGGCGATCTCACCCGCTTCTCTTGCGATGCGTTGATCAAGCGCCTCGGACCATCCGGACTCCATTTTTGGCGGCTCGCCAATGGTCTCGACGAGCGCCCTGTGGTGGAAGAGGCGGAAGCCAAATCGATCAGCCGTGAGACCACCTTCGAAGTGGACTGCGGCGATGAAGAAGTGCTGCGCGCGACACTCTTTTATCTCTGCGATGATCTCTGCTATGACATGCGGCGTCACGACCTTACCGGGCGGACGGTGACGCTGAAAATTCGTCTCGAGGATTTCTCCACCTTCACCCGCTCAATCACGCTGAAGCAGCCGACTCATTCCAGTGAAGAGCTCTTCCAGCACGTGCGCAAGCTCTTCATGGCGTTTGACCGCCAGGGACAGCGGGTGCGCCTGATCGGCGCCGCTCTCTCCAACCTGCAGCAGGGAGAGGCACAAATGGAGCTGTTTGCCGGGAACGATGACCGCAAGGATAAACTGGACCGGGTCATGGACGATGTCCGCAAAAAATTCGGGGCGAGCGCCATCCAGCGCGCCAGTGTCCTGAAAAACCGCCGCGACTCTCAATGGATACGGGAACCCTGACAGGACAAGAAGCGTGAACGTGAGACAAGTGCCTATTTATTTTCATCGTCTGCGCGCCATGAGCGGCCGGGAGATGGTGTATCGCGTGAGCCGTAATGTCTCGGCGCGTCTGTCGCAGTATCATCTGTTGCGAAAATGGTTGACAGGGCCAGGCGAAAGAAAAGGTTCCGGCTTTTCAGGCGCAGGCGGGCGCGCACCCGCCTGCGATGCATTTTTCACCTGGCAGAAAATGAGCGCTGCCCAGGTTGGAAGCTATTGTGACAGCCGCTGGCCGGAGTATCGGGTGGAATTGTGCCAGGCCGCGGAGCGGCTCCGCGCGCATGAATTTAAAATTTTTGACCGCGCCGTCACGTTTCCCCGCAAAATAGATTGGCATTATGACGCTGTCAGCGGCACCAGCCTGCCCCGCCGTCATTGGACGCGGCTGCACTACTGGAAACCCGGCGTTGCGCCCGGTGTCAAATATATCTGGGAACTCAACCGGCACCAGCATTTCGTCACCCTGGCACAGGCTTTTCTGATCAGCGGGAATGAAGCGTACGGCGATGAACTGGCTGCACAATGGCTGGACTGGCTGGATGCCAATCCGCCGCAGACCGGCATCAACTGGAGCAGTGCGCTCGAGATGGGGTTGCGCCTGGTTTCATGGACCTGGGCGTTGGTTATTGCGCGGCAGGCGCGCGCTTGGAACGCCGATATCGATGAGCGCGTGCTGGAATCGTTCCGGGCGCAAGCCTGTCACATCGACCGCCATCTCTCGCTCTATTCTTCCGCCAACAATCATCTCCTCGGTGAGTTGCTCGGTCTCATCTATGCAGGATCCTGTTTCCCGGAGTTCCCCGAAGCCGCATCATGGCGGGACAAGGGATTTACCGGGCTGTTCAGAGAATTGTTACGGCAGATACACCCCGACGGTGTCATTCAGGAGCAGAGCAGCGGCTATCTGCGCTATCTCTTCGAAATCACCCTGCTGGCGAAAGGGGCTGCGGAGCAGTGGGGTGTGGCGCCGCCGGAGGCTGTGCTGCAGCGGCTGGAAAAGATGGCGGAATTTGTCGCGGCTATCCTGGATGAGAGGGGGCAGATAGCGCCCATCGGCGACGGTGACGACGGCCAGGCCATTCTGCTGGATCCACGCTGTGAAAAACCATACGCTGATCTTTTGGGATATGCGGCGCTGCTCTTCAACCGCTCTGACTTTAAGCAGCAATCGGCGGGCTGGTCACCGGCTCTTTTCTGGATCTTTGGCGCCGATGGCGAAGAGAAGTTTAACCGCATGGCGGCGTTCGTGCCGCAGCGCGTTCTGCAAATTTTTCCGCAGGGTGGTTATGCCATCGTCCGCAGTGAAGCGTGCGGCGTGCAACAGCTCGCACTATTTGATGCCGGCCCGCTGGGTCTCGATGCCATGGCGGCCCACGGTCATGCCGATGCGCTCAATTTTTTGCTCACGGTGGCCGGTCAGCCGGTACTGATTGACAGCGGCACCTATACCTACCGCGGACCCCGGCAATGGCGCAATTATTTTCGCGGCACTTCCGCTCACAACACGGTGGTCATCGACGGCCGCGATCAGTCCGAAATTCTCGGCCCTTTTCAATGGGGACGCCATGCGCGGGCTGTTCTGCATACGGCCGAAGCGGACGGCAGCCAGGTCGTCCTGGCCGGCTCCCATACGGGGTACCGGCCCATCGTGCATCAACGCCGTATTCTCCATAATGGCCGGGAGCGTTGGGAAATAAACGATGCGCTCATGGGTGAGGGTGCGCACCGGATCCAGCTTTTCTGGCATTTCGCGCCCTGCGAGCTGCAGCAAACCGGTGCGGAGGCGTTCTACGCCCGCTTTGCCTTTTTTCAGGTGGACCTCCGCATACGGGCCTCGCGTCCATGCGATTTTGAAATCGTCACAGGCAGGAAAAAACCCATTCAAGGCTGGTTTTCGCCGCATTTTGCGGTCAAGAAAGCCAATCCTGTGCTCTGTATCAACATCCAGGACGTTGTTCCTGTGCAAATTACTACTGAATTTTCCCTGCAATTTTTTAAGCATAAAGAGGATGAGAATGATTAATCGGCAGAGAGTGGTCATGGTGGCGATGGGCGGATTGGCAGGGGCGCTGGTGACCCTGATTATCTACCTTGCGGTGCCGGTGACGCCGGCCTGGTTGCTTTATCTCAGCGGTTTCCTGGGCGGCATCACCGGCGCAATCCTCTACCTCTACGGGCTCGGTGACAGCGCATCGGGCTCATCACAACCCCGGAAAGCTGAGGCCCCGGTGGGATTGCCCTGGCAGGTGAACAAACTGTTTTTGTTCAATACGCTGCACAACGTGGCAGCACTGACGGTCATCGACACCGAAAAGGCCCGAACCGTCATCGAATGGCTGGCCGCTTATCTGCGCACGGTCAATGACCTCCATGCCCAACCTTTGACGCTGCTGGCGCAGGAGTCTCGCTGTTCAGAATTGCTGCTTTCCATCGAGCAAGCCCGGCTGGGTGAGCGGTTGCGCATCCAAAAAAACATCGATGCGGATTGCCTGGAAATTTCCGTGCCCAGTCTCATCCTGCAGCCCGTTGTGGAACATGCTGTGCTTCATGGCGTTGAATTGAGTCAGGAGCCGGTGGAGATCGCCCTGTCCGCGTATCAGCACAACGGCCGGCTCATTTTGGAAGTTCAGGACAATGCCAACGTCGCTTACGATCAAAACCGGCAGAACCAGAACCTCATCGATCTGGGCTTCCCGGATTTGGGCGCGCTGTTGCGGCGCCACTACCGCTCACAGGCCACGCTCGAGGTGAGTCATTTGCAGCCCTTTGGAACCCGTGTGCGTTTTTCATTTCCGCTGCGGCGCAACTGAGCCATTATTTATCTGCAGATGGCCAGGATGCTTTGTATATAATTATGGTTTAGCCTCCAAAATTCAACCACACAAAGAGCACCAAGGGAGTCAATAACTTGCATATCATTCAATTTAAATTTCGAATTTTTTTGCTGTGTTCTTCGTGGGCTCGTAGGTTCGTGTGAAAATCATCTCTTGAGACTTGTTTTCTATCGTAATGTTATTATTGGTTTTACTACGGTTGTCAGCGTTTTTCGTGAATTATTCGCATCAGGATGTATCGATCATGAAGGACATATGAAAAAGATTCGTGCAGCTCTGTTTTTTACATTTATGCTCACCCTGCGGGGTGCCGCTTTTTCCTCCGATCCCATGCCGGTGAAAATGGCTTTTCTGCCCGTCCACGGGCAGAGCGCAGCCCCCGCTGATGTGGACCTTTTCAATCAGGCCATGAATCATTTGCTCTATTGGCTGCCGCAGCAGGAGGGATTCATCTGGATCAATCAGGATTCCCTGATCGCACACCTCGATGAACCTCTGCAGCACGATTTTGCGGATCTCTATGAACCCTTCAGTCTGCTGCGACTGAATCAGAATATCCATGTCAGGGGCCTTCTTTTTTGCGATCTGGTTAAAAGGCGCGCAGGGGCGCAAATCACGGTGACGCTGCTCGAATTTCCTTCCGGTGTCCTTGTCGCCCGCGATAGTATGGTCATCCGGCAACAACAGGTACCCCCGGTGCATGAAATCATCACACCAATGCTGACGCGTTTCAGTGCGGCCGATCCGGTCATCGGCACGCCTTTTTCTGCTCAGGAACAGGGGATGGTCATTCTCAGCGGAGATCTCGGCGATACGCTCCATTTTGATCAATGCCAGGGTTTTTGGGGCCATCTGCGCGCTGAAGAGTCGCAGCGGCCGCTGCGATTGAAAATCGTGTCGCGGCACCAGGCGCCATCCATCGAGCAGTCGTTATGTGAACAGGCTGTTGAACTGATCAGGCGCAGCAACGCTGCTTATGTGCTCGAACTGAGCCTCCACGATCATCAAACCCTGGTCGAGGTGTGGTTGCCGGAAAGGGAAAACCCGAAAACACCCCTGGAAGAGGCGGCGTTTCCCGTCTATCCCGCGCTCGAGGAGTTGCGCTGCGTGCAGGGGCTTGCAGATTCCAATACGGCTGTCATGATCAATGCGGCGCTTATGGCCATGCCGGAGCGGCCGGCCGACAGGATTGCATCGTCATACTGGATCGAGCAGCCGGTGCTGGCCTTCCACGCCGGTTTTCGTCTGCACGAAGCGGCGGCGCGTGCGCAGCACCCCATCCGGCCGGATATCCTCTCGCAAATACAGCGTCTCTACAATGCCGTGCTCTCGGTACGCGCCTCGAAGTCACTCTCGGCCTGGACCCATCTCGAGTTGGGCGCTTTATTCAATGGCGCGGGGCATTATCAGGAAGCGGAGGAGTGCCTTTTACGCGCCGAGACTTTTTTCGGGCCGCTGCCCGACAAAGAGGGTCTGATACTCAGCCGCATCGAGCTGGCGAAAGCCTACACAGCCCTCGAAGAATGGACATCGGCCCGTCAGTCATTTGACCGGCTCTATCATTCGCCCGCGGACAGCGGGCTGCAGGCCTTTGCCATGCAGCGCATTGCCGCGCTCTTCGAGAAGGCAAACCGTGCGGACGATGCGGTTCATGCCTACCACGTGGCCGCCCGGATCAACCAGCGCATCGGCCGGCCGTATGATGCCGCCATGATCTATCAGCGACTCGGTCAACTCATGCGCGAAAAGAACCGTCTCGAGCTCTCCACAGCCTACCTTGACACCTTTCTGACCCAGGCGCAGGCCATGGCCAGTGAACCGGCTCTGGCACGCGCGCATTTCCAGTCCGGTTTGACCCGACTGGCGCGCGGTGAGCGTTCGACTGCCTTGAATCATTTTCTCAAGGCGTGTGACTATATGGAACTGCTGGGCGACATGAATGGGGTTGCCCGTGCGGATTTGAATATCGGCGCCATCTACTGGCAGATGGGCGACAGCCTGCAGGCGCGGCAACGCTACCTGGCAGCCCTCAAACAGGCCACGCTCAACGGCGATTCCGCGATTGTGCTGATGAGCACTGTCAATCTGGCCGATATCCATCTCGCCAACGGCAAGTGGGATCAGGCCCAACAATTTCTGGATCGCGCGCTTTTTATCGCCGAATCAAAAAATGACACCCATGAGCGCGCCAAAATATCCTACGCCAAGGGTCTCGCCTATCTCAAGGAAGGGCGTCTGCGCGACGGCTACTCGCAGATTAAAGGCGCCATGGCGCTGGGAGGCGGTACCATCAGCGGCGATATCGAAAAGGAACAGGCTTTCCTGCGCAAACTGCAGAGCCTCATCGGCGATATCGAAACCATTCGCAGCACCTCGCCCATGCGGCGTTGAACACGGTACGCTGGCCTGGTGAACCCCCCCCATCAAATAAATCAAACAACGCGGGCGCTGGCCGCACGGGTGGATAAAGCGGCCTGGGAGTATCGCATGTTTCAATCCCGCGATGCCGTCCTGATGGCTGTCTCCGGCGGTGCCGATTCCCTGTCGCTGCTTCATCTTCTCGCCCGGAGACTCCATGTCTATGGCGCCGACATCACCGTGCGCGCCGTTTACGTGGATATGGGTTTCGGAGAAGCCGTCGAGGCGCGCTGCCAGACCATGCGTGCCTTCTGGCATCACCTCGGCATCAGCGGTCTCATCATTCGCACGGCTATCGGCCCCTACGCGCATAGCGAAGCCAATCGTGAAAATCCCTGCTTTTTGTGTTCGCGCATCCGCCGCAAGCACATCTTTGCCGCTGCCGAGCATTTTCAGTGCAATAAAATCCTCTTCGGGCATCATAAAGATGATCTGGTCGAGACGCTTTTACTCAACATGATCTTTGGCCGCGAGATCAGCACCAGCCCACCCAAACTCTCTGTTCATGATGGCCGCTTCCATATCCTGCGGCCCTTTGTCTATGCCGAGGAAGCGTTGATCAAGGCGTATGCCGGTGTTCATACGCTTCCAGTTTTCCAGCAGATGTGCCCCAGCGATGGTGCTTCCAGGCGCCATGCCATCAAGGCGTGGTTGCAGCAGCTGGAAGAGAGCTTTCCCGGCAGTCGCGAAAACCTCTTTCACAGCATGAAACGCGTCAAACGAGATTATCTGCTGTGAAATCCAACCTGCCTGTTGCAATTCCCGGTTTATTTACGTAATTTATCATAATACAGGAGCGTCAATTGCCGTTGAAATTTCCATTACGATGGCAAGCATGGTTGGAGCCCTATGCGGCTGAAATTGAAGTATCCGTTCGATTGGGGGGGGCTGGAGGATTTCTCCTCCTATGCATTCGATGTCCATGGTGTCCCGCAAGTGGATTATGGGGCCGATATTGGCCTGCGTTATAATGCGATTACCGTGTCGCAATATGGCCTCTACCGGCTGCAGCAGTTTGCCGATAACGGGTCGGAAGAGCACCTCGCCCGCGCCATGGCATGTGCCGACTGGCTGCTGGCGCATGCGCAAATATGGGACAAGGATATTCTGGCCTGGATATATGAGTACGATCTGCCCTTTTATGGCCCGAAGGCGCCGTGGATATCCGCCATGGCACAGGGAGAGGGCGTTTCCCTGCTGATTCGCTGCCATGTGCTGCAAAAAAAACCGGCGTATCTGGAGGTCGCCAGGGCGGCCATCAAGGCGCTTGAGTTGCCCGTGGCAGAGGGGGGGGTGCTGGATTTTCTGTCCGATGGCAGCAGCTGGTTTGAAGAATATCCAACCCGGCCGGCTTCCCACGTCTTCAACGGTCATGTCTTTGCGTTACTGGGTGTGGTTGATTGCGCGGATTATCTGGACTTGCCGGATTATTGGGCGCTCTATCAAAGGGGCATTTCCAGCATAGAGACCAACTGGCGTTTGTGGGATCGTGGTTTTTGGACCCGTTATGATTTGCATCGCAGCAATCGCCTCGCATCGCACATGTATCAGAAGGTGCATATCCGGCTGATGACGCTGCTGGCTTATCGTACGGCGCGTCCCGTTTTTTATAGCGTCGCCCGCCGCTGGCGCAAAATGCTGCATGATCCCTGGTGCAATATCATCTGGTTGCTGATGAAGAGCAAAGAAAAATTGCTGCAGCGCAGGACCTGGCTGTGAAAAAAGTACTCATGCTCGCCTACTATTTTCCGCCTCTGGGCATGGGCGGCACACAACGCGCCCTGAAAATGGTGCGCTATTTGCCCGAATTTGGCTGGGAAGCAACCGTGCTGACGGTCAAACCCATCGCCTACTGGGCCCAGGATCCCTCCCTGCTGCGTGAAATCCCGGCGGCGCGCATCATCCGCACCGGCTCGCTCGATCCGCAGCGGCTGCTGCATCTGGTGAAAAACAGGCCTTCACCAAAGGCTGCAACCATCCATGCAGAGCAGAAACACGGCTTCGTCACCTGGATCAATCGCAAGGTTCTACCCCTCTTTCTGGTGCCGGACAGCAAGAGGCTTTGGCATGCACATGCCTGCGCGGCTGCCGCCCCTCTTTTGCGGCGGGAAGCTTTTGCACTGATCTACAGCACCTCACCACCGCATTCGGTTCATCTCACGGCGCGCCGCCTGGCCCAAAAATACCATCTTCCCTGGGTGGCTGATTTTCGTGATGCCTGGTCGGGCAGTGTGGTGGTGCAGGAGCCAACCCGCCTGCATCGCGCTCTGCAGCAGCGGCTGCAGAAAAAAATCGTGCGCGCTGCGGATGCGGTCATCGCGGTCACGCCCGGTATTTTAAAATCATTGCAGGGAGAGGATTGCGGCGCAAAATACCACTATATTCCGAACGGTTTCGACGCCGGCGATTTTCCGCCACAGACGCCGGCGCCGGAGGACGATGCCTTTCAACTCCTCCACTGCGGCGCCGTTACCACCTTCAGTGATCCCAGACCCGTATTGAACGCACTGAAGCAATTGCGCCGCGACCAGCCCGGCGAGACGAAGCAGCTGCGGCTGCGTTTTGTCGGCTACGATACCTTCGCAATGTTTCAGGAGTGGATCCAGACATTGCAGCTGCAGGATTGCGTGCACCATTCGGGGTACGTCCCCCATCATCAGGCCCTGCAGGCCGTAGGCGCCGCCGATGCCCTGCTCCTGATCGCCTGCCATGAAAAGGACGCCAACTTTATACCCGGCAAGACCTTTGAATACCTGGCCAGCGGCAAACCCATCCTGGCGGTGAGCAACATCGCGGACACCGTGGCGCTGCTCCGCGACATGCCCGGCGTGATCCTCTGTCATCCCCGGGATGAGGCGGCGATTCGAAGTGCCCTGCTGCGGTTGCAGAAGGACACGGGGTTGGCACAGGCCGCCCGGCAGCGAAATCTGCAACCCTACGAACGCAAATATCAGGCGCGCCAGCTGGCGGATATTTTCGATCAACTGAGCGCTTGAGCCGGGTCTGTTGCAATACATGCAGGCAACCGTAACCATTAACTGACAAGATAGTAGCCTGCAGAATTCACACAACACAAAGGCACAAAGGTCAAAGCGCCCGAGGGGGATTAAGTGATTGAATCTATATTAATTAATCACCTGACTTTTGCTTGTTATATGCTTCGTGTGCCTGTCGGGTTTGGTGTGAAAATAAAGTTTTGAAGCCTGTTATGCCCAATCATATTATCTTTAATTTATTTACA
>DCUM01000089.1 GCA_002327255.1 bacterium UBA2214 | reverse complement strand
CCCTGCAAGGCAACCGATTTGTTGATGGTCACGTTCTCGGTGTAGGCGCCGGCGGCGACATAAACCGTGCCGCCCGCATCGACGACCGCGATGCCCGCCTGGATGGTCTGCTTCGGTCCGTGGGTGCCATCCCAGACCGCCGCTTCACCGTCATAGCTGTTATTGCCGTTGACGGCATCGACATAGATCGGCGTGGCCCCCAGAACGACGATGGGGAATGCGATGAGCGCCACGATGAGTAGTAACTTCATACCCTGTTTCATAAGCTCCTCCTTTTGGCTGGTTCCTGCTTTCAGAATGATACCTCATCAAAGGTATCTGAATTTGTTTTCCGATTCAAAGCGCACAGCGCGATGCTGATGGGAGCATCCGCTCGTGTGCCTGGTTCTGCCCGAGCGCAGCGAAAGCAGCGGCCCGAGAACCGGCGCAACGCCGCGTGCCACCCTGGCGTCACAAGAAAAGAACGACATGGAAACAGGAGAACATCTCTGCAGATATCCTGTCAGGGTGTCTATTTTTCACCAATGCAGTCTGATAAAGGATGCGCGCGCTGGAAGCGAGAGCTTTGGATGCTTTTCCCCAGGAGGAGGTAGAAGGGATGATGCATGAAGCATGAGCACGGCAATACGGATAGATGCCGGCTGCCCCTGGTACCGTTGCCTGTCACCGGTTGATGCGATGACCCCCAATCCGTCCTATATACTTACCTATAAAAACAATTAAATGCAAGCAAAAAAACATTTACCGGGTAAAAAAAGTTTGCGGAGCCTGTCCGCTTCAGGGGTATTCGCGCAGCACCGCAGAGCCCCGCGCCGGATGTAATGGACGCCTGATTGCGCCCGGGCGCAGCAAGGGCGCGGGCAGACGATGCGCAGCGCCGAGCCTCCACCCCGAGACGATGAGGGCCAACGTTCGAGGTATCGGACTTCAGCCCCTGGCAAAAGTTCCGGATACTCCTGCCGCCACACCCCGTCACTCCTCGATGGTGATCCGCCCGAGCCGCCAGGTGAGGCGGGTATCGTGATAGATGAGTTCGAACGACCCCGATTCCCGGGTGGCGACGTGAAAATGGTACTCCTTGTCGCGGCCCTGGAGATCGCTCCACACCCCGTTGACTTGCGCAATATGGTAAGGCCGGCCGCGCCAGCGGAAACGCAACGGCCGCATTTTGGCGCCGTCAAAGTAGGTGATCACCTCGACCGGCTCGTTGATGTGTTCAAAACGCATGGTTTCACCAATAAGATGTAATAATGTACACCAAATTATACTCTGTTTTTACCTTCAAAGCAAGGATTTTTTTCACAGAAAATCTCCTTGACAATCGCACGGCACTTTTCTAAATTACTTTTCAATGGCTTTGAAAGGAGTCCTCCGTGCAACGACACGGCGCCTATCATGGCTGGCTGCTCGCGGCCCTGCTGACCGCTCTCTGCGTGGTGGTGGGATACCTCTTCCTGGCGCTCCCCAATCTGGAATTGTTCACCACCGCCGTATTCATATCCGGATTTCTCGTCGGGGCGCGTCGCGGCGCCCTGGTCGGTGCGACCGCCGCCATGCTCTTTTCGCTCTTCAATCCCTATGGCGCCCCGGCCCCCACCCTGCTGGCGGCGCAGGTGATGAGCATGGCGCTCACCGGCGCCGGCGGCGGCGCCATCCAGCGCAGCGGCTGGCTGACGCTACGCCCGTGGCTGCGCATGCTCCTCTTCGCAGCAACCGGTCTGCTCCTCACGCTGGTGTACGACATCCTCACCACCCTGAGTTTTGCGGTGCTGATGGCCGGCGGGGATATGAATAAATTGTGGGCGACGTTCATCGCCGGCATGGGATTCTATGGCGTGCACCTCGCCGGCAATACGCTGATTTTCGCCGTTCTGGCGCCCGCCCTGCTGCAGCGCCTCAGCCGGTTGACCGGGGATGCCTAGCGTCAGACCCGCTGTCCGGTGCCCTTGAAATCCCGGACATCGGGCGCAATGATGCAGCGTATCGGGAATCGCGAGCTCTCAAGAAATGGCAGGCCGATGACTTGAAATCCCGGATATCGGGCGCAATGATGCAGCGCTCCGCAGGGAATGACCACCGAACAGCGGCAACCGTTGACAGACACATCGAAACCGCAACAAATAAATCAGAGGGTATGCCATGCCCCCGATGACCCGGCCCGGCGGCCGCAGCATCCGTCGGGATCGGGAATGGCTCGGGGGCTTTTCGATCAACGGAGTGAAAAATCACCGGATGAATAGCGTTGGCCATAGCGGATAAAGGAGCGGCGCGTTGAAGTTTGTCAAAAGACCCTTACAGGATGAAACCATCATGATGTCCCCTCACCGGCTCCCGCTCCCGGCGCGGCAGACAGACCGGCCTGGTTCGGCTGCGGCAAAGCGTCCGCGCCAGCCATTGCGTCCGCCTGTGCGTCTGACGCGATTCCTCCTCAGCCTCTGCCTGCTGCCCATGCTGGCCCGGGCGGCGGCTCCCGCGGCCAACGACACGCTGCGCACCGCGGCGCATCCCGACAGCGGTAAAAGCTCCATCGCGCCGTGGTACCGGAGTGATTCCACCCTGACCACCGGCGCCGCCCACGGCCATGCCGGCGAACTCCTGAATGACCAGTTCCCCGCCTTCTATCATTTCGACCGCGGCAGCGTCGGCCTGCCCGCCAACGGCATGCTCTTCTCCGGCGCGCCGCAGACCCTGCAACTGCTCTGGAACGATCTCCATCTCCAGGATCCGCTCAGCGGCGCCTCTGATCTCAATCTCATCCCGCTGCTGGCCATCGGCGAGGTGCAGCTCTTCCCCGCTGCAGCCGCGACGCCGCTGCCGTTTCTCGCTGCCAGCCAGACGCTGCGCCTCGTCCATCACGATATGGCGGCTTTTCCGCTGCGCTCCCGGGCCGCCTACCGCAGCGGCGGCAATGGCTATGACGATATCGATTTTCGCGCCGGACTGCGCTATTCGCAACGGCTGCGCCTCCAGGCCGGCGCCATCCTGAAAAATTACGCCGGCACCTCCAGCTTCCATGAAAAATATCGCGCCCAGAAAGTCAACGTCGCCGTGCAGCGCGATTTCGGCGCCCAATGGCAAGTTCAGTACAATTTACTGTACAATATCAGTGATCTCGACCTGCCGCTCCATGAGCCCGTCGCTGCGCAACCGGCCTTGCAGCAGCCGCACCACAAAGAGACCCGTTTCGATCACGGTCTCAGCATCCATTTTGCGCAGCACTGGCGCGCGGCCGTGCAACTGACCGATCTGCACCGCGAGCGCTACGGCCACCGTCATCGCGTCTGGTCCGAAACCCAGGATGTGCAGCGGCTGCGGCTGCAAAGCGAATGGCTGTGGCGCTGGCGCGGTCTCACCGGCCGCAGCGGCGCCGCCTGGCAAAAGACCAGTCTGAAAAGCCGCAGCTGGGGCGATCATCACGATGCGCTCCTTGACCTGTGGACGGCGCTGGATTGGCAGCCCGCCGAGGGCACCACCGCCTCCGCCACCCTGGACTGGCGCAGACTACCCGAGGGTGAGAGCGGCCTCAATCCGCAGTTGCACATCCGCAAGACCCTGGCCGCACACTGGCAGGCGCTGGCGTGGTATGAGCGCGATCTGACCGCGCCCCCTATGGCCGCCTGCTACGAACAAAGCCCCTTCGCCGTTGGTTCGCAGAACCTCTCCGCGCAGACTGCAGACCATCTCGGCGCCGGCCTGCAGTATCGGGATGCCGGCGGCAGCCGCCTTTTCCTCGCCCTCAGCGCCAGCCGCATCGATGGCGCATATGCGATCGCCTGGGAGCCATTGAGTGAAACCGGCGCCTGGATCAATCTGCCGCAACAGCGCCGCATCAGCCTGGACATCACCTTCGCAAAACCCTGGACCCGCTGGCTCTCGCTGACCGCCAAAATCAAACAAATCGCTTTGAGCGGCCATGAAGCGCTGCAGCAGCCGGCCACCTTTGCCGGCGGAAATATCACCCTGCACCGCGTCTTCTTCGCCGGCGATCTCGACGCGCGCCTGCACATCGGCTGCGATCTCTGGAGCCGGCGCACCGGGCCCATCCCCTTTTACGTCGACACCTCGCCGCTTCGGGAAACGCTGGGGGCGGCTGCCATCCCGTGGCTGCATGCCGTAGGCATCATCAGGGATGTCACGCTCTTTTTCGCCCTGCAAAATCCACTCGGAATCGACTACGAAGTAGTGCGCGCCTACCCGATGCCGCGCCAGCAAATGCGCTGGGGTCTGGTGTGGCATTTTTATGATTGAGCATTTTGGGGTCGATGACACGCTGAACAATCACGGCGGGGTCCGGCGTGAAATTTTGGTGGTGGGGGTTTTTCTTCCCGTGAAACGCTCAAAAACCACGGCGGTTGCCGGAGAGCGGCATGAAATTTTTGTGCGGATGTTTTTTTACTTTTTGTAATGCACCCCAAAACCACGGCGGTTGCCGGGGGTAGGCGTGGATTTTTTGGGATGGGGACTCTTTTTCCTTGCGCAATAGACGTTTTATTGCTACATTGATCTACATATCGTTGTTACGCTCTGGTTCAAATGCGATTAAAAGGGAAGACGGTGCAAAACCGTCGCAGCCCCGCTACTGTAATGGACTACGAAAGTTGCCCCCGCTGAGGGAAGCCACTGGGAAACCGGGAAGGCGCAACGAGTAGGCCCGATGTCCAAAGCCAGGAGACCTGCCAGGGTATGCGATCATGACGACCTTCGCGGGTGAGGTTGCGCTTTGGGTTCTTCCACCAGGCATATACCCCAACTTTTCGAGGTTGGGGTTTTTCGTTTCCCCCTCCCCGCGCTGACTTTTTCCCTCAAAACCTGACAAAATCGATGCGACGAGCCGTCACCCTGTTTCTCTCCATGATCCTGCTCTCCGCGCTGCCCGGATTTGCACAATCCACGGTGAAGATTCGCGGCGTGGTGCTGGACCGTCACAGCGGTTTGCCCCTGCCCGAGGCCGCCGTCCGGGTGGCCGGCACCTCGTACACAACCGTCACGGATCACAGCGGCCGTTTCCAGTTCGAGAACCTGCTCGCCGGCGAATACCGCCTCGAAGTGCATCTGATCGGTTACACCGCGGATCGACAAATCGCGGTACGCGTCGACCACGACCTGACGGTTGAACGGAGCATTTATTTGCAACCCAGGATCATCGAGATTCAGGGCCTGGACATTCATGCCGCCCGGCTGGATGACCGCATCGCCTCCGCTCAACGCCTCACCCGTATCGAGATCGAGCGCACGCTTTCACGAGACCTCGGCGAGCTGCTGCAGCAGGTGAACGGACTCGAAGTCGAGATTTCCGCTGCGGCTAAAACCGTGCGGTTGCGCGGCAGCCAGAGCAACCAGGTGCTGATCCTCCTCGATGGCGTGCCGCTCAACGATCCATTGACGGGCAGTTGCGATCTCTCGACCGTTCCGCTGGCCGCCTTGCAGCAAATCCGCATCCACAAAGGCGGCGGTGCCACCCTGCACGGCAGCGGCGCGCTCGGCGGCGTGATCGAACTTGAGACCCGGCGCCCGAAAAACAGCGAGCTGCAACTCCATGCGAATCTCTCCGCTTTCTCGGGCAGCGGGTTGAGCGCTTCGATGGCAGGACAAAAGCGGCACCTGTATGGACAAATATCCCTGGAACATCAGTACACGCTGGGAGATTACGCCTACCGCTACCTGCGCAGCGGCGCGTGGCAGAATGAAATCCGCACCAATGCCGATTCCCGGCAAGATCAAATCTACACCCGCCTCGGCTGGGCGGCTGCGCCTGTGGATTTGAGTCTCAGCGCGCAGTGGCTGCAATCCGAACGCGGCTTGCCCGGACAGATACACGCCTGGACGCCCCATGGCCGCGCCGCCAACGACCGTCTCCTCATCCAGGCAGCCGCGCAACGCCTGCGCACGCATTCGGGATGGCATACCTCTCTTTCCTTTCAGGACGCCGGCACAGAATACCGAAATCAACCCCTCGCCGATGACCCCCTGCGTTACCGCGTCGTGCCGGCCTACTGGACGGAGAATCAGCTCTCCTCCGCAAGAGTTGCAGCGGAGTGTTGGCGGCAACCGCTGCGTTCGCTGCGGATCGCGGCCGGAGCGGAGATGAACCGGACGAAGTATTCCGATCGCGACCGCCTCAGCGCCAATGCCCCCGTGGGGGCAGCGGATACAAAAAGTGCTGCATTCTACATCCGCCACGAGTCCGAGCTCCGCTGGTCGAAGGCGGGCGGCATCCGGTTACAGTCCGGTTTGCGCGGGGATTGGGCGGAGAGCCATCATCGCGCTGCCGTGCGCCATGACCGGCAGTGGAATCCCTTCCTCAGTGCCGCGCTGCACCAACACGCCGGGATCGATTGGCAGCTCCATGGGGCCTGGTCACGGGCGTTTCGCCTCCCCACCTACGCCGATCTCTTTTACCAGCAGTACCGCGTCGTCGGGAATCCGCAGTTGCGTCCGGAACGCAGCCGCAACCGCGAGATGGGTCTGAGCGCCATCTGGCGTCTGCATGGAGAGGCATCGCTGCGCCTCACCTGGTTTTCCAACCGCGTGGAAGATCTGATCATCTGGCGCATGGGCGCATTTGCGGCGTTTTCGCCGGTGAACACCCCCGCCCATCTCGGCGGCACCGAGTTCGAAGCCTTGTGGCAATCGCCGGGGCAGCTGCTGCGCTGCACGTTTTCACACGATGCCTTTTCATCGCGAAATCTCAGCGCAGAGCACACAGTGCATGGCAAGGAATTGCCCTACCGGCCGCGTTCGATCAGCAAATTCACCCTGCTGCTGACCCCGGGAGCGCTGCTGCTCGAATATGCGGCGCGCAGGAGCGGTTCACGCTTTGTCACCGAAGCCAACACGGTGCAGCTGCCCGGGTATCTGGTGCACGATGTGACCCTGGGGGTTCAAATCAATCGCGGCGGATATCAGCACACGCTCAAGGCGAGTCTGTTCAATATCACCAACCAACGCCATGAAATGATCGAAAATGCCCCGCTGCCGGGCAGGGAATGGCGTCTGCGATGGCAACTAACCAAAGGATAATGGCTTTATGAGAAGGATTCATCCCCTGCAATTTTTTGTGCTTTTGATTGTCGTGTGGTGTAATGCTGGCGACGCGCGGGACGTGCCGCGCACGCTCTATGTCGAAAACAGTCTGGCGCGGACGCTGTCGCGCGTCAATCTCGAAACGGGTGTCATCCACCAGAACGTCCTCGAATTGGGGCAGGTGCCCAACCAGGTGCTGGCCTACCGGGAACGTCTCTATGTTTTGAACAGCAGTCCGGCGGAGATCATGGTCATCGCGGCGCGCACCCTCACCGTCGAGAGCCGCATCGCGCTGCCGGAAGGCTCCAATCCCTATCACATGGCGCTGGTGGGCAGCCGCAGGCTCTATGTCACCCTGTTGCTCGCCAATCAGGTGGCGATCGTGGACCTGCAAAAGCAGCGGGTGACCGGATTGATTCAGGTCGGCATGGCGCCGCAGGGCATTCTGGTCGACCACCAGACCGCCATGGTGGCGAACACGGGGGGGTATCCTTCCTATGCCGGCAGCAGCGTGACATTCATCGACACCCGCACCGACGCGGTCACCGCTGAATTGCCGGTGCCGGCCAATCCGCAGGTCGTTCGCGCCGGTCCGGATTACCGTTTCTATGTGCTCTGTTCCGGCGCCTGGGGAGCGGATGGCGGACAACTGGCGGTCATCGATCCCTGGGCGCCCCCCTCCTATGCGGCTCCCGCCGTGGTCGATACCATTGCCGTGGGCGGCTATCCGGGCGACCTGGTGCTCCTGCCCGACGGCACCGCCCTGGTATGCGAATGGGGCGATGCCGCCAACGGATTCTTGTATATCATGAATATCCATACCCGTCAGTGGCAGGCGCCTCCCGGCCAACCCGTGCGCATCGGCCGCGGCGCCATGCGCTTCCTGCACGATGCCGGAACCGGTGACCTCTATGTCAGCAATTTCGACCAGGATACCATCCAGAAAATTGCACCCGCCAGCGGCGCCGTGCTCGCCACGCTGCCCGTGGGTGACGGCGCCCAGGATATGGCCATCGTCGAACGCATCCAGGCCCACGATCCCTGGGCCGACGCCGTCGCCGATTTCACCCCGGGGTCGCCCTGGTCGCGCAGCGGCTACGACTTTTTCCCCGACAACGTCCTGGGGCCGCCCGATCCCGGCCGGGCGGTGGGTCCCTATACGCCCGCCAATTCCCCGCACGAAGTGCTCTCCCTGGGGCATGGCGGTTCCATCACCCTGGCCTTCACCGACAACCGCATCATCGACGGCCCCGGGGATGATTTCATCGTCTTTGAGAACGTCTTCATCAACCTCTGGAACAACGAACCCTTCATCGAAGCCGGCATCGTCGCCGTCAGCCAGGATGGGGTAAATTTCGCCACCTTTCCCTATGACACGCTGACGCTGTCGGGCCTGGCCGGCGTCTCGCCCGTGAAAAGTACCCTCTACCCCACCGATCCGGTCGCCAGCGGCGGCGATGCCTTCGACCTCGCCACGGTCGGCCTGGCCTGGGCCCAATATGTGCGCATCACCGACCTCGGCGATATTTGGCAGGAGGGCCTCTACAATGGCGATTTCGATCTCGATGCGGTGGTCGCCATTCACAGCCAGGAGGAAATCATCGACACGGCGCCGCCGGCGGCTCTGTCCGATCTGGCCAATTATCCAAATCCTTTCAACCACTCCACACTGCTGCGCTTTGCGCTCGAAACAGAACAGACTGTTGTACTGCGCATCTATGCCATCACAGGCCAAATGGTACACAGCATGGCCCTGGGACAAATGGGTGCGGGAGAAAAATCAATTTGCTGGGATGGCCGCGGGCGAGACGGCAGACGGGTTGGCAGCGGCGTCTATGTTGCAGAGCTAGATATTGCAGGCGTGAAGCGCCATTGCAAGATGACTGTGATCCGATAAAAAAACCGGCATGCGCCGGTAAAAGATTCAATCCCCAAGTTTTTCAATCCCGGGAAAATTCTCCTGCGGCGGGGGACCGCTGATGCGCGCGTAGCCGACGATGGTGTGCAATGAATGCGAGCGGTCCAGTATCGTCACTTTGCGTTCCTGGCGCGAATAGGCTTCGAGGACATAGATGCTGTCGCCCACCTTGTTAAGATAGATACCGACATGCGTGATGCCCTTGTAGCGGAACTTTGCGCGGCGGTTGCGCCATTTGAAAAAGACGAGGTCTCCCGGCGCGGGTTCCTCGTTTGCGCCAAGGAGCGTCAGACCCATCTCCCCTTTTTCGGCATAGTGGTACTGCGTGGCGGCAACGCGGTTGAAGATATTCTCGGCATACCCCGCGGCGATCATGGCCATGCGCGTCAACATGCCGCAGTCGGTGCTCTTGTTGCCATCGCCGCCGAGACGGTAACGGATGCCCAGGTATTGGGCGGCCGAATAGAGCAGGCGGCCGACGATCGTGGTGGGTTCGTGGAGATACTGAATGGTGCCCTCATCGAGGGCGAGCAGATAGCCGGCGGTTTCGTTGTCCACACAGGTTCCATCTCCATCGAGATCGTAGACCAGCTTGAACAGCGTCATCGATTTGACGGTGGCTTCATCGTAATGGCCGTTGGCTTTGAGGGGGAGTTTCTCATTCCATTTGAGCAGCGCTTTTTGCAAACGGTGCACCGCACCGCGGACCCTGGCGTCGCGGTCTCCCGCGCGCAAACCGGCGAAGGGCTGGTAAAACGTTGAATCCAGGCCGGTTATCTGTTCCAGCTGATCCTCTATTTCCATTCGGAACTGACCCAGCGCGATCATGCCCATCACATCCGGGGCGAAGTGCATAGAGTCGGGAGCGGGCCAGGTACGGTTTTCATCCGGCCGGGCTGTTGAGGGGGTGAGTGTCAATAAAGCCGCACCCAACATCAATGTCGCCAGGGGATGCGCACGGCGCTGCGTCAGCGAGGGCACAAGCGTACGAAGTGTCTTGAGTGAAAGGGGTATGAATGGAAAGGTTGAATCGGGCTTTACTCGCAAAATAAGCTGCTCCTGCCGAAGTCCGTTGCCATGCCTCTGCGTTGCTGAAAGTCCATGTTGTTGCGGATGATGCCTGTGATCGAAAGATGCCGGTTAAAATGTACCATATCAGGATGAAAAAGTCAAGGCTTTTAGCTCTTCCCGCCGCAAGACCCGGCGTATCGGTTGCGCCCGAAAAATTCAACCACCGCCAAAGTCACAAGGTGCCTTTAAACGCCTTTTAATGGGAAAATCCCTCTGCATCCCCGCAATACCTCACGCATGTTTCCCCCCCGTCAGTGAGGTATTGCGGGGCCCCCTGTTTTCCCCTTGCATTTGCAGGCAATAATATGTAAACTATGGCAAATATCTGCAAAGGAGCATGCGTGATTACCCGTATTGAGTTGGCTGAAAAAGAAGATTTTTATGATGCCGAAGGGCATGCCGTTCACAGCGGTGCGCGCGACCTCGGCATTCAGGGCATCGGGACGGTGCAGGCTTTTCGTGTTTACTATCTGTTGGGCGAGCTATCCGACGCCGAAAAGGAACACATCGCCGCGATGCTGCTGGCGGACCGGGTGACGCAGGATTATGCCATCGATGCACCTGTGGCGCGCCCGGACAGCGATCGCGCCTGGACGGTGGAGATCACCTTCAACCGCGGCGTCACCGATATGGTCGCCGAGACCACGCTCAAAGGCATCCGCGATCTCGGCATCCCCGGCGTCACCGCCGCCAAAACCGCCCGCCGCTACGCCTTTTACGGCCGCCTGAACGATGCGGATAAAGATCTCATCGTGCAGAAATTGCTCATGAACAAGGTGGTCGAGCACGTCCTCACACCCGGCGAAAAACTCTTCTTCCCCGGCGCCGATCCGGTTTTCACACTCGTGCACGTGCCCTTGACCGGGGCTGAAGACGCGGAATTGCTGCGCATCAGCCGGGAACGCGATCTCTTCCTCAATCTCGAAGAGATGCGCGCCATACAAAACCATTTCCGCGGCCTGAAGCGCGAGCCCACCGATGTCGAACTGGAGATGCTGGCACAGACCTGGTCGGAGCACTGCAGCCACAAAACCCTCACCGGCCTGGTGGAGTATGAAGGCGTCCTCATCGACAATCCCCTCAAACAGACCATCTTTCGCGTCACCCGGGAACTCGACAAGCCCTGGTGCGTCTCGGTCTTCAAGGACAATGCCGGCATTATCGAATTTGACGACGACGATAACATCTGCTTCAAGGTCGAGACCCATAACCACCCCTCGGCCATGGAGCCCTACGGCGGCGCCAATACCGGCATCGGCGGCGTGATCCGCGATCCGCTCGGCACCGGTCTCGGCGCCAAACCCATCATCAATACCGATGTCTTTTGCTTCGGACCGGTTGATCTGCCGATGGAGAAGCTTCCCAAAGGCGTACTGCATCCGAAACGCGTCATGCAGGGCGTGGTGGCGGGCGTGCGCGATTACGGCAACCGCATGGGCATCCCCACCAGCAACGGCGCGCTCTTTTTCGACGAGCGCTACCTCGGCAATCCCCTGGTCTACTGCGGCAATGTCGGCATCATGCCCAAAGACAAGTGTGAAAAACAGGTGCTCCCGGGGGATCATATCCTCGTGGTCGGCGGCCGCACCGGCCGCGACGGCATTCACGGCGCCACCGCCTCCTCCGGCGAATTGCACAGCGAGAGCGAAGGCACCTGGAGCGGCGCCGTCCAGATTGGCAATCCCATCGTCGAGAAAAAACTGGTGGACACCCTGCTGCAGGCGCGCGATCTCGGCCTTTACCGCGCCATCACCGATTGCGGCGCCGGCGGCCTCTCCTCGGCCATCGGCGAACTCGCCAGCTCCACCGGCGCCGAGGTCGATCTCGAAAAAGTGCCGCTCAAATACCACGGACTGACCTACATGGAAATCTGGATCTCCGAGGCCCAGGAACGCATGGTGCTCTTCGTCCCGCCGGAAAAACTGCAGGCCGCGCTCGCGGTCTTTGCCGGCGAAGACGTCGAAGCCACGGTGATCGGACGCACCACCTCGGACCACAAGATGCGCCTGCGCTATCAGGGCACCGTGGTCGGTGAACTGGATATGGCGTTTCTGCATGACGGACTCCCCCGCATCGTGCGCCAGGCCAGATGGGAAGCGCCGCAAATCGTCACGACCGCCTATGCCTTGCCTTCCGATCTCGGAAGCGTCCTGCGTCAAATCCTGGCGGCGCCCAACGTCTGCAGCAAGGAATGGGTCATCCGCCAGTACGATCACGAAGTGCAGGCGGGCAGCGCCCTCAAACCCCTGGTGGGCTGCGCCAACGACGGACCCGGCGATGCCTGCATCACCCGGCCCCGCCTCGATTCCCATCGCGCCATCATCCTCTCCAACGGCCTCAATCCAAAATATGGCCTGATCGATCCCTACTGGATGGCCGCATCCGCCATCGACGAAGCCCTGCGCAACCTCATCGCCGTCGGCGGCAATTTGCAGCGCACGGCGCTCCTCGACAATTTTTGCTGGGGCAATGCCGACAAACCCGACCGCCTCGGCGGCCTGATGCGCGCCGCCCGGGCCTGCTACGATATGGCGAAGGTGTTCGAAACACCCTTCATCTCCGGCAAGGACAGCCTCAACAACGAATACAAAACCGAGAGCGGCGAGAGCATCGCCATCCCCCCGACGCTGTTGATCTCCGCCATTTCGGTGATGGCGGACTGCCGCAAAGCGGTTTCCATGGATTTTAAAAGAGCCGGGGACGTTTTGTACGCGGTCGGCATGACCCGCAACGAACTCGGCGGTTCCCACTACCTCGAAGTCGTGGGGCAGAGCAGCGACGCGGTGCCGCGCGTCGACGCCGCGGAGGCCAAAAAGACCTTCATCGCCCTGTCGCAGGCCATGGAACGCGGCCTGGTGCGCGCCTGCCACGATTGTTCAGAAGGCGGGCTGGCGGTGACGTTGGCGGAAATGGCCTTTGCCGGCGGTCTGGGGGCCGAAGTGAAGCTGCAGGCGTTGCCGCGCAGCGCAGACGTCGTGCGCATCGATCACGCCCTCTTTTCCGAATCCAACAGCCGCTTTGTCGTGGAGATAACCGCCGAAAACGAAAAGGCCTTTTGCGACAGCCTGCGCGACATCCCCCTGGGCCGGATCGGACAAGTCAGCGGGAAATCCAGATTAACCATTTGCGGCTTTCACGGGGAAGTCGTGATCGACGAAGAGATAGAAGAACTGAAAAACGCCTGGCAAAAAACCCTGAGGTGGTAAAGAAAAGATGAAGCCCAACGTCCTGGTGTTGCGCGCCGCCGGTTCCAATTGCGATCAGGAAGCGCAGTTTGCCTTTCAATATGCCGGTGCCAACGCCGAGCTGATCCATGTCAACCGCCTCCTCGAAGGCGATACAAAGCTGGAAAAATTCCAGATTCTCGTCATACCCGGCGGCTTTACCTATGGCGATGACATCTCCGCGGGGAAGGTCCTGGCCAATCAGCTCAAATACAAGCTGGCCGATCAGCTGCTCGCCTTTCACGCAGCGGACAAATTGATCCTAGGAATTTGCAACGGCTTTCAGGTGTTAGTTAAAGCAGGGCTGTTGCCGGAGATGGACCTCAACGCATCGCAGACGGTGACGCTCACCAACAACGCTTCGGGGAAATTTGAAGACCGCTGGGTCCATCTCCGCGTCAATGAATCGCCGTGCGTCTTCACCAGGGGAGTCAAATCCCTGGTCTATTTTCCGGTGGCGCATGCGGAGGGCAAATTCGTCGTCCGCAATGAGCAGGTCATGGAGAAATTGCTGCAAAACCGCCAAATCGTCTTTCAATATGCCGGCGCTGACGGCGACAAGCCGGCCTATCCGCAAAATCCCAATGGATCGATGCGCGACGTTGCCGGGATCTGCGATCCCAGCGGACGCATCCTCGGGCTGATGCCTCATCCCGAACGCCACATCGATCCGACCCATCACCCGCAGTGGACCCGGATCGGTTTGGCGGAGGAGGGTGACGGCGTGGCGCTGTTCAGCAATGCGGTCTCCTATTTCCGTTAAGCGCCAACCGCGCATGGTACTACAGAGACCGATGAGACCTTGCAAAGCGAAGCACTGATTTTTGCGCCTGCAGGTGATCGCAATCCGTTAAGAGGTGTGTTATGATGGACGATATCGCTGCCATTCTTAAAGACTGGCGCTATCTGCCCAATGATGTCAATGTACGCATCATCACCGGACAGGACGGCAGGCCGAAACTGCAGATGCGTCTGGATCTCGGCCTGCTGCAAATGGAACTGGACGGGCGTCCCGACGGCCAGCGCCCCCATCGCTTCGAAACCTATTTCAACTATTTCCTGGAAAAATCGCGCCGCCCAAAAGCCGGCAAAAGCCATGCTTTCCATCTCACCCCCATGGATTGCTGGCTGCTGCAGCAGGAAGCGATCCAGTTTTATCACCGCTATCTCGCCCTGATGCGCCTGGGAGATTTCAGCCGCGTCATCCGCGACACCACCCGAAATTTGCACGTTTTTGATTTCGTCGCCCGGCATGCCCGCGATGAAGAGATCGTCTGGTCCTTTGAGCAATACCGGCCTTATGTCATCGTGATGAAAACGCGCGCCTGCACTTCGCTGAGCATGGAAGCGAAGGATCATGCACAGGCACTCGATCATATCCGCATTGGCATGCGGCAGCTGCGCCGTCATTACCGCCAGTACGGGGATAAAGCCGGAGAAGATCGACTCGAACTGGAATTGCTGCGCGAATGGGCACTCGAAGTGAAAAAGAAACGCCCCCTCTCCGAGCGCGAACGCCTGCGACGCGACCTGGCGCGCGCCATCCGCAACGAAGAGTATGAACAGGCAGCCATCCTGCGCGATCTTCTGGGCAAGGCGCCCGCCTGAAGCCTGTGTGGAAACCGGAGTACAAAATTCAGGCGACACCAAGGCCGCGAAGAGCACAAAGGCATCAAATTCTGACGAAATATAAATAGAGGTAAACCCGCAAGATCGAAACGCGTGAAGGGCATCGAGGGGAAACATCGATTGATTGCCAGCGAACTTAAAACATCCCTATCTGAGGAGTCAATATGCCGGATTTGAAAGGAAAACGCGTGGCCATACTGATCGGGCCGCAGTTTCATGATGAAGAGGCGACGTCGCCCAAAAACCATTTGCAGCAGTTGGGGGCGAACGTCGATCTGATTGGATTGGACCGGTCGCCTTTGACCGGCAAAATGGGCCGCGTCTCGTTGACGCCGGATCGCGGCATCGACGAGATCGCGGCCGGCGAGTATGACGGCATCATCATCCCCGGCGGCGGCGCCCCGGAACGCATTCGCGTCAACGATCAGGCCATCGCCCTTGTGCGCGCCTTCTGGCAGAGCGGCAGGCCGGTCGGCGCCATCTGTCACGGTCCGCAGGTGCTCATTTCAGCGGATGTCCTGGCGGGCGTGACCGCCACCGCTTATGTGGGCATCCGCGACGACCTCAAACTCGCCGGCGCCCATTATGTCGACAAAGAGGTGCACGTCGACGGTCAACTGGTCACTTCGCGCAAGCCGGAGGACCTTCCCGCTTTTAACAAGGCTTTTGCCGATTTGCTGAGCGGCAGCACGGAGGAACGCGCGCTCGATGCCGTCACCGCACTGGAGCTGGCCATCAGCCGCGAAAAAGGCGCCCGGGAGTTCTACAGCGCGGCCTCGGAAAAAATGCCGACCGAGGCCTTGCGCAACAAATTCAAATATCTGGCGCTGACCGAACAGGGCCATTTCGATCAGCTCTCTGAATTGTATGAAAAAGTGACCGGTCAAAAACCATCAACCAGCCTGATGGCCACCGAAATCAGCGCCAAAACCGTGACGCCGCAGATCAGCGCCGCCGAGGCGCTCGACCTCGCCATGGCCGCCGAACAAAAGGCGTACGATTTTTACCGCAAAATGGCGGCGCTCTCCAAAAGCCAGAAAGCCCGGGAGATGTTCGAGTATCTGGCCCATGAGGAACTGGAGCACAAGCGCATGCTCTCCATCGACAAGGCCACCGCCCAGGGCGGACAGGGCCATTTCCAGTGGGCAACCCACTGGGACGTGCCACCGGGCATGGAAGATCTATGGTGAGCGAACAAAGGGCTCCCGGGATCACGCGCTTTTAAAAACGTTTTCACTCAGCCGCTTTGGCCAGTTTTCGCAGCACGACAAATGTTTTTGACACCTCTAAATGCGTCACAACATGGAAAGGAGAACCATTATGCAGTCAAAGACCGGGTTGGCGTTGATCCTGCTTTTATGCCTGGTTGCCATGAGCACCGCACAATACTACGATGGCGGACTGGGCTATCGCGGGGACCAGAGAGGCGTTTTAATGGGCGGCGTCGGATTCACCCGCATCGATGAAGGCGGTGAGAGCAAAAATTATGTCTCCATCGGCCTGCGTCCGGAACTCGCCTTTGGCAAATTCGGCGTCGGTTTGAATATCAACCTGCTCTATGACACCAGCACCGGCGGCCTGCGTTCGAAAGACTGGGACAGCGGCTACGATTATCTCCGCATGCTGCGCTATCTGCGCTATGGCTTTAAACTGGATCCGTTCTATGCCCGCATCGGCACGCTGGACGCCGCCCGCTTGGGCCACGGCTTCATCGTCAACTATTTCAACAACGAAGCTTCCTACGATAGCCGCAAGATCGGACTGGAATTCGATCTCGATTTCGGCAGGTTCGGATTCGAGACCATCGCCAGCAACGTGGGCCGTTCCGAAGTGCTCGGTACCCGCGGCTATGTGCGTCCCTTGCATGGCATGCAACTCCCGATCATCAACCGTTTCGCCATCGGCCTCAGTTTCGCGCGCGATTTTGATCCGGACGCCTGGTCCAACAGCGACGATGGCGTCTCCGTCTATGGCTTCGACCTCGAACTGCCGCTGCTCAAATCGCGTGTATTCAATACCATTCTCTATTTCGATTATGCCAAAATCAGAGGCTATAGCTCCATCGAGGAACAGACGCGCAGTTTCGGCTCGGGTTCCGCGGTGGGCATCTCTTCGGGATTGGGCAACTTGCTCGGCCTGATAGAGATATCCGCCCGCGTCGAACGGCGCTGGCTGGGCAAGGAGTTCATCGCCTCCTATTTCGATCCCTTCTATGAAGTGCAACGCTACGCGATACACGGCGCGGACACCCTGCACAAGGCCGATTACCTCCTCGGCATTCAGGAGGAAACCAGGGGCGTCTTCGGGGAGCTGTACGGCAACGTGCTCGGCAACAAGGTGCGCCTCCTCGGCCAGCTGGAACGTCTCGACAAACAGCCCAATAGCGGGCGCATGCACCTCTCGGCCGATGCCCCGGATCTGATTCCCGTGATTGCGGCGCGAGCGACCTATTCCAAAATGGCGGTCGAGACCATCGGCGACGTCTTCACCCTCGACGCCAACAGCGTCGCGCGCGTCGGGCTGGGCTACAAGGTCAAGCCCTATCTCATCGCCTACGTCGATTACATCTGGTCATTCGTGGAAACCACACCCGGCAGCCAGTCGTACCGGCCGCAGGAGCGCATCGAACCGAAACTGGTCTTTGTCTACAAACTTAAATAGGCGATTCCACTCCGACGCCGCTCGATGGCGGCATGAAGACGGCATCTTTTCATCGGGTATTCGGTGAATGTATAACCGACCCGATTGATGCCGTAACCGTCGCGCGCAGGCAGCGCCAGGATGAATCAATTGGCATCAGCGCATGATCCTCGAGCGGATTCAGGCTCGAAAAAGCGCTGCTCGTGGGCACCATCGAACCCCCACATGGGCATAAGCGCAGAATCCTCGAGCGGATTCAGGCTCTCAACAGGCTGATCGGCGTTGGCTTCCATTATTCTGCTTTTATGACCGCGGCGCCTCCCAGCCTCCCCGGCGATGAATCACTCAGAATAACCAGCGGGCTCTTATGGAGCCCGTTTTTTTTGAGTGGCGGTTTTTGCTCTTGATTTTCTCCCTTTCCCGATGCATATTGGCCGTGATAGAGGAGTCGTTCCATGATCCAACGCATCGGGAAGTGGTTGCAGCTGTTATTGGCGTCAGGGCTCGATGTGGTCTATCCGCCCCTTTGTCTGCTCTGTGATCAGCTTTTGGCGCCGGATGAAAGACTGGTATGCCGTCCGTGCTTCGCGCACCTGCCGCTGCGCGTCGATGGCGATGTCGCGGCCGCAGCCTGCCGGTTGCGCCTCAATCACCCCCCTCATTTCGAGCGCTGCCTCGCGCTCTATGCCTACGATCCCCAGGTGCAGAAGCTGGTTCATTTCTTCAAATACCGGGGCGGGCGGGCGCTGGCACGGCCGTTTGGAGAGGCACTGGGCGCGGCCCTCACGGCAAGCGACTGCGGAGTCAATGCGCTGATTCCCGTGCCTCTGCATCGCAGCCGTCTGCGCGACCGCGGCTACAATCAATCCGAGCTGCTGGCGCGGGAGGTGGGCCGTTGTTGCGGCGTGCCGGTTTGGGGCGATGTGCTGGTGCGGAAAAAGGCGACCCTGCCGCAGGCGCGCATGGACCGGCGGCAGCGGCTGGGCAATTTGCGCGATGCGTTTGTGGTCAAGGCGCCTGAACGATTGTCAGGCGTTCGCGTCGCGCTGGTGGATGATGTGCTCACCACCGGGCACACCCTGGATGAGTGCGCCCGGGTGCTGCTGGATACCCGCGCGGCTGCGGTGATCACCCTGACCATTGCGCGGGTGGAGTGACTGACAGGAACTGATAACCGACAGGAGCAGCAGTTTGTGCCAGGCCGCGCCGTTCGAATCTGGCATCGTCACGGATTTCGATGGAACTATCCATCAAACGGTGAAAATTGGCACCCACTGGTGGATGGCTGAAAATCTGCAAGCAACCCATTATCGCAATGGCAATCCAATAGAGCAAATTGCTGATCCCGTTGCATGGGAAAAATTGACTACCGGCGCCTGGTGTCAGTATGAGAACAGAGCCGACATCTCGGTAACATATGGTAATTTATATAACTGGTATGCAATAACTGATCCGCAAGGATTGGTTCCGGAAGGCTGGCGCATACCCGGCGATGCGGACTGGCAAGCGCTTTCAGACGCACTCGGCAATACGGTTGATGTAGGCGGTAAATTGAAGTAAGTTGGCACAGAACACCGGGTTCCCCCCAATACGGGCGCCACCAACGAAAGTGGTTTTACCGCATTGCCTGGCGGTTATCGCGGTTCTAATGGACGCTGCTACTCTCTTGGGGTGGTAGCATTTTTCTGGTCTGTGACTGAAAGCGCTATCGGTCTTTCAAAAAGGCAAGCACTGACCTCTAAAACGCGACCACTTGTTTGTGTTCAAAAACCTGCAAACTTCCGGAAAGGTGCTGTGAGCATCGGAACCGCGGTGATGATAACCGAATCGAAAGATGACCCGGCAGAGCTTTGCACAGGTTCCATAGCCCGTGCGCTGGCGCCGGCAAATTTTCCGGATGTTTACAGGACACATTCCTTGACCACATCCCAATCGACTCTGCGCTTTTCCCGATACGACAACGTTGCCATGTGACAGGTCACGGCATCTTCGAATGCAGTCTGAAAGGTGCCACTGACCGGCTTGCCGGTACGAATGCCTTCCAGCCATTCGCGCAGATGCAGATAGGTCACGTCCACTTCTTTTCCGTTCCGATAGGTGGAGATTAATCCCGAACCGGCGTACATTTTTTGCGAAGCCGAGGTGACGGCTTGAATAGAATTTTCCTTCATGCCGGGAATAAAAGACAAGAGCGGCGCGTTGGGCTCGATCACGCCTTGCTCGATGCGCGACTTGAATTTTTCCGAATGTTTATCCGGAAAGACCGTAATATGCAGCCCCAACTTCATCCAGGCGTCGCTGCCGACTATTTCCTTCACCTTGGCGCCGCTTTCATACTCTCCCGTGCTGGTGTTGGCCAAATTGGCGTCGTAGGTCAACAGCAGTTCCCGCTCGGGGTACTCGAATACGGCTTGAAAAACATCAGGGGTATTGCGGTCATCTTTCCAGTAATAGATGCCGCCCATGGCCATCACCGAGCGGGGTATGCCCAGGTCAAAAACCTGATTAATGGCATCGTATTCGTGCGAGAACATGTGCGCCGGCAGTCCGCCGCTGTATTCGAAAAATTTTTGCCAACCGAAGTATCGGCTGGGAGAGAACGGGTAAAAAGGCGTATCGCCCAGCCACTGTTGCCAATCGACTTGCCCGGGATCGATTTTTCTGTCGAGGTGCCGGTTGAAAGCGCCTCTTGTGGTGTTGCGGTAGGTGTGGGTTTTAAGCAGGGTGATTTTTCCCAGAATGTTCTGCGCGATCATCTTGCGCGCCACATGGAAGGATAGCTGTTGCCGGTTCTGGTGGCCGTACTGAAACACGATATTGCAGCGCTGCAAAGCTTGTTTTATCTGAATGACTTCCTCGATGGTACGGGTGAGACATTTTTCCGCATAGACATGTTTGCCGGCTGCGGCGGCATCCATGATCATGCGGGCATGCCAATGATCGGGCGTCGCGATGATGACGGCATCTATTTCCTTGTCGTCCAACATCTCCTGATACCGTGTATATCTTCTGGCTTTCGGCAACGGCGAAGCAGGGCGGGAAAAGGCGTTGAATCCCGATACCGCCATCGCCCGTTCGGCTGCCTGATCATAGACGTCGCAGACACCGGCCAGCCGGATTCTCAGATCGCCGTATGATCTGTTCCCGGCATCTTTTTCAGAAAATCCCAGTGATTCGAGGATGTTCATGCCGCGGCTGCCGCTGCCGATGATGCCGAGACGCAGCGGATCTCCATCCAGGTCCCTGAGATAATCATCGTCCGCCGATGCCAATTGATCGAGGGTCAGATCGGCTCCGATCAGGCGGTTGCGGTAGTGATCATGGGCCAATTGATGCATCAGGGCAGCGCCGAACAGACCGATCACCGGGACCGTAGCCAGACCGGCGAGAAAATCCCGGCGTTGAAGCTTTTTGGATTCTTTGCTTTCTTCACTCATTATTTTCTTCCTCGAAAAAAAAGACGGTCCAATCCGATCCGGGCGGCGGCCGGGAAGCACAGCAATACTGCAAGAGAAGCCGCCTCCAGCAGGGTCTTGTTTACAATAAGATAGTTGCCTTCGGCAGGAAAGTTGTAATACAGACCGGTCAGGGGCGGTGCCGCCAGATAGTAAAATAAAATCAGAACAATACCGGCCAGCATCGATGCGCGCGTAAAGAGACCGAGCATCAATCCGGCGCCGATCAGGGTCAATCCGCAGGCGTTGAGGGCATCCACCACGCGCAATACCCCGGGGGTAGCGGCGATCCAATGGAAGAATCCCGACAGAATCCACCCGGAATCGCGCAGAAACCCGGCAGCGGACCAGTCGGGATTGAGCACCTTGACGATGCCTTCATAGAGCAGGTGCCAGCCGATGAGAACACGCAGTGCCGTCAGGGCGATGAGCTGGCCCCTCGTTGATGTTATTTCTTTATTTTCCATTTTGCATCCTGTTTACAGATAACCTGCCGCAGTGAGCAGCACTCGATGGATTTCCAGTTCCTTTTCCACCGTGTGATACGGCGGCGTAGTTTTGTGGATCATGCCGGCAAAAGCCGTCAATTGCTGCGTATAGCGGTCGGTGGAATCAGCGAATCCTATTTCATTTTTCCCTTTATTGAACTCCATCGCGGGCTCATCCAGCGTCAATACGACCCGGCCGGGTTCGAATGGATTGATCTCCACCTTGCCGCGCGTGCCGACGAAAATGATATGTCTTCGTTCTCCGCCGTCGATTTCCAGAACCGAACTCCGCAACGCGGCCGTGCAATGACGGTAGTCGAGCACGGCCAGTTCGCTATCAAAGAGCGCATCGAGATACGGGCGGGTTTGTTTTCGAAATACGGTGGTTTTATCCGGCCGGCCCATGATCGAAACGACCAGTTCAATCAGATAACAGCCGAGAAACAGCATGGCGCCACCGTAATATTTCTCAATCGTCTTCCGTCTGGCATCGGGAATTTTTTTGCTGAAGACGCCCTCAATTTCGAACACCTCGCCGATCAGCTCTTTGTCGAGCAGGTTCTTGACGATGGTCACCGCCCGGCTGTAGCGGGTGAAATAGCCGAGCTGAAAGCACAGACCACCGGCCACGGCCGCAGTGAGCACTTGTTCGAATTGCGGCAACGATCGTCCCGGCGGATTGTCGATATGGACATGTTTGCCGGCGCGGACGCACGCCATGGCATCATCCAGAATATCTTCCATGGACGATTCCAACATCACCGCATCGAGATCGGCCATGGCCAACAAGGCCTCTTTGTCGTACCATGGCAGGTTCCGGTACGCCGGCAGAAGGGCGGCGGCGTTCTGCCTGTCAGCGTCTGCCCCGGCGATGCCGATGACGTCATAAAGGTTTTTCAGTTCCAGCAGAATTTTTAGCTTGTCGGAGGCATGTGCATGGGAAGTGCCGATCATGGCGATCTTGATCTTTTTGCCGACGTTGCCCAAGGCCGGTAGTCGAAGCGGCAGCGCCCATGCAAGCGCGGTGTGTACCGTTCGTTTTGCAAATTCTCTTCTGTTCATATCGATCACAGTGCTTGTGCATTCGGCGTCGCATAGCCGAGCCGGTTCAATGCTGCGGCGATCATTTGCAGGTTCTCTTTCGGCAGCGGTCGGATGGGGCGCCGGAATACCGGCGACGCTATCCCTCCCATCAACCAGAGGGCAACCTTCATCCTCTGATGCGCATAACTGCCGGGTTCGCCAAAGTTGTAGACCAGTCGGGCCAGGGGCGCCACGGTCTTTTGCGCTTCCTTGGCTGACATTAAATCCCCTTCGACGCAGGCGTGCACCAAGCGGATCATCAATTCGGGTGCGAATCCGGCAAAGCCGATCAAGGCGCCGTCGCCGGCTTCGAGCAGCGTCGGCAGAAGATACTCATCATGACAGGTGATGATCGACAGCCCCGGCCTGGCCTCCTTCAGTTTTTCATAATCGTAGAGCCAGCGCGCCATGTCGCGGGTGCCCATCTTGATGCAAACCACGCGGGGATGTTCGACAATTTCCAGCATTTCCGCCAGGGTATATCCGACTTTAGTCCACGACGGATATTGATGCAAAATGATATCGATATCGGCCCCGTCGGCCACATCGTGGATAAAATCGACCGCCGTGCGACTGGAGCGGCCGAATCGCAACTGGTAATGAGGTGGCATCAACAGGATGGCATCGGCTCCGGCCTCTTTTGCGGCAAGGGACTGTTCGACGGCGATCAGACTGCCTTCGCCGCAGATGCCGCTGATCACTTTTTTGCCCGTGCCGCTCGCGCGTACTTGCTCCGCCAGAATCCGCGTCACGGTGACGCGTTCCTTTTCCCGCAAGGACATAATCTCGCCGGTATGGCCGTTGCAGACCAATCCTTTCAAATCCCGGACTGCAGCCATCCTGGCAAAATAACTTCGCAAGCCCGCCTCATCGATGGTTTCGTCCGGATTAAAAACGCAAAGCGTAGCGGCAAAGACACCCATCCAGGGATGTTCACGATGAATCATGACAATGTCTCCTTATTACAGGTATCGGCTGCCGGCGTTCCGGCAAAACCGGCGAGCAGCAGGGGATCAGCGGAATATGCCGGGGTGAATATCCGGCTGGCCAGGTATCCGGCCACCAGGGTGATGAGATTGCCGATCAGACCGATCCATAGCGTATGCACGGCCGGGAATCGATGCGGCGGAACCGTGCCTTTATTGCCGAAGTACAGGTAAAGAATCGCCGTGACCGCCAACGCCAGCCCGACATACAGGCCGGCGGGGCTCGTCCTCCGGGTGAAAATGCCGAGCAGATACATTCCCAATATGCCGCCGGCCACCAGGGCGACAAAGTCGAACGCCGCATCCGCCATGGACTGGATATTGGTAAAGGCCATGGCAAGAAAAATACAGAGTATACCGGCGATCAACACCGTGATTCTTGAAAATTTCAGACGCCGGCGGTCGTCGCGGTTTTTTCGCAGTTTGTTGTAATAGTCATCATAGAGGATCGACCCGAGCGCATTCAGATCGGAAGACAGAGTGGACATGGTGGCCGCAAACAGAGCGGACAGGATCATTCCCGTCACCCCGCTCGGCAGCTGGTGTCCGATAAAGTAAGGATAAACCTTGTCGGGAGTACTCATCAGCGATACCGGCAAGAGTCCGGGTTGGAAGGTATAAAACGTCCAGAGAAAGGCACCGAGGCTCATGAAAAGCACCCAGATCGCCACGATCAACAAAGAGGAAATCCAGATGGCATGGCAGGCGTTGCTTTGTGTGCGAGCCAGCAGGTATCGCTGCACCACGGTCTGATCCGAAACGTACTTTTGCATCCAGTAATTCAATCCGAAAAATAGCAGAACGATGGTGTTGAGGTTGTTCCAGGTGAAATCGAATGAAAAAAGTTTCAATTTGCCGGCGGCAATAGTTTCAACGAACAGACAGGAAACGCCGCCCGGAAAGGTGAAAAAGATGAAGAGTACGGATAGAACGCCACCGCCGATCAATAGGAATCCCTGGATCACCTCGGACCAAACCACGCCTTCGATGCCGCCATGAAAAGTGTAAAAAATGGTGGCGACGCCGATCGTCAAGATCAGGAAAAAAATATTCCAGCCGGTAATGCCGGAAATCGTCAGACTGAGGAGATAGAGGATAGCGGCCATCTTGCCAAAGTGAACGATGAGAAAAGCGAGATTGCCGTAGATCCGGGCAAAAAGGCCGAACCGTTTCTCGAGGTATTCATAGGCGCTCAGTTTGATGCGATTTCTGAACAGCGAGATCAGATATTTGGAAGCGATGAAGGCACAAAACGGCAGAATCAGCACATTAGCCAGGTATTGGATGTCCGACTTGAATGCTTTGCCCGGAAGTGCGATGAAGGTCCAGCTTGAAATGATCGTCGCAAACAGCGACATACCCACGACCCATCCCGGCAGATTCTGCTTGCCAAGGAAATACTGTTTCGTGTCCTTTTGATTTTTTTTGAACCTGGCCCCGAGCCATATCATGAACATGAAATAGCCGACAATGATGAAAATATCCCATGGCGTCAGGGCGCTTTTGATCACGATTGTCTCTTTGCAGAAATGAACGACCTGTAATAATCAGAATATTTCTTTTATTGAAGTACGTGGATCTCGCGGTACTGCCTCTGCGGTTACGATCAAATGCAAAGAGTACGCATCGATCATTTTAAGGATATTTGATTCTGCTGGGGGTCAAAGAAATCGAACCTGATGCCCGGCCATTTTTCCATTTCCAGAGCGCCAGGCCATTTCCAGCGTCAACATTGCTTCTAACCTGCCGGCAAATTAGCCAATCAGTATCTCAAAATCAAGAAAATTTTCAAAAACTAAGCAAATAGACGATATCGCTGCGGGGTCAACTTGCGCAGAAATCAAGGAAGGAATCCAGGCAGGCCTGTTTAAATGCAGACGCGGTCAAAGTAGCCGTAATCGCAACATTGCTCATTTTCCACAACGCTATGTTCTTGTGGCGGCGGCCGCAGTACTATCTCTTTCCACAGCCCGCAGTGTCGTAGAATCTTTTCGATCACCTCTGGCTGACATTTCTCGATAAAACTGATTATCTTCATCTCCCCGACACACTCAGGACATCGTAACGGGGCCATCTCGTACACCTTTTGAATCCATGCCGCCCAGTTCATTCGCCGTTGCTTCATGAATGTGTTGTTGTCGAACTCGTGGGCAATTGATGATCATAAAAATTGGCGCCTGACATGTGAATTTTTCGATGGTGATGTTTATGGTGTAAATGGTGTCGAGAAAATTCTTTATATCGGCGTCCGCCCAAGCGCAGTAGACATATCCGTCGGCGTAAGCCAGCGCTTTGACCATACCCTTTAACGGCAGTCGCGAGACCATCTGTGCTGAACCAGTGCGAATATCCAACCCCACAAGGGATTGTCCCTTGCCGAACGATCAAACTTTATCCGACAAGCTGTGCCTCAGCATTGTTTCCCGCAAAGACAGCGCTATATTTTCATGAAGCATGATTACGTTGGT
Source organism: bacterium UBA2214 (assembly GCA_002327255.1). GTDB lineage: Bacteria > Zhuqueibacterota > Zhuqueibacteria > Residuimicrobiales > Residuimicrobiaceae > UBA2214. The sequence goes on along the minus strand of DCUM01000089.1, from coordinate 7,876 downwards.
TGTCTCATTCGGATCGTCTTTGAGGTTATACAACTCATCCGCACCCTCTTCGGGGTTCGCGCCGAGATGAACGATCTTCCAGTCGCCTTTGCGCACGGCGATCTGATTCTTGGTGCGCCAATAAAGTTCGCGTTCTTCGGGCCGGCCGCCCTGCAACGCGCGCCATACGTCGTGGCCGTCGAATTTGAGGTCGGTTTCGGCCTGCAGCAAGGCGGCAATAGTGGGATAGATATCTTCGACAGCGACGACCTGTTCGACGCGCCGCGGCCGCAGCCGTCCCGGCCAACAAACACAAGCGGGCACGCGAATGCCGCCTTCGTACAATTCGCCTTTCCAGCCCCGCAACGGGTGATTGTCGCCGAGTATTTCCGCCGGCGGAAATTTATTGCCGTAATAATCGGGACCGGAACGAAAATTCTCCTGCCCACCGTTATCGCTCATAAAGAGGATCAACGTATTCTCGGTCAATCGATTTTCTGCAACGGCAGCGAGGATGCGGCCGATGCCGGCGTCCATGTGGGTCATCGAGGCGGCAAATAGTCTCCGGTCCGGATTCATCGCCGCAGGATAGTGATCAAGCCATTTCGACGCTTCATTGAGGGGAAAATGCGGCACACTGTAGGCGACGTAGAGAAAAAACGGTTTTGAGCCCTCGCTGCTGCTGTCGAGGAACCGCACCGCCTCATCGGTGATCAGATCGGTGGCGTGACCTTCCTCATCTACAAACTGATCATCGCGGTGCCAGGATTTATCCCCCCATTTGTACAGGTGGGTGCAGGGATCAATCTGGCCGTGTAAATAGCCATAAGAGTGTTCAAAACCGTATTGTTTGGGCCCATCCTCCGGTTTCAACCCCAGATGCCACTTGCCGCTGATTGCAGTCCGATAGCCTTGTCCCCCCAGAAATGCCGCCAGATTGGTAAAGTCTTTGGGCAGCTTCTCTTTGTCGCCGCCGACGATAGGCCCCAGAATGCCGAATCGGCTCGGATGCCGGCCGCTCAGCAGGGCGGCGCGGGTCGGCGAACAGAGCGGACAGGCATAGAATCGATCCAGCTCTACGCCTTGACGCGCCAGTCGGTCGATATGCGGGGTACGAATTTCGGGATTGTGGTAGCCGACATCGTTCCAGCCGGCATCGTCGGCGAGGATGATGAGGAAATTGGGACGCGACACACCCTTGACGCCACAAGCCACCTTGCCGAGCGTGGCTGCGCCGATCGTCAAACCGGCCAGCCCCCTGGCGGAACGCCGCACAAATTCTCTTCTCTTCATCAGTACCTTCTCTCCTGCAGGTTGCCTCCTGCGCCGAAGCCGCTCAGCTCAGAACCAGTTTGTCGTTGGTCTCACTCTGCCAGTGGCGAATTTTGCCCTGCAATTGCGCAATGATCGCATCATATCCGGATCGGTAAAAGAGGTTGGTCGTTTCATAAGGATCTTGTTCGAGATTGAACAATTGATTTTTGTCTTTATCGCTCCAGCATAATTTCCAGCCGTCCTGGGTGATCACCGTGCGCACGAATGCTCCGTTTGCCCGATCGATCTGTTCCTGAGTGATATTCTTGAATTTCGACTTTGAAACATCAGAACGATTTTTATTGTTCCACTCGATAAAAACATCATCGACATGTTTGCGTTCTCCTCTGATGACCGGCAGCAAACTCTTCCCGGGCAGCGCGGTTTCGCAGTCCATGGCATGCAACAGGGTCGGCAACAAATCGATATGACCGAATCGCCCCGGAATCACTTGCTGCCGATGCCGCAGCTGCGGAATTCTCATCAACCACGGCACGCGCACCGCCTCTTCATACATCACTGTTTTATTGAGCAGGCGGTGCGATCCCATCATGTCGCCGTGATCGCTGGTGAATACGACAATGGTATGATCTTCAAGCCGCAAGTCGGTCAGCGTCTTGAGAATGGCGCCGATGCTCAGATCGACCTGCGACACCAATCCGCGATAGCGGGCGATCATTTGCCGCCAATCCGCTTCACTCTTAAGTGGTTCCCCTTTGTAGAGCTCACGGTAATATTTTTCACGCAGCAAGCGATAGCGCAAAGGCTCGTCCGCTTCCAGTTCATCGTCGAAATTGGCCGGCAAGTCGATGGCCGCCGGATCGTATTTTTTGTTGAGCGGACCGAAAAAAGGCGGATGCGGTTCGAAAAAATTGACATACAGGATGAACGGATTTTTGCTGTTTCGCTTCAGGAAATCACAGGCTTTTTGTTCGAGAAATTTGGGTTTGCAATGTCCGAGCGGCAGGTTGGCGGCGAACATACGGCTGAATTCGCCCCTTTCGCCGTCCGGCTGGTAGCCGAGCGAGCGCAGAAACAGGCTGTAGTCGCTGACGAGGGTTTTATCACGACCAGCACTAAAGTATTGATTATAGATATCCTCGATGCTGACCCATTCCTCGAAACCGTGCTGGGCGAAGAGTTCGTCGCCCAAATGCCATTTGCCGAAATACGCCGTACGATAGTCCGTATCATCGATCAACTCGGGCATACAGGGGACATCCACCGGCAGGGGTATGTTATTGTCGATGCAGCCGTTGGTGTGTGGATACAATCCGGTCATCACCGTCGAACGCGATGGCGTGCAAACCGCCTGTGTCACATAAGCGTTCTTGAAGACGATGCTCTGCCCCGCCAGTTTATTGAGATTCGGCACATCGATTTGCCGGTTGCCGTAAACCGCCATGGTATCGGCACGCTGCTGATCGGTCCAGAGGAAAAGCAGATTGGCTTTGTCCTTACGCGGACGGCAGCCGAGGATGTGGAACGCCGTCGCTGCTGCAGCACCGGTCTTGATGAACCGGCGCCGGTTCATTTCAGATTTATTCAGAGAACTCATAATAGGCCTTTCTCAGTAAGGTATTTGACCCGGTTCCCAAATGGTGGCGGCGATATGCTGCGCTTTATGTTCCAAAGTGGTAAAATAATACAGTGTAACCACCCGCCCGTCGGGACGCACCACCGCGCGTGTATAGCCCATATCCTTGGACAGACCATCGGCGCGCAGAATAATTTCTTTCCCCCACGTCTTGCCGTCGTCGGAACTCAATTTGGCGCGGATGCCGATGGGCACGGCGCGGCAGCCGTAGGCTACGCACAATCGCCCGTCGTTCAGTTGAACCAGGCTGGGTGGATTGCCGTTCCAGGTGCCGTTGTCCGTATCCGCGACTTTGTTGAGAAAGGTCCAGCTCACGCCATTATCCAAAGACTGATAGACGTCGATCCAGTTTTTTTGCGGTCTCGGTTGATCAGTCATGGAGGGGTCATACCTTCGCCGCAGCGCCGTGATCAGATGGTTTTGCCGCAATCGGATGGTGGACGGCATCACGGAGCGGATCGTATCGGTTTCGGTCATCCAGGAGAGGAATTGAAACGAGCGGCCGCCGTCGTCCGTTCGAGCGCAAAAAGCCCGGTCCGGCAGGCCAGCTTTAACGCCATGGTCGATTCGGGATTTGAAAAAAAGACAGCTGTTGTCACCGAGGGGCAGGTAATCGGTGCGCGAGGTGAGCTCGCCCATATTCTCCAGGCCGTTGAAGGGGTAAGGCCCATGCCAGGTTTTGCCGCGATCATAGGAATAAAAGAAAGCGTCGTGTTCGCAGCGAACAGCCAGGTGTGGATGCCTGAAATCGATGCCCCGGCGCAGCGCCTGCGGACGACCGCCGTCGCGAATAAAATGATCAGGATCTTCAACGCTCCAGGTCCGGCCGCCGTCCAGGCTGCGCGCCAGCAGCGCCGTCAGTCTGTTTTTATCGATTGAATGATGCAGCCGGTCGAAATGATACGGAGAACGGATCAATCCGACCAGTATTTCATCGCCCCAGCTCCAGACGCCGTTGTTCGCCGGCCAGCCGTGAAAATATTGCGGATCGTGCACGACGACGATGTTCTCCCCGTCGGCAATATGGTATTGCCCGGCATCGAATTCGGGCTCGATGAGCCACTGCCATTTCGTCTGCTCTGCCGCAGTATAGACCAAATGAGCAGCCGGAATGCTGGCCTTTTCCCGGCCATTCCAGCTCCAACTCAGACGCAAGAATCCCTCACCGCCCGGTGTATGCGCATAGAACAGGGCAATCGGAACCCTGCGACCTTTTTGCGTCAGAATTTCAATGACTTTTTCACTTCCTTGTTCGCACGATAATGTGTCGGCCGACAGAACCATGCGCGCGATTTTATTCGTCTCGATATATACCTTCAGTCGCCCATTGAGCGGCGCAATGAGATAACCGCTCCATTCGGCCGACCATTCGGTGGCAAAACCGTTGTCTCGCCCCCAATGCTGCTCTCCATCGGTCATCATCGCCAGCAGCTTGGCCCCCCGAAAATCCGGATTGCTGTAATAGACGCCGATCAGCCCCGGATTGTCAGATGCTGTACGAGCGCAATGCATCAAACAGGTATTGAATAAAATCAAAACAACCGCACAACAAACAGATCGTTTCATAGTATCCTCTCTCTCCCTTTGTTGGGCAAATCACCGCCGAGTGTGCAGCGAAATAAAAATATTTAAATAGCCACGTCCCGGCATTTCAAGTTTGAATAAACAGAGCGTCGCGCCGCGAAAATCTAGACTCGGCTATCCATCGGCCCATCGGTTGAGTACATAGCGCCGGTCACCCAAACTGACCGATTTTCGCCGCCATCTGCACCATGGAAAAACAGGACATGATAAATCCGACAATGACCAGGATGGCAATGAGAACATTCTCCCACCATGTGTTATTGTATAGAGTGCCGATGTAGCGCATATTGGCGGTGATGTATCACAGCAACTGACAGGAAAATCAACTGGTAAACCATTAGCTGGAAAAGATCTAGGAAACTGACAGGAAATTTGATTTTGCCATGGGGCAAAAAATCGAGGAAATCATCCGCTGTCAAGCGCCTGATACCCGGCCGTTTCCCTATTTTCACAGCGCCAGGCCATCAGCCGGCACCCTCAGCGCTTCTGACTTTCCGGGAAATTAGCCAATCAATCTCTGATAATCAAGGAAAATTTCTACAGGTATGTAAATTGGCGATATCGCCGCGGGATCAACTTGCGCAGAAATTACTCGCGCGGGGCTGCTGCGAGGTTGGGACGAGGGTTTATCCCTTGGCACAGCCTCGCCTGCAGCACTCGCTTGTTCGTGAGCGCTTGCGCGAGCGAACGAGTGCTGCCAGCAGACCCGCGCGATTCATCGAGACGCACAAGCGTCTCGACGGACAAAGGACTCTTTAAATGCAGACGCGATCAAAAAAGCCGTAATCATGACCCGGCTCACCCTCTGCGACTCTGCGTTCTTGCAGCCGCCGGCCTCGTGGCGACTTTTTCCCATAACCCGCGGTGCCGCCATATTTTTTCAACCACATCCGCCTGACATTTCTCGATAAAACGGATGACCTCATCTCCCCGCCGCATTCCGGACAAGGCAGTGGATCCACCTCGTACACCTTCCTGATCAACACCGCCCAGCTCATGCGCCGCTTCTTCATGAACGCTCCGGCATCCACCCCCTCTCCATCGCTCGTGGCCGCACGATTGGGTGATCCGGATAATAAATCCGTCCCGCACAAACAACCCCTCGCTCAAGATCGCATGCACAGGAGTGTGCCAGCCAATCAGGTCAGCAGACCTCTGTATCGCCTCCACATAGCCGGGTTCCCCCTCTCGATCCCCGCAAGCCTGACCCGCTGCGGCTACCAGGCTGTTCTATAGGCCGGCAACAGGTCTGCGCTGGTGTTTGACCACCAGCCAATGATGGGCGAAAAAATCCAGCCATAGGTGCCGGCCAACAACAAATCATACCCGACAAGATTCTGAATGGTGAGAGGGGATGATGGCGCCGTTGTGCCGATGCCGACTAATCCACTCTGGGTAATTCTCACTATTTCATTGTTTAGGGAATTCTTGAATTGCAGTTGTGCAAATGCACTTCCCGCTAACAGCAGGATCGCACAAATTAAAATAAAATTGACACAGATAACTGAATAGCGGTTGAGATGCGCAGGCATAAAACCATAATTCTGGGTTTTCACCCCCTATTATGCCTCAAAGCATCGAGATGTCATGCACAAGTCAAATATTATCGGTAGATGAACTTGTATTTTCTTGGCATACTAATTGCGATTGAGAATTTATAAAATGAATGTTAGAGGGATTAGAGTATGTTGATATATGATTATTATAGAGATAGATTGATTTATCTGCAAATTTTGGGGGTTATTTAAAATCAATTGCTTATAAAGGATTGGTTTAAGCAACCTGGTGCTTTGTCACAAAAACATGACAATTATCACAAAAATCAAGGAGACGAAAATGACAATTTATCGGATGGTAGCTATTGCCGCCACCATAACTTTTTTTATGGGTGGCGCATTATATGGCCAGATGATGATCAAGAACAGCTTTGAGACACCGGTATTAATCGCCACCCAAGATGGACGGGTAGGGATTGGCCTGACGCAGCCGGACCAGATCATGTCTACCCTCCATGTCAGCGGCGCTAAATACTATGAAACGTTCTGGGGCATACCGAGCTATTCCGGAGCTTATATTGCAACGAACAACGAGGGACAGGGGAATATCGTTGAACGTGGTCTGGTAGTATCCGTGCCCTATGATCCAACCTTAAGCACTGGTATGTGGCGCAAGGCGCTGACATCCGTTGTTTGGGATAACACGCCCAATTCCAATCAGTATGCTGTTTCGGGTTCTATGGCCGCTGACATTTATGCGGACAACCATCGCATTTATCGAGCTGTCGAAGGGATTGTGAACAACGTGTTTGATTTTGATGCCGTTCCAGCACCAGCCGGCGGTGTTCGTACCGTCGCCGGCGCCTTTTTTAATCACAGGTCGGGCTCTGAAGATTTTAATCTCCGTGTTAACGGCACCAGCAAGAGTTATTTTGAATCTACCGTCGGCATCGGCACCACAAATCCTGTTGGTATGATGAATGTATCCGGCGCGAAATTGTCCTCTGGTTACAGGAGTGGAAGCTACATCGGCCAATTGATCAAGACCAACGGGGAAGCCGGGATGCTCACCGAACGGGCATTGGTGGTGGCGGTACCCTACGCCACATCTTTAGATCTGACGCGAATGCACAAGGCGATTACCGCCGACCTCTATGATGGTAACAATGAAAAACCCATCAACGGCTCACTGGCCATCGTTTCGAACAGCGCCGAGTTGGGCTTTTATGTATATGAAGGCGTCCAGGGTTACGTGGTCAGAGATTATACCTTTCCAACCACCAGCAGGACCATCGCCGGCAATTTTATCAACGATAGAAATGGAGATAATGATTTTGTCCTTCATGTCAAGGGCACAAAATCCTGGTTTACCGGCCGGGTTGGCATTGGCACCAGCAATCCGGGATATCTCTTGCAAGTTGGTGAAGCGGGTGATGGTTCGGAAGCCCGCGCGAATGCATGGAATATGATTTCCGATATCAAGTACAAAACCGACATTAAAAAGATCGAACGGCCCCTTGAAACGGTGCAAAAATTATCGGGTGTAAGCTTTACCTGGAAAAGCAGTAAAAAGAAATCGCTGGGATTCATCGCCCAGGATGTGGAAAAAGTGTTGCCCGAGACGATTTCGAAGGGATTGGATGGCGATCTGGCGATTAACTACGATACCATCAGCGCCGTTCTGGTGGAGGCGTTGAAGGAACAACAGTCACAAATTGAGGATTTAAAGAGAGAGATTGGAGAATTGCGGAATAAATAAGAATTATTGCGTAAACGGGATCGGATCAGCACAACTATGATGTTTACAATGGTAAATTATTGAGGACTATCTGGGAGTCTGTCGGAATTGAGATTTGGTAAATTTTTAAAAAAATGATCTATCCTGAATTATTCACCGCCGAGAGCG
>DCUM01000132.1:7804-15604 GCA_002327255.1 bacterium UBA2214 | reverse complement strand
CACGGGTTCGATCCCCGGGAACCGCCGATGCGGCGCCTGACCCACGGTCCCGCTGTGGATGGGTTTCCCACCTGGTCCTCCGATGCGAAGAGACTGGTCTTTCTGCGTTTCGAGTTCGACACCAATCACGATGGACTCGTGACACCTGCGGATCAGGCCGCTCTCTGGTCCATCACAGCGGCGGACGCAGCGGAGGCTTCCGAATCCAGGGAAACCCCGCTGCAACCCCTGATCGCCGAGAGCTTTGATCTGCGCCTGGTGCGCCAGGCCATGCCGTTGACCAGCAGCAGCGAAAATATCATGCAACCCTGGTATGGCAGCGACAACCGCGTCTATTTCACCTCCGATCGCGGCGGCAATCTCGATATCTGGTCCATCCCGGAAACCGGCCCGGTGCCCCGCATGCCTTCGGCCACACAGCAATACGAATGGGGCGAATTGTCCTTCCCCGCCCTCGAGCGCGCCACGCGCTGGAGTCTCGGACCGCTTTATATCGGGTTTCACGAAGTCGAGCCCGATCCATACGAACTCCGGGAAATCTGGGAGCGCATACTGGCCTTTCATCGCGTGGCCGATTTTTATCCCGACAGCACCCGCCAGGTTGCCGAGGCGATTTACGAGATGGGCGTGGGCTACATGCTCCTGGGCTATCCGGAACAGGCGCGGAAATACTTTCAGGTGAATCTGCAAACCAACGGCAGTGAACGCAAAACGGCCGCCTATACCGAACTGGCGCTGCTGGGTTTGAACGCGGGCGGTGCGGTGCAAAATACCGCCGCGATTCGCGCCCTGCAGCAGCAGGTCGATGCGGTTCTGCTGCGTTATGCGGATCAGCCGGAGCCATCAGCCGCGGGGCGGCTGGCCATCGGCGATCTCTTCCTTGCCGAGGGCGACCACACGCGCGCTTTTCAGGAATACAGCCGCGTGCAGAAAGAGTATCCGGACGAACGCGATGCCTGTGCAGCGAGCCAGTTGAAAATAGGCGATGTCTTCAGCCGCTTCGCCGCGCAGGAAGAGGTCGTCCAGGCCTATCTGCGCGTCGTCGATGTCTATCCCGATCAACGGCGCTGGATGCTGCCGGCGCGCGACCGCATCCTCGAACTCCTCACCAGAGGCCTGCGCGGCACAAATGCCTTCATCGCCCGTTACCGGGAAATCGTCGGACAATACGACCGTTTCCCCGCGCTCGCCGCGGAGGCACAATTCCGCATCGGCAACATTTTGCTGCGCGACGGCGATTTCCGCGCCGCAGCGCGCGAATTTGAAATGTCGCAGACGCTCTTTCCCGACCTGGTTGACGAGGTGTTTGCGGCGCAAATGGGAGAGGCCGAGGCTTATCTCAAACTGGGCGACAGCAATCAGGCCTTCGCACGCCTGAATCACCTCACACGTCTCCATCAGGAGAAACGACCCGACCTGGCGGAGCTTGCCGAAGACCGCATGATCGGCGCACTGCTCAATCTGGCGGATCAACTGCGCGCCAGCGGCGATCTGGAACTGGCCGCCATGCGCTACCGCACCGCCTGGGAACGCGATCTCCGCGATCTCCACGCCCATCGCGGCTATCTCGAATGCATGTACTACCAGAAAAAAATCGATACCGCCATCATCGAATACCAGCAGCTCAACATCCTCCACCCGCGCGACAATATTCTCACCTATGCCCTGGGTCTGGCTTATTCCTACAAAGGCACGGAAAAAGCCGAACTCTACGGTAATCCGGATGGACTCGATCCGCACTATCTGGTCTCCAAATCCGGCGGCACCATCGCCCGGGCTCTTTCCTATGACTATACCCTGGTCCCCGGCTATCTCACCATCGCTTTCAACGCGGAGATGATGGAAACCTATGAGGCGCGGCAGCGCGCCAAACCGGTTCCTTTCGTCAAAAAGTCCTGGCGCGCGGTCACCGCGCCCATCGTCGATCTCTATCGCCGTTTCACCCTGTACGAAGAGCGCAAGCCGGTTCGCTATTACGAGCGCGCCATTCACGAACTCAACAAAGCGATCGTCCTCAACGATGAACGGGTGGATCCCCGGCTCGAGGCCAGTCTGGCCCTGAATCTGGCCAATAACTATTACAATCTCGGCGAATTCGGCTACGTCAAGGCGTACGAATATTATCAGATCAAGCTCGCCTATGATCCCAGGTTTGTGGACAAACCGCGCGAAGCGCTCATCTATGAACGCCTCGGCCATTGCGCCCTGGTCACCGAAGATTTGCACAAGGGTCCGGGATTCCTTCAGCACGCCATCGCCCTCTATCAGGCCATGGATAACGAGCCGCGCGTCCTGCTCAATACCAAACGCCTCGCTCTGCTCTATGAAATTGGCGGCCGTCATGAACAGGCCATCGAATCCTATCTGGCCGCCGCCGAGATGGAGAAAAGAACCGGTGCCTCTACCAACCTGATGCGCAGCTATCGCAGCATTGCCTACAACTATCTCAAAATCGATGAACCGGCGGATGCCATCGACTATGCCCGGCGCGCCCTGACCCTCATCGACGAGGGCCGGGTAAAGGAGGAAAAAGGCGAAGCCAACCGTCTCAAGGTGGGCTTTCTCGGCCTCTATTTCCCGGTTCCCTTTCTCGATTTCAGCGGCATGGGCGCCAAATCCCTCATCGGTTTTACCACCGACGATGAGCGCGCCCTGCTCTTCTCCATCTTTGGCGAAAGCCACCAGCGCAACAAATCGTACGACAGCGCCATTCCGTTCTATGAAAAGAAACTGGCGCTGTATGAAAAGCGCAAAGATTATCTGGCGATGGCGACCTTTCACAACAATATCGGTTATCTCCATTACCTCAAGGGCGATTACGTCAACGCCTGGGAAGGTTTTGTGCGTTCGCTGCGCCTCTGTGAAAAGTATCGCCTCATCGATGGCTCTATCCTCAACACGCTGAGCATGGGCCGGATTGTCAGCGGTCTGCACCTGCAGCAACAGCAAGGCAGGAACGCCGCCCTGGCGCTGAAACCCGATTTGCAGGTTTATCTCGATTTCGCCGGTGTGAAAATCAACAGCACACTCAAACTGATCGAAGAGACGCAGGTCTATTATCACCGTGAACGCATGCAGCTGCTGCTGCAGCTGGCGGAATTGACGGTCATCGAAGCGGTACGCTCGCCCGAATTGAAAGCGATGCCGCCGCTGCAGGCGACGCTGGCGCGGCTCGATAAAATTTCATATGCCAGGCTCTATCTCGACGAAGTGCTCGATGCCAGCCGCCGCTACCGCTTGCCGGAAATTGAAACCGCCACCAATCTGGCCATGGGCGAGATATACCGTTCTGTCGGCGAAATCCAGGAAGCCTGGAAATATTACACCCGCAGCCGCCGCCTCGCCTTGCGTCAGGGCGATTATGAAATGTGGTGGCGTTCGGACCTCGGATTGGGAGACGTCATCGCTGCCATGGATAACGGTCTGAAACGGCAGTTGTCCATTCAGAAAGACCCGCTGGAATACTATCTCGAAGCCATCGAAGTGCTGGAATCCTGGCCCGAACCCTTCCGCGGCGCCATGGCGCCCGACATGCGACTGGTGCAGCAGCGGCCCTACCTTCGCGCCATCGCGCGGCTGGCGGAGATGGGCGACAGCAGAGGCGCTCTCGAATTCGCCGAGCGCATGCGCGCCAAAAACTTTCTCGACCTCGCCGGCAGCGAAGAGATCGTGCTGCGCAAGGAGCGCCATAAAGTCTATTTCGGCAACGCGCGCTTCGTACAGAAGAAAATCAACGAACTCAACAGCCACTTGCTGCGCGCCCGCAATCAGAGCGATAGCGATGCGAATCAGGTGAAGAGATGGCGGCAGGAACGCGATGCCTACGCCGCGGAGTATGAAGAAATTCTCGGCAAGGTGCGCCTGGAAGTGCCGGAACTGGAAGGCATGGTGCGCGTCCAGCCCGTCGCCCTGCGCGAGCTGCAAAAGCACCTGCGTCACGGCGAGGCGGGCATCCTCTATCAGACCCTCCCGGAGCGCACCCTGGCCTGGAGCATCACCCGCGATGCCATCACCATGACTTCTTTGGCATTGACGGAGACGGAAGGCCTGCAACAGCTCCAGGTGTGGCGTCGCGACGGCGTCATCGATGATGTCGCGTTCGATCTCGATGGCGAGACACTGTGGAAAACGCTGCTGCGTCCCCTCGAAACATTGCCCGCCGCCATTAACCGCGTGGTGATCATACCGGACGGCCGGATGATCTTTCTGCCCTGGAACGGCGCCCTGCAAAAAATCGGCCGTGCGGAGTGCGCCGCAACGGTCAGCTCCAGTCTCACCGCCTATTACTATGCCCGGCAAAAGCGCCGCCTGCCCGGCGATAAAGTCTACCTCGCCGGTGAAAATATCCAGGCGCCCTTGCTGGCAGCGCAATACGCCATCACCCACCCCGTCGCCGGCACGCGGGAAAACAGTTTTTGGGATCAAGCCAATGCCCTGGCGCTGGCGGACTTGATCCATGTGCGCGGCGACATGTCCTGGAACCGCATCGATCCGCTGCAGTCCGATTGCGTCTTCCCGGTGGGCGCTTCCGGGTCGGCGCGTTTCGCAGCGCGCATGCTCTTTGCCAACTCGCTGGCGGCGGGCCTCTTTACGCTTTCCTTCACCCAGCCGTTGTTGTCCATCGACAGCGCCGAACCGCTTTTGGGCTGGGAGCGCGGTCTGATCTATTCGGGTGTGCCGACATTTCTTCTGCCGCTCTGGTCCGCTCCGGTCGCGCAGGATTCCCTGTTTTACGCCGTGTTTTATCGTCACCTCAGGGAACAACCGCCCGCCGTGGCGTTGGCGCGCGCGCAACAGGAACTGCGGCAGGGGGGCGCACCGTTTTCGCAATGGGGACGGTTCCAGATGTTCGGTTTTGCCGGCATGACCGAGGCGGAAGAACAGCAGTACGCGGTGGAGGGATTCGAAGCCAAAGTGCGCCGCGGCCATGGCGCCTTCGAGCTCGGCGAATGGCAGGATGCCATCACGTTGTACGAAGAAGCATTGCAGATGGCGCTGCGCCAGGATGATGCGGAAAGCGTCGCCAGGCTGCAAATGCGCGTTCTTCAGGCCGCCGTTCAGGGCGGAATGTGGCAAAAGGCCATTGAAGTCCAGGAAAAGAATCTGGCCGCTGCGCAGCAGGCCCATGATGTGGCGGAAATCGCCGACAGCTATAACAACCTCGCTTACTTTTACAGCGAGGACCGGCAATACGATCAGGGGGTCGCTTTCAAACAAAAATATGCCGAATTGGCGCAACGATACGGACTCGCTGAGGAGGAGGCCAGGGCGCTGCGGGAAACCGGCTTGATTTATGAAACAGGCGCGCAGTATGAGAATGCGCTGCGGATGTTCGAGCGGGCACAGCATTTATTCACACAACTCGACAACCGGGTCGGCATCGCGCGATGCCTGCGCGATATCGGACGCATCCGCTTTCTCCATCAGGATAACTATGCGGCTGCGCTGCTGGTGCAATCAGAGGCGGTGGCGCTGTTCCGCAAAGAAGGTGCACCACAGGACCTCATCGACGCGCTCCACAATCTCGGTTTGATCCATGAAAAAATGGGCAATTATCAATCGGCGCTGACCTGCCAGCGCGAAGCGCTGCAACGCAGCGAATCCCTGCAGGATGAAAAGCTGCTGGGATTGTCCTACCAGTATCTCGCCAACGTCGCCTGGAAGATGGCCGATTTTCAGGAGGCGCTGCAGCAGCAGAACCGCGCTTTGGCTTATTTCGAAAGACTCCATGACGAAAAGTTGCTGCAGGTCGCCTTTGCCACACGGGGCTTGATTGCCTTGAGCCTCGGACAAACAGACCAGGCGCTGACCTTTGAGCAAAAGGCGCTGGATTTGGCCGTGCAGCGCCATGATCTCATGGATCAGGCCACCATCCACAAGAATCTCGGTCTCGTCTTTCGCGCCACGGCGCGCCGCGAACAGGCGCTCCTTCACTTTCAACAGGCCGCGCACATCGATTCGCTCATCGGATCGCAGCGCGGATTGTCCTACGACTACCGCAACCTCGCTTTGCTTTACGGAGAAGATGGGCAGCGCGATATCGCCCTGGCCCTTGTGCGCAAGGGCCTGAATATCAGCCGCGACATCAAGGACCGCCGCAACGAAGTGCAGAGCCATCTTGTTTTGGGCATTTTGCTGCGGCAGGCCGGCAAGGCCGATTCCGCGCGCGCAGCCCTGCAGCGCGCAGCGGACATGGCCGCTGAATCGTATATGCCCGACATCTCCTGGCGCGCCCTCCAGGAACTGGCCGTTGCGGAGGAGGCTTCCGGAGATAAAAACCGGGCCATTCAGGTCTGGTTTGCGGCCCTCGAGGTCATCGAAACCATGCGCGCGCGTATCCGCGTGGAGGAATATGCCGCCGGATTTATCGACGACAAACTGCAAGTCTATGACCGGCTCATCAGGATACTCGTCGAGACGGGGCGCGCGGCCGAGGCGCTGGAAGTGGCGGAGCGCGCCCGCAGCCGCAGCTTTCTCGACATGCTCGGACAACGGCAGATTCCACAAGCCATGCCGCAGGATGCGCGTCTCATCGCTGCCGGCGACAGTCTGCAGGATATTCTCAACCAGCGCCAGAGCGAACTCTTTTATATCCAGTCGCAAAACGATCCGCTGCAGAATCAGCGCCGCCGTTTGCTCAGCGAAGAAATAGCGGCAATCCGTAACGCCTATTCCGAACACCTGATTCGCCTCAAGGAGAACCACCCCACCCTGGCGACGTTGACACAGGTCATCCCGGTGCGGGCGGCGCAGATGCAGGCCATGGTGCCGGCCCGATGCGCTCTCCTCTTCTTTCACCAGCACCCCGATTTTCTCTTCGCCTGGCTGGTCACCAAAGAAGCCATCACCGTGCAAAAAGTGCCGCTGACAGCGGCGCAACTGGAGACGGAAATTGAGGCCTTGCGCCTCGCGCTGCAGCGTCAACTCTCCACCGGCGACACGGCGAAGCGGCTCCATGCCGCCCTGTTGCAGCCGTTTGCGCAGACCTTGAGCGGCATCGAGCATCTCATTCTCCTGCCCCATGGGATGCTCCACTATCTGCCCTTTGCCCTCTTGCAGGATCAACAGGGTGACTATCTCGGCGTGACCCGGACGCTGTCGTTTGCGCCCTCCGCCTCCGTGCTCGGCTATTGTCTGGAGAGAGGCGATACCTTCACGGGACAATCCCCGCGCACCATGGGATTTCTCGCCTTCGGCAATCCCGATCTCGACGACGAAAAGCTCGATCTGCCCTTCGCCACCCGTGAAGTCAACAGCCTCAAACGCTATTACCCGCACGTGCAGACCTGGAGCGGTGCCCGGGCGACCGAGACCCAGTTGCGCGCGCTGCAGCCCCATCCGCCGCTGATGCTGTTCAGCTGTCATGGCCTCTACGATGAAGCCAATCCCCTGCTGTCGGCGCTGCTGCTCAAGGGCGGGGGCGGCAACGACGGCAGGCTCGAGGCCTTTGAAATCTTTGCGCTCGAGCTCGATGCCTATATGGTCGCCCTGAGCGCCTGCGAAACCGGCATCGGTAAAATCCGCAGCGGCGATGAAGTGGTGGGACTGGCGCGCAGTTTCATCTACGCCGGCGCTTCTTCGTTGATGGCCTCGCTGTGGAAGGTGGATGATCTGGCCACCGCGGTGCTGGTCAAGCGTTTCTACCGTTATCTGGCGGAGGGCGATTCCCGCGCCGAGGCGCTGCGCAAGGCGCAAAGGGTTGTGCGCGATGAGATCAATCCCTATCCGGCTTTCTGGGCGGCGTTCCAGATCAGCGGAGATTTTCGCTAGAGGCTTGGCACTTGTCTTCAGGGCGGGCAG
>DCUM01000132.1:0-7790 GCA_002327255.1 bacterium UBA2214 | reverse complement strand
TCTGCTGTCAGGTGCTTCGCCTCTTGGCGGTGAATCGTTCAGGCTTTATGTTCTTTCGGTCAACCGGGTTGGCTGACCGGCATGATGCTGCAGTGAAAAATATACTCGATCCCCATTTCGCATCGGGAGGCCTATGAAAAAGACCCTTGCCCTGATCCTGGCCGGCGGCCGCGTCGACGAGCTGTCGGTGCTCACGCTCTATCGCCCCAAATCCGCACTGCCCTTTGGGGGACTCTATCGCGTCATCGATTTCCCGCTCAGCAATCTCCTCCATTCCGACATCGAGCGGGTCGGCATTCTCTCGCAATACCGTTCCGACTCGCTGATCAACCACATCGGCTCCGGCGCCGGATGGGATATGATCGGCAGCCAGCGCGGCATCACCATGCTGCCGCCCATGAAGGGCACCCGCAGCTCCGACTGGTATCGCGGCACCGCCGACGCGGTCTACCAGAATATGGAATTCGTCCAGCGCCACCATCCCGATTATGTCCTGGTCCTGTCCGGCGATCATGTCTATCGCATGGATTATCTCGAGATGATCCGCTTTCATGAACGCATGAACGCCGATGTCACCTGCGCCTTTGTGGAGATGGCGCCAAACGGCCTGGAACGCTTTGGCCAGGGGCAGATCGAAGAGTCCGATCCGGAAGGCGGCAGACTGCTGCGCTATGTGGAAAAGCCCAGTACCGCCATCTCGCCGTGGTCCTCCATGACCATCTATCTGTTCAACCGCGAGACGCTGGCATTCATCATGGACGATATGATGCGCCCGCCGGCCACCGAGCATTTCGGCCGCGATATCTTGCCGGTTCTGCTCGACAAGAAACGCGTCTGCGGCTATAAATTCCGCGGTTCCTGGGCCTATACGCGCACCATCGATGAATATTACAGCGCCAACATGGATTTGCTGGCCGACCATCCCAAACTGGACATTGAAAACTGGATGGTGCGCACCAATCTCGACAATGAGCGGACGCGCGACCGCGCCCCGCTGATGATCGGCCCCGCCGCCCGTTGCAGCCAGTCCCTGATCCATCATGGCTGTGAAATCCGGGGTACCGTGCGCCATTCCATTCTCTTCCCGGGTGTGCGCGTGGCCGAAGAGGCTGTGGTCGAGAATTCCATCCTTCTGTATGATGTGGCCGTACAGCGTGGCGCCCGGGTTGACAAAGCCATCATCGATGTGGAGTCTGAGATCGGCGCAACCGCCCGCATTGGCATCGGTAAGGAACAGGGCGGCAACAAGGAATATCCCGATCTGCTCAAGTCGGGCATCACCCTTCTCGGCCGCAATACCCGGATTCCGTCCGGCATGCGCATCGGCCGCAATTGCATCCTCTATCCCAATAAAAAGGAATCCGATTTCACCAGCCAGCAGATAGCCAGTGGGAGGACGATCAAATGAGACATACCGTAGCCTTTTTGCTCGCCGGCGGCATGGGCAGCCGCCTCAATATCCTCGGCTGGATGCGCGCCAAACCCGCCGTGCCCTTTGCCGGCTGTTACCGCCTGATCGATTTCACCCTCAGCAACGCCATGCATTCCGGCATCCGGCAAATCGGCATCCTCACCCAGTACCGCCCCTGGTCGCTGATGAATCACATCGGATCGGGGGAGGCCTGGGATTTGATAGGGCGCAGCCGTTCGGCCAAGGTGCTGCCGCCTTCGACCGGCATGGATGATTTCGACTGGTACCGTGGCACCGCTGATGCGGTCGCCCAGAATCTCAACTTTGCCAAAAACTATGATACGCAGAGGATCCTCGTGCTCTCCGGCGATCACATTTACAGCATGAATTATGAGCCCATGGTGGCGTTTCACAAGGAGAAAAACGCCAGGATCACCATCGCCATGATGCGGGTGCCGTGGGAGGAGACGCGCCATTTCGGCATCGGCATTGTCGATAACGAGGAGCGCGTCGTCGATTGGGAGGAAAAGCCCCTGAAAGCGAAAAACAATCTCGCGTCCATGGGCGTCTATGTCTTCGATCTCGACTATCTCGAGAAAGCATTGTCCAGGCGCAGCGGCCACGATTTTGGCAAACACGTCATCCACGATGCCATTCGCGAAAAATGCGTTTACGCCTACCCCTTTGAGGGCTATTGGGCCGATGTCGGCACCATCAAGGCTTATTGGCAGGCGAATATGGATCTCCTCAATCCCGACTCGGGGCTGAGGCTGCAGGAGTGGGGCGTGCGCACCAATTACGATGAAGAGGGGCTTCGCGGCGACCGTCCTCCGGTGCGCATCGGCAAAAAAGCGGAGGTGATCAACTCGGTCGTCTCCGCGGGCTGCGTCATCGAGGGCCGCGTGGTAAACTCCATTCTTTCGCCGGGCATCCATGTCGGTCGCGGGGCGGAGATCATCGATTCGGTCATCATGCACGATGCGGTGGTGGGAGAGAAGGCGAGGATCGACAAGGTGATAGCGGACAAGCATGTGCGCTTTGGAAATGCGGCACAGGTGGGTGGGGGCGCCAGCGATCAAGCCAATGAAAAATTCCCGGAACATCTCTACAGCGGTCTGACGGTGATCGGCAAACGCGCCGAACTGCCGGATCACATCCAGATCGCCGCCAATTCCATCGTCGAACCCCTGGCGGACCAGGGCAGTTTTTCCGGCATCAATCTGACGGTGGGCTCCTATGTGAAACGATGAGCGGCGCTGCAGCCTGCGCAGCGGAAAGGATTAACCCCGGGGTCGCATACTGTCGCGACTCCGGGGTTTTTGTTATCGGGAGCGCGCAACGCGGCCCCCCGTCCGACAGCCTGAACGGCTTTTTATTCAGTCAGGGGAACGCGGTACGCTTCGCCGAACTGCGCCAGAAATTCCAGGCTGTAGGTGCGGAAGGTATAGCTGATGGGCAGCAGCACGACAGAACTGATATAGGGGATGGCGACCAGCGCAAAACCGAGGCAGCAGGTGAAGAGTCCGACCACGACGACGATCATGACGACCACGATTGTCAGCAGCAGGATGAAGAGTCCGTAGAGGAGGAAATTCGCCAGATGTTCCCAATGGATGGCGGAGAAACGATCCCAGGCCTGGGCGGCGCTGCAGCGCTCCTTGTACATCAGCGGCACGAGGAAATTTTTCAGGAGCAGGTTGAAGTAGGCCAGCAGCAAACCGCACAGGAGCACAAAGACGCCCCATCCCAGCAACGCGGGCAGCAGGGTGAACAATTCTTCATATTCCACCCAGTGCGCATAGGCGAGTTGCCAGACGTGAAAAATAGTGCCGCCAATGAGGAGGATGCCGATAACGACGAGGGCCAGCCGCCACCACAACAACGACAACGCCTCCTTGCGATACGCATGCCACGGCTGCGCGATCAGGGCACGGCGCTGCACCACATTGTCCAGAAACATGAATTTACCGCGCGAACTGAGCCACAGCAGTACCACAATGACCGCGACAACGGCGAGACCGATACCGCTCAGCAGCATCAGCCAGTGGGGATGACTGTAGAGCCACTCCTGCGCCTGATGCGGGGCGTTGAAAAACGCCTCCAAATTGATCGAATCGTTTTTATGAATGCCCTTGTTGCCCCCGCCGCCGGATAGCAGGCCATCCAGAAATGCGGTGAATCCCAACACCAGCCAGGTGCGGAGAACGAAAGGCCGGAACAGGACCGAACGCATGCGGTCGATGGCGCGCGATAATGGGGCAATGTATTGAATGGTCACGTCTCCTCCTTGAACTGAATGATGAATGCCATTTTCGGATTTACGCGTTTTTCTCTGCGGGAGAACGCCACAGAGAATAAACCGGCACCCCCAACAGGACCATGATCAAACCCGGCCAGGTAAACTGCGGCTTGAAGAGGAGCAGATCGACGCAGAGGACTCAGACCGCCAGGATGTATAAGGCCGGAATGACCGGGTATCCCAAAGCTTTATACGGCCTTTCGGCCTCCGGGTTTCGTCGTCGCAGGATAAAGAGGCCTATAATGGTCAGGATACAAAATATCAGCACGGCGAAAATGAGATAATCGAGCAGTTCACCGCAGGTGCCGGTGAGGCAGAGGACGCTGGTCCACAGGCCCTGAAGGACGAGCGCGATGCCGGGTACCGCATGGCGGTTTAAAACCGCGGCGGGTTTGAAGAAGAGCCCACAAAAAAAACGGACTATTACCTTGCAGAAACAGTGGTAATAGTCCGAAAAAGAATCGTTTTATGACGGTGCCTGGCTATTCATGGTCTGCTGCCGCCGCTTTTTTTACTCTTCGTCTTCCTCTTCCTCTTCTTCCTCTTCTGCGTCAACCGTTTCGATCTCGGCGGTGGGTTCGCCGTTTTCGTAGTAAAGGGTAATGCGCGTGGTTTCGCAGAGATTGATATTGGCCCAGACGATCTGGTCGCCATCTTCATCCACGATCATCAAATCCCAGTGGCAGGCCTTTTCAGAGCGTGAAAATTTGATATGCACGCTCGCTTCGTCTTCCAGGACATCCACGCCGAGGACATCCTCTTCCCAGTTCTGCGTGGTGGTTGGCGAGCAGAAGAGTTGGTCGATGGTGAGGCCGGTCTGATTGACGAGGATGAAATCCTGCTCTCCGGCGAGGGCTGAAAGTGCCAGGGCCAGGGTCAGGATGATGACGCGGGTGATCCAATTCAGTTTCATGGGTACTCCTTTCGAAATCCGTGAGGTAAAGGGTGGAGAAAGATGGACCTGAAGCATTGGTTGCCTGACCTTTGTAAAGACGGATAAAAGTGCGATCACATTGCTGCACGCACGGTGTGAGGATGCAGATCGGCAATGCATGCCAGGCCGGTGAACACGATATGGCGGGTAATATAGGCGATTCCCGGCTCAATTCCAATCAATTTTTCATGGAAAAAAGGGAAAAAATCACATTGATTTTTTGTTAGAAAATACTAACTTGGTACAACCCAAACTATAGAGGTGGTGCACATGCTCTTCAGCAAAATCTGCACCTGGTACGACGACCGCGACGCCGTGGTCACAGCCAGCGCCGACGACATCGCCGGGTGGAGCATGGGCAAATTCGATCGCGCCCTGCACATCATGCGCGCCCAGCGCCGCGATTCCGCCCGGATACCCTGAAGCAGAACCACCGGATCAACTCCGCCCGCATTCCTCCCGATCCCCTCACTCTCCAGCGGCAAAAAAATGGTTGCATAAAGCGGCTGGTCTTTGTATTTTCCTGAAACCGCAAGATCAACCGGATACCGCGCTTCGCGCACGCTGCACCTCTCACCCCAGCATTTGGAGTTTCCAGGATGTCCAAAAAGTATCTGCTTCTGCTTGTGCTGTTACCGTGCTTTTGTTTCCCCCAAAATGTTGTGATCAACGAAATCATGGCCTCCAACCAGAAAACCATCAGGGATGAGGACGGCAACTCGTCCGACTATATCGAATTGTACAACAGCGGCACGGCCCCTGTGCCACTGGAAGGGTATGGCCTCAGCGATACGCCCAAGACCCGCAAATGGCTCTTCGGCAGCGCCGTCATCAAGCCGGGGGAATACCTCCTCGTCTTTGCCTCCGACAAAAACAAGAAAGAGGTCTATTGGCACACCAATTTCAAGGTCAGCGCCTCCGGTGAGACCATCGTTCTGACCGACGCCGCCGGCACGATCATCGACCAGATCTATGTGCCGCCTTCGGAAACGGATGTCGCCTATGGCCGCATCAGCGACGGAGCGTCACCGTGGCTTTTCCAGACGCCGTCGCCGGGCGCCGGGAATAGCGGCGCCATGATCAAACCCTTTGCGGAGGCGCCGTCCGCCTCTGTGGCGGCGGGTTTCTATCCGTCAGCGGTGAGCGTCACGCTGAGCGCCGCAGGTGGTGCCATCTATTATACCCTCGACGGCAGCG
This sequence comes from bacterium UBA2214, assembly GCA_002327255.1. Classification (GTDB taxonomy): domain Bacteria; phylum Zhuqueibacterota; class Zhuqueibacteria; order Residuimicrobiales; family Residuimicrobiaceae; genus UBA2214. Next base: position 1,949 of record DCUM01000132.1, on the reverse strand, counting down.
ATCCCGACTCGGCCTCGATTCTCTATACCGCACCCGTCCCCATTGCCAAGACCACAGTGCTCAAGGCGGTCGGCGTCAAGGCGGATCACCAGCCGTCGCCGCTGCTGCATCGCACCTATTTCATCAACGAACGTTCGGATCTTCCGGTGGTCTCCCTCTCCACCGATCCCCGCAATCTTTTTGACCATGACTATGGCATCTACGCCAACGGACCCGGCTGGACGCCGGCGGCGCCCAACTATGGCGCCAACTTCTGGATGGACTGGGAGCGTCCGGCCCATGTCGAGTTTTTCGAGGAGGACAAAAGCCCCGGCTTTGCGTCGAACTGCGGCATCGCCATCTATGGCGGCTACACGCGCTCCTTTCCGCAGAAATCGATCTCGGTGAAATTCAAGAACGATTATGGCGCCTCCGCCATCAATTACCGTCTTTTTCCTGATATCGATCTGGAGACCTTCAAGGCCTTCGTCCTGAGGAACTCGGGCAATGACTTTTATTACACCCACATCCGCGATGCCATGCAGCAGCTGCTGATCCGCGATCTGGATATCGATTATCTCGAATACCGGCCGGCCGTCACCTTCATCAACGGCGAGTATTGGGGCGTTTACAATATCCGCGAAAAAATCAACGAGCACTATGTCGCCAACCGTCATGGCGTCGACCCCGACAACATCGACATGCTCGAAGGCAATAGGGAGGTGATCCACGGCGACACCCAACACTATCAGGCCCTGATCGACTATCTCTCCACGCAGGATATGACCACGGATGCAGCCTATGACCATGTCAGCCGGATGATCGATCTCGATGAATGCCTGTTGTACTGGGCTGCCGAGGTCTATTACAACAGCCAGGACTGGCCCGCCAATAATGTCAAGTACTGGCGTGAGCGCAGCGAAACGGGAAAATGGCGCTGGATTCTCTTCGATGTCGATTTCGGTTTCAATCTCTACGAGACCACCGGCCAGTCGGAGGATCACCTCTATTATCTCTTGTCGGGCATCGAGACCCGGCCCGGTTCCAATCCGCCCTGGTCCACCTTGCTGCCGCGCAAGCTGGTGGAGAATTCGCGTATCAGAAACCGGTTCATCAATCTCATCGCCGATCTGCTCAACACCAACTTTAAGAGCGCGCGCGTGGTCAGCCTCATCAACCAGATGAACGCGCACATCGCCAGCGACATCGGCCGCCACCGCAAGCGCTGGGGCATCAGCGAGCAGACGGCAACCAGTCACGTGCAGCGCATGATCACATTCGCCCAGGAGCGTCCCGCCTATCTGCGCGGTTTTGTCAGCAAATTTTTCAACTGCGGCAGCACGGGCTCGCTCATGCTCTATGCCACCGCGGGGGGGCGGGTGCAATTGAATTCACTCACCTTCACGCCGCAGCAGCTGCCGTGGTCGGGCCTCTATTTTCAAAATAATCCCGTGCACCTCGCGGCCATTCCCGATCCCGGCTATCGCTTCGCCGGCTGGAGCGGGGCAGTCCCTTGCGCCGATTCGGCCGTGACCCTGTCGGTCGCCAGAAATACCAGCATGACGGCCACCTTTACAGCGCTCGATCCCAGTGCGGTTCAGGCGTCCGGGAGCGCGCTGCCGGTGGCGACGGCGCTGCTGCAGAATTATCCCAATCCCTTCAATCCCGCCACCACCATCGCATTTGCGCTGGCCCAATCCGGTCTGGTCACTCTCAGGGTATTCGACCTGCTCGGACGCGAAGTGGCGACGCTGGTCTCGGAAAAACGCGCAGCCGGCGCGCACTCGGTCAAATGGGATGCCGGCGGCCTGGCGGGCGGCGTCTATATCTGCCGGCTGGAGGCGGTGGGTGTTGTACAGAGCAAAAAGCTCATTCTGATGCGGTAGAACGAACCCGATTGCAGGCGATAAAAGACAGAAACAATACCATGGCTCAAGAGAAAAAGCAGGTGCATCCGGCTGGTTTTGGAT
>DCUM01000058.1 GCA_002327255.1 bacterium UBA2214 | reverse complement strand
GTGGATCGCACCAATCTGCACCGCAAGTTGCAGCGATTCGGATTGAAACGATGACCGCCGCCTGACAGCCTGAACAATCAACAAACGCATATACCCGGCGATGGACAGATCCTGTTCGCCCAAATCCCAGGTCGCCGCAATAACCCGCTCCTGTTGCTCACTGTTCATCACGGCAGCGGCATTGGCCCTGAATCTGGCGATATCCTCCTCATCCAGCATCGGATTTTCCGGACTGCCTTTGGCGTGATCGACCAGCGCCGTAGGGCTAAGGCCCGATGTCGTGGTCTTGGTGACGATGGCGCGTTTGGTTCCGGGGAACATGGCATCAATCTCCGCATCGGCGACAACCTTGATCTTGCCGAGCATGGAGCAGATGCGCAAATTCCGCTTTGCTTGTGTGCGAAAAAATCGTATGTTCCAAAAAAGGAGCGAATATGCATGTGCTGCAAGTCTTCGTTCATGTAAAACCGGAACACCGGGAAGCCTTCATCGACGCCACGCTGGATAACGTCCGCGCCAGCCGCATGGAAGCGGGCGTCGCCCGTTTCGATTTCTACGCCCATCAGGATGATCCAACCCGATTTGTTTTGATGGAAGTGTATCACAATGCCGAAGCGCCTGGAAAACACAAGACAACGCCACATTATCAGAAGTGGGCGCACCAGGTTGAGGAGATGCTGGCCGAGCCGCGGCAGCGCAACCTCTTGACCAATCTCTTTCCGGGCGATGAAGGATTCTAGGATGCGCGTGAACTGGAAACAGACCTTTCTCGTTGCCGCCTATCTGACCAGCGTGGTGGCCGCCAATCTCCTCATCACCAAATGGGGGCCGGGCGCCACGCTGATCACCGCTTTTCTCTTCATCGGACTCGATTTGACCAGCCGCGATGCCCTGCACGAAGCCTGGCAGCATAAGCGGCTCGCCGTCAAGATGACGGCGCTCATTCTCACCGGGAGCCTGCTCTCTTACGCGCTCAACCGGGAGGCCGCTCTCATCGCTTTGGCCTCTTTCATCGCCTTCGCGGCAGCCGGCCTCACCGATGCCCTGTGCTACCATGTGTTGCGCGAAAAACTCTGGCTGATCAAAGTGAACGGGAGCAACGTCTTCAGCGCCCTGGTCGACAGCCTGCTCTTTCCCACGCTCGCCTTCGCCGCTTTCATGCCCGAGATCGTCGCCGGGCAGTTCCTCGCCAAAGTCGCCGGCGGCTTTGTCTGGTCCATGGCCCTGGCGGGCGTTCTAAGTTCGAAAAAGAATACTACATCGATGGATGGTGGTGATTGAAGGTTGTATAGCCTGACCGGCTTCGCAGGATTCCTGAAAACAGGCCCGCGTGATTCTGCCTGGATGAGCGTTTGTTGCCGTCTTTTTCAATACTTCGCCAATAACACCATATTCGCGCTGTTGGCAGCACTAAATGGCGCGGCTTTCATGTCACCAAAGACCTGCCATTCGGAAAAACCAGCAGCGACAAGGCCCCGTTGCACTTCCTCGCGGCGATAGGGATAAAGCCGGGTCGCATTCAGGCAGTGCCCCGGCTTGTCATCGCTCCAGTCGATGCGCAGGATGTTGAAATCCACAAAGGGCATATCGAAATCGTAGAAACGGATGAATTCTGTGTGCTCCTGCCGGTTGATCGCAACGATGCGCTGCCGCTGCGCCAGGACGCGGTCATAATTCACCATTTGCAGCAGGATATGACCGCCCGGATTGAGCAGCGCATGAAATCCTTTCAAGGTGCTCAAGAGGGCTTTTTCATCCAGCAGATGGGGCAGGGAATTGCCGAGACAAAGGATCATGTCGAAGGTCCCATCGAGCCGCTCGCGCAGTGATTCCATGGGCGCCTGCACCCAGGTCACGTCGACGTTCATTTCTTTTGCGTGGTGACGCGCAAGGGTCAGCATGGTTTCCGACAGATCGCTGGCGACGACCCGCACACCGAGCTGCGCCAGGGCAATGGCGTGCAGGCCGGTGCCGCAGGCGGCATCCACAACCGACTCGAATCCGAGTTTTTGCCGCCATTGCGATACTATTTCCCGCTCTCCGGGCAAGCGCTGGGGAAAACGTGTCATGCGGTCATAGTCGGAACCGAGATTTTCGTAAAAAAGTTGTGCATCAACGCTATTGTCGCTCACCGCTCCACCTTCAGATTTCCCAAAACGGTTCTCCACTTAGTCCGCCCCAAAGAATCGATTGTTTAAGGATGATTGGGAGTACGGCGGCATGCCGCCGCTTGCACAGCGCTCTCCTGCCAGCGCAGTTGATATTTTTGACCACGGAAACCACGGAACACACAGAATGCCTCATTTATTTTTTCCGTGTATCCCGTGGTGATCTTTTTCTAATTTGGGGAAGCGTCACCGGCGCTCAGAAAATCGCTTTTGGAAGGGCAGCGAGATGCCGCCGCTTTGAGCACGGTCACCCTGTGACCGCACTCCACAAGGGTGCTCCCTAGCCGCTCAGGATCAAGCGCGTGCAAAATAATTCCTGATCAACTCGGCTTCTTCCGTCACGCTCCACACCGCAAAGCCTTTTTTCCGCACCGCATCCAGCAGGGGCGCGGGCAGGAACGGCGTTGTCAATTCATAGATATCGCCGTCACCCAGGGACTGGATTTCGCTCAGCACCTGGTTGAGCGGATGCTCGCCCTGTGCCAGCATGGAGCGCGCATCAAGCCGCTGCGTGATTCTCTGCGCCTCGAACCAGGCCGGGGTGGTTTCTGATCCGGATTCCGGAGCGAAAGTGCCAGTGGCTTGCCCGGTCGCTTCGCGCAGCGTGTTGATCAGGGTGCCCAGCGAGAGACCGCCCACCTGGGCGACCTGACGCAAGGTCGCCACTTTGGCCACCGTGGCGCGCAAGACCGGATTTCTCAGTTTGGCGAAAGCCGGCGACATCTCCAGCAGTTTATTTTCCAATTCCGGATAGGTCTGCAGCAGGGCGTGCAGTTTGGTGTCGGGCGTTATTTCCATTGACATGGCTCACTCCTTTGCATAGGAAAGCAGACGCTGATCGCCGCTGAGTTTGCGTTTCCCGGTGAGGTCCTGGGTCACTTCCAGGGTGCCGAGGTACTCGCCCTTTTCGTTGCGCAGCGCAAAATATTCGATGTGGACGAATTTCCCGCCCATGTTGATCCAGAACGGCGCCCGGCTCTCGCGGCCCGCGCGGAAATCATCGAGTATCTTTTGCACGATGTGCATCGAAGCCGGTGGATGACACAGCTGCACCTTGCGACCGAGCACGGCACGATTGCGCTCAAAGATGCGTTCGCGGCCTTCGGAGTAGTAACGCACCGTGTCCTCGCGGTCGACAAAGGTCACATCGAACGGCATGGCGTTCAACACCGCGGTCAATTCCTCCGTCGTGAAGGCGCCGGAGGGCAGCTTGATACGGTCGCCCGCGAGCGGCTCCGGCGCGACGGGCGCACTTCCTTCCGCGGGCAGCCATTGAACCGTCGGCGCATAGAGACAATAGCCGATATCCTGGGCGTGCTGATCGACCTCGGCCCACTCGCCGTCGGAGAGTTCGTCCAGGGCCATGGGGAAGAGGATTTGCTCCTCCTTGTAAATCATCTCCGCGATGGCCGTCACCGCCGGCTGCAGCACCAGATCCGCGACGCCGGCGAAGGTTTCGGCATCGGCTTCGACCACTTCCTGCAGGGCCTCGCGGGCGCTCTTTAACAGGGCGCGCGCTTCGTCGTGCTTGCCCCACATCACCGTCGGCGGCCCGGTGATGCCGCGCTTTTCCAGCAGCGGAAAGAGCAGGTACTCCTTGCGGCGGTAATGCTTGTCCACTTCCGAGAGATTGTTGAAACGGCTGATGATCTCGTAGATTTTATCGCTGGAATGGGCCGCCCGCGCCTCTTTGAAGAGCGTTTCCAGGGCGGCGATCTCCAGCTGCAGGGCGCGATTCTCCTGAATGAAGGTGTGCACCGGATGCCCGTCAGGCGCGGTGCGCGACCCCGAATGATCGATCTGGCCTTTAAGCACGGCGCCGTGAATGTCGCAGAGTTTCAGGACTTCTTCCATGGGCAGACCTTCGGAGATGAGTTCCTGTTCCACGGCGACGACATCCTCATAGGGCACCCGGCCCATGAGCTCGGCGAGTTGCTGGCGCACCGCGTCGGGTGCGATGCCTTTATGCAGCTGCAGGATCATGTGCTTGAGCAAATCCTTGCGCTGACGTTCGTTATTGATCAGTTCACTCATGATGATTTCCTTTATGATAATGGGGTTATTGATTCTGACGATTGGGCGGCGCGCTGCCTCCGAAATGGTTATAGACCGGATCATCGATGTGTTGAATGTGATGCCGGTATTCTTCTGTACTGATGGAACTGTGCCATACACCCAAAATTCTCGCCAGCGAAGTGCCCAGCAAGAAGGTGAGTACGATGGCCGCCGCATAGATCCAGCGTGGCACACGCCCCTTCTTCTGCGTCACGGAAAGATAGAGTGTATCCTGCACCGGACAGGCATCGACACACTGCAGGCAGGCGTGGCATTCGTCCGACCACACGGTTTTGGAAGTGGCCACCTGGATGTTGGCCGGACAGACCTTGCTGCATTTGTTACAATCGATGCAGCTTTTATCACTGCGATGGACCTTGAGCGGACTCAACCAGCTCAGCATGCCGAGCAGGGCGCCGTAGGGACAGAGGTAGCGGCACCAGAAAAAACGCACGAGAACGGAGAGCAGCACCAGGGCGGCCAACACCTTGAGGGTGAAGGCCGAGGCATGGCTGAAAAAGAGCAGCATCTTGACATCGGCGATGCGGTTGTAGGGCGTGTCGATGAAGGCTGCCAGCGCCTGCACATCCATCTCGAAGAAAATAGCGTAAGCGAAAAAACCGAGCAGGAGATATTTGAGGCTGCGCAAGGGATAATCGAGCCAGCGCGGCAGCCGCCGCGGCCGCTCGAATATCCAGGTGTGGATTTTGGCCAGATATTCGGACAACAGGCCGAAGGGACAGACCCAGCTGCAAAAACCCTTCTTCATAAAAAGCGCGGTGGCGATGATGATCAGCAGCAGCACCAGACTGGCCGGATGAATGGTGTTGAAGATGCCGCTCAAGGCCCAATACTTGAGGCTGATGAGGGCGCTAATGGGCAAAAAGGCCTCGACACCCGGCGGCCGGGTGACGGTGATGGGGCCGGAGCCGCCCGCCTGGTGGACGAAGAGGATAAAGCGAAAGCCGATCCACAGGGTCAGGAGGAGAAAACCCCACTGGACGAGGCGGCGGTACGGCTGAAGGCGCTGCCGGGGGTCGGGTATGAGTGTGGTCATTTTCATGTTGGGCTCTAATCGGTATCAAGACTGTTTTTCAGAATAAAAATCCAAAAGGGATCATGATACAAGTGAAACGGCCTCGAAATTGGCGAGGCGCAGGCCTTCCCGGCGGATGCGATCGGCGAGGTAGGCCAGGGTGGTTTGTGTGAAGAGCGTTTCGAGTTGATCTCTGAGATTGGCCCACTGTTGATGCAGGGGGCAGGGGTGATCGTCGTTGCAGGTGTCCAGTCCCAGCATGCAGCCGCTGAAAAGCGCTTCGCCGTCGATGGCCACGACGATCTCCTTGATGGAGATGGATTGCGCCGGCCGGGCGAGGCTGACGCCGCCGTTGGGCCCCTTGAAAGAGGTCATGATGCCTTTTTGCGTCAGTGCCTGGAGGATTTTGGTGAGAAAGTGGAACGACAATCCCAGATGTTCGCTGATCTCGCGGATGGTCACGTAGGCGCGATCTTCATGCAGGGCCACATAGAGTGCCGCGCGGATGGCGTGATCGCAGGTTTTGGAGATAATCATGGGGCCTCTGTGTATAAAAAGAAATAAGACTCTTATATCTTAAATATAACCATCTTTTACAAGTAATGCAAGAAAAAAATGAATATTGGGGTCGGACCTCAATCAAAACAATAAATACAATAATTTAAGTGCTTGAAAAGTGCCAAAATGGGCCTTAACTGCCATTTTTCGCCCTTCAAAAAATGGCAGTTAAGAAGAATAATAAGGGGTATCCTGAAAAAATTGGGTTACCATTGCGGTGAGTGATCAATAATTCCCGGCTCTGATCATAATACACGGAAGAGATGGTCTTGTTGAGTTAAACAGGTTGCTGTGCGGTCTGTCTGACAACACCCCCTGGTGCCGACAGTAAAAAAAAGAGTACGCCGGATTTTCACAGCTCTGACTGAAGAAAATGCTGCGCAACGTGGTTTTAAACTGCTTAACTGCCTCTTTTTCCCCTTCAAAAAATGGCAGCTAAGGCCCTTTTTCGCCCTTTTACTGTACTTAATTCCATAAATAACATCAATCGGTTGAGGTCCGACCCCAATTATCCGCGCTGGCGGCGGCTTTCGAAAAAGAGCACCGCCGCGGCGGCGGAGACGTTGAGGGAATTCACCTTGCCGCGCAACGGGATGCGCGCGCTGAAATCGCACTGTTCGCGCACCAGGCGCCGCACGCCTTTGCCCTCGCTGCCCAGTACCAGCCCCACGGGGCCTTTAAGATCGATCTCTGTATAGCGTTTGGGCGCATCCTGATCCGTGGCCACGAACCACAGACCCTCTTCTTTCAATTCCTGTATGGTGCGGGTGAGGTTGGTCACCTGGGCGATGGCGACATGCGCGGCGGCGCCGGCCGAGGCTTTGAACGCGGCCGGTGTCAAAGGCGCAGCATGGTCTTTGGGTATGATGATGCCGTGCACGCCGGCGCCATCGGCGCTGCGCAGGATGGCGCCGAGATTGCCGGGATCCTGAATGCAGTCAAGCACTGCGATCAGCGGCGGCTCGCCGAGCGCGGCGGCGCGACGCAGGATTTCATCGAGGCCTGCATAATCCGGCAGGACGATGCGCGCGGCCACTCCCTGATGGTGCTCCGATTTGACCATCCGCGTCAATTCCTGCCGCGCGGCGCGCTCAAGCTTGAAGCCCTTTTTGCCGGCGAGGCTTTCCAGTTCTGTCAGGCCGGCACCACTGCCATCTTTCGCCACGACGATTTTTTCGATGTCCATCCCGCTGCGCAGCCACTCGAGCACCGGATTGCGGCCGTAGATATAGGAATACATGAAAATCCTTTCTTGCGTCTATTTGCTCTTCATCTCGAAAACGCCGTCCCAATCCAGGGGCACGGGATTTTTCTTGTAGTAGGCACAGCGCTCGAGATAGGCCTGACTGGGTCCCTCGTGGACATCCGCGGCGATGGCGCGCCGGAAAGCGGCCATGGCGCTGTCCCAGCGTTTGGCGCGATAGTGTCCGAGTCCTTCCTG
>DCUM01000039.1 GCA_002327255.1 bacterium UBA2214 | reverse complement strand
TGGTCCAGCGTTGCGCAGTTATTGACAACCAGCGGCAGTTGAAAGGTTGTGCCATCCCAGTCCGTGCCGGAGGCGTTGAATTGAATCTCAAAATTCACGCCCCGTTTCGCTGGCAGGCTTTGAATGACCAGTTTAACGATATTGATTTTATAGATGTTCTGCAAATTTGTGGAATTATACCACATGCGGTCGTTATAATAGTTTTTGCCCAAACTGCGCCAGGTCCCCGGGGCATCATAGGTCTGGTAATAGAGGGTGGCGTTTATATCGCTCAATCCGGTGACGAATAAAAGAGTCGGTTTGCTGGCACCCGGCAGGGTATCTGAAACAACGATCTGGTAGGATGGTTCATCACCACTGTTGCTCGCATTGATATTCCATGCACCACCACTGGCCCCTACCATGATGTTGCTCTTTGGACCCTGTTTGGTCAACGTGATGGTCGGGGCGATGGTGATGGGAAAGACCAGATCAACGTACCAGGTCGATTTGTATTTCCACTCCGTGCCATCGGTGAATTTGACGACCAAATGAGCGGTATTATAAATCCTCTGATCAGCCTGGAAATAGGTATCAGGAAAGCGGACGGACATGGCGAATTCAACCGACGGTGAGCTCTTGGGCCGATCCATGGTCAAAATCCGTGTGGCCGGATCCCAGATCAGGCTGCTCGGTTTGCTGATGATTTCAATGCCTTCCGCAAGCGTATCCACCAGGGTGATGCTCTGAATTTCCTCAAATTGGCCCGAGGTCCCGAAAATCTTGAAATTATAGCTGTAACTACTGTTCAAATAGACCGATCGGGAACCATATTTCTGAACGGAGAAGGCGAGTCCCGGCGGACGAATAGTCAGCCGAATTGCACTTTCAATGCCAGCGGCATTGTCGGCATTAAAAGTAAACCCCACATCATACGAGAAATTTTGCAAATTAGCGGTGTGATTGATCTTTGCGGTCACATTGAGTTCTGTGGAGATGCCAGCCCGAAACGGTGATACCAGCGTGATGGTGAAAATATCCGTCGTGCTGTTAAAACTGGAAGATTGAATGTAGATATTGCCTTCAACTGTTGCGCTCACCGTTTCCGGCGGCAGCTGGATTTGCACTTTGGCGTTCACGGCATCGTTGATGATGCTGGAGTTGCGGATCTGGATCAGATAGCTGATGGTCGCCCCCGACGGGATGGTATCGGCCGATGCGACGACATTCATGCCCAGAAGATTTTGCGCCCGGGCTATGCAGGGCCAAAGCGCAGCCCATAGTATAAAGAATCCAATGATCAGTAGCGAACGTCGCTTCATACTCCCGCTCCTTCCATACAGTTGCTGAAATGATTCCGATCCGATGTCGGGTGGTATAATCCATGCCTGATAGAAGAGATTCAGAATGGATTAAGATGATGTATTACGTGATCCGCTCCGGCTGAAGATTCTGACCTGGCGTGCAGCACCAGGAGGCAGAGCACATGCCCCCCTCATCACACAGAATCACACAGGACGCCCATACAGAAAAGCGTTTTGTGTCCTCTGGTTAGCGTTTCACACAGAACGAATACGCGGCACTGAGCAGCAACCTCCGCAAGGGCGCTGTTGGCTCGCGTGCATCGTTCCAGCCGAGCAGTGCATGAGCGCAGGCACTCGATGCCCAGCACGCGATTGCGCCCAAACGCGGTGAGGGCGGCAAGATAACCTGGAAAGGGTAAAAGGACGGCGCCCCGGCCGTCTCACTCACATGAAGAGGAATAACACAGAACCATTTACAAAAAGTATGCCGAAGATCTGGGAGAGAGGGGTTTTCGGCTGCTTTTTCGTTATTATTTTACAATAACTTAAAGCGACAGAATATGCGCCGTTTCGGAGGATGAAGGCAAGTTGTCATTATTATGTGACTCATCGTAAATTTTTTGTTACAACTGGTCTATCTGGTTCGATCGCGCTGGGGCAGCACCCCGACAGCGATACCATCCTCTTTTCACCATCGACGGATGATGCCCTTGCCCGGGTTGGCGTTGTGGGCCAGCGAGCCCATCGCCGGGGCGAACGCCCACCCCCCGGTCTTGCTCCACCAGGATTTTCTCGACCGCGCTGTTATCATGGAGTTGGCCTCCCAAAGTCAGGTAGCGGCTGGCGCTGGAGTCGGCAAATTCAGCCGCCCCGCCCGCCGGCCATTTGCTGTCGCCGTTCATACCGCCGGAGCCACGGCGCCATTCGGGAAACATCCCCAGGGGCAAGGTTGTGGGTAATTCGATCAAGCTTAAAAAGCATAAAATAAGGCAAAAAATGTATTCTGAGGCCATTATTTAATGTTTAAATGGTCTTATCCTTAATATAATCTATTGTTTAATTTGGTCCGACCCCTTCGTAAATTTTATCCCGCTCTGTGGCGCCCTTTTATCCAAAAATCTTCCAATAATCATCGCAATGGTTCTAAGTAATAGTGACAGACCAGCCGGATATCCCGGACATGCGTCGAAACGAACTTTTGAAAAGGGGAAAACCATGAAAAACTGGCATTGCGTTTTGATCTTTTGCTGTGTCCTGATTTTGGCGGCGGCATGTGATAAGAATCCGTCGGGACCGGATGACAATGCGGCAACGCTGAACGACGCCGAAAAGATGGCGCTGGACCTCATCAACATCGCCGGCTGGGAAGCGGCTCTCCCGGAAGCACTGAAAAAGTACAAGCCGCAGGCCATTCCCTCCTTCAAACGGGAGGTCCTGACCGGGAATGTAGTCCATTACTCCTTCCTGGTGAAAAACGGAAGCGGAACCCATGATCTTGTCGGCATTCATCGCGTCGTCAAGGAGCAAAAGGCCGGCCAGCCGATCAAGACGGCCAAAAATCTCTTCTTGCAGCACGGCGACTCCAAGGATTTCACCGGCATGTTCCTGAACGGCGTGCGCACGCCCCATATCGCAGATGATTTTGGCATTGCCATCTTCCTCGCCCAAAACGACATCGATGTCTGGGGCATTGACCAGAACTGGGCGTTGGTGCCTGCGAGTGTGACCGATTTTTCTTTCATGAAGGATTGGGGCATGGACAACCAGGTCCGGAATTTGCGCCTGGCAGTGGAAATCGCCCGCAAAGCCCGCACCTTTTCTGATTGTGGTGACAAGGCCCTCAATCTATCCGGATACAGCAGCGGCGTCATGACAGGCTATGCCCTGCTCAATGAGGAGGCCAAACTGGCGAATGACAAGCGGATGGTCGGAGGATGGATACCCGTCGATTGTCTTTTCAAATGCAATGATCAGCCCACGCGTGAAGTCTGGAGCGCTGTGTATCAGTCCTACAAGGAAAAAGTGACAGCCGGGGAGTATGCGGAAGTGCAATTATTTCCGCTCGCCGGCCAGGCGGTAAGAGATGACCCGGATGGCGCCTCGGTGCTGATAGAAGGTTTTACCAATATGCAGGTCGCCCTGTTTTTCGGCGCAGCGCAGGTGCTCGATCCGCTGACGTTTCATTATTTCGCCGGTGTCATGGAGAGTGATTTTCCAGTCGATTTTCAATACCTCGGCAAAGAGGCGTGTTTTGATTTTTTCATCGACTCGGTGCCTTACGAAACGCATCAATTCATGGTGGATTATTGTGCGACGATCTCCGGAGCGATCGAAGTGCCCTGGGATGATCATCTCGGTTTGATCACCGTGCCGGTCTTTAATGTGGCGGCCAGTGGCGGCATGGGCGACCTGACCACGTATACCACCACGCTGCTGGGAAGCACAGACGTGCAAAATCTGGTCGTGCGCCTGCATGCCGCTGGTGAGGAGGTCATTGATTTCGGCCACATCGATCTCTTTATGGCGGACAACGCGGAAGCCCTGGTGTGGAGGCCCATATTGACCTGGCTGCAGGCGCACTAGTACCGGCTCCCGGCGCGGCTGCAGCCACAGCGTCTGGATGCTGCGCCGGGAAGGTGCGGCCGGGAGACTTGCGACTGCTTTCAGCGCCCGGTCGGATTCACCCGGATGCGCCGCATGACGCGTTCATGAGACCCATATCGTCCGCCGCGTCAGCTCGAACCGGAACCCGAAAAACCAAAAATAGCTGGAGACGTGCCCCGCACCCGCCAGCGCGGCGATTTGCGAACCATGATGAACCTTGAGGATAAATACCAGCGGCGTCGATTCGGCATGCACATAAAAGGTGGGATATCCGGGATCCCAGGGATCCCGGCTCGCCTTCCAGGCGAGAAAATCCCGGGTCATGGCACGTTCGATCTGCCGCGTCCCGACAAAGGTCATGATCAGATAGAGCAGGCAATAGACGATGCAGGCGATTTTGAAGGCTTTCATGGCTTCCTCGGACTAGTCCTGACACAGCCGGACGGCTGCAGCAAACGGAATCTATCATTTCAGGCTTGTTAATGAGTCACTTTTTTGCCAAAAACTTGTAAACCAGTAGCGGAAGCAACTAACCAGAACCTGACCTGAGCGATTCGTTCGGGCTTTTTTGCTTTCCTGAACGTTGACAGCTGCCGGGAAAGTGCTGAATCGCTCAGATCGGTCAGGAGTTGATACACCGGTTCGCAAAGGAACCCGTTCATATGCCGCGGGAGTTGCCTGGTAGTTATAGGATACGACACAGTAAGGTAAAAGTCAAGGGGATTGCAGAAAATCAGAGGCGCCGCGCCGAGAGCATGCTGCGCAGTCTGAATACGATGACACATCGAAAAGCTTCAGTCGCCCATCAGCGGTATGAGACGCCGACAGCGCCCCTGTGATCTGAATACGATGATGCGCCGAAAGTCTTTCATTGCAGCACACGGCTGCAGGGGTGCCTGGTATCATGCGTCCAGCCGCACGCCTGATTCTATGGCATTCGCGTGCAATCCAATGAAAAAATGGTTTGAATTATCCTGCCAGTTGGCTATTTTATGGAAATAGCATGCCACCGATGCGATGTTAATAGAGTATATGAGCGTGTGGGGCATCCGATTCCGGTTTTTCCGGATCAGCAGCTTTTATGATTTTTATTATTTCCTGTTGGAATTGTTTATGAAAGAGACAACCCCAAAAATCCTGGTTTCATTTTTTGCATTGGTATATGTAGCCGGTTGCATCGGCTTCTCCGCCGTCAGCCACTACTGCCATCAAGGCCACCATCAGATGGTGACGGCAGCGGACTGCTGCTGTGTTGATTCACACCCGGAACCCGGTGATGATTCCTGTCGCCCGGCGCCGATTACGACAACAGCCGCTGAAAATCTGGCCAGCTCTTCCTGCTGCGAAATCATCTACCACTACCACCAGGTGGAGGAGGCCGCTCCCCTGGCCGTTGCCCTGTTCATATCGACTTCTGCACAGGCATGCACCCTGCTTCCCGGCCTGAAAAATGACGTCCCGGCATACAGGGATGGAACGCATACCCCCCTCGCCTCCCGGCAGCGCACGCTGCCTCTTCTTATTTGATCCCGGACAGATCTCTCTTTTTCAAGCAGGCTGCTGCTGCCAGGCAGCCATCGTACTCATCTATTCATACGCCACGAGAGAGGTATGTCATGAAAAAATTCATTCTTTTATCCATGCCTGTGATTCGTTGCCTGTTGGCCGGCCGGCTACGGACTGTCATGAAAAAATTCGTTTTTTTCTATCTGCTTTGGGCCGGCGCTGCGCCTGCGCTCCTGGCCCAAAAAATGGACACGTGGACCTGCGGACATGTCTACGGGATCGAATTCCATCACGGCCACCAGGATACCATTCCCTTGCCCCATGCCAATGTCTTCTGGGCCAATACGACCTATGGCGGCGTGACGGATGCGGAGGGCTTTTTCCGCATCGACCTGACGCCGCAGAGCCAGCGTCTGGTATCCGGTTATGTCGGCTATGGGAACGATACGCTCACCGTGCAACCGGGCATGCATGGCCTGGCCTTCTATCTTTTGCCGGATGAACGGCATGAAGAGATGGATGTTGAAGCCAGGAGACCGAACACGCTTCATCATCATGAAGCGGAAGTCAACACGCAATCGATCACCCAACGGGGCTTGCGCACCCTGGCCTGCTGCAACCTGGCCGAAAGCTTTGAAAACAGCCTTTCGGTGGATGTCGAACAAAGCGATGCCATCAGCGGCGCCAAACGGATCAAGATGCTCGGACTCGCCGGTTTTTATACCCAGATTCTGGTCGAAAAGAATCCCCTGATGAGGGGCCTGATCTCGCCGTTCGGTCTCGAATTCATCCCCGGATTCTGGATCGACGCCATCGATATTTCCAAGGGCACCGCCTCGGTGGCGACCGGCTACGAATCGATCACCGGGCAGATCAATGTCGAACTGAGCAAGCCCGAGCGCAGCGCACCGCTCGCGGTCAATGCCTTTCAAAACAGCATGGGCCGCTCCGAACTGACCATGACCGGGGCGGCGCAGGTGGCGCCGCGACTCTCCACCATGCTCCTCTCCTATGCCAGCCATAACCGCATGCGCCGGGATGACGATGGCGACACCTTCCTCGACATGCCGCTGGTGTCGCATCTCAGCCTGATGAACCGCTGGAAGTACAGCGGCGAGAACCGCGACGGCCAGATCGGTTTCAAGGTGCTGCACGACAGGCGCGACGGCGGCCAGAACGGTTTTGATTTCGGACGACCGGCCCAGGATAACATTACCTACGGCTCACGCAACCGCATCCGGCGTTACGAATTCTTCTCCAAGGCCGGCACCGCGTTCGGCAGCGGCAACAGCGTCGGTCTGATCCTCTCCGGCTTTGTGCACCGCCAGGAGGCCTTCTGGGGGCGTAAAAATTACACCGGCGACGAAAACAGCCTCTACGCCAATCTGGTCTTTGAGAAAAACGCCGGGGCCCATTTGCTCTCCTCCGGTCTCTCCTATACCCTGGATCAACGCGACGAAACTTACCTGCAGGCGCTTTACAGCACACAGGAGCGGGTGCCCGGACTCTTCGCCGAGTATACCTGGAAGCCGGATGACCGGCTGAGTGCGATGGCCGGTTTCCGCTATGACCGCCACAATCTCTACGGCGCTTTTTATACCCCGCGCCTGCATCTCCGCTACCAGGCAGACGCCCTGACCAATCTGCGCCTCTCGGCGGGCAAGGGGTATCGCGTGCCCCATCTCTTCATGGACAATCCCGCCCTTCTCGCAAGTGCACGTGAGGTGATTTTCCGTGAAGCGCTCGATGCGGAAGAAGCCTGGAACGCCGGCCTGCAGGTCACGCGCCAGTTCTTCCTCGGGCCCGACCGCCCCGGCACCCTTATAGCTGATTTTTACCGCACCGAGTTCGTGCGCCAGGTGGTTGTCGATCTCGAACAGGATCCGCGCAGTGTCTTGCTCTATAATCTCGACGGCCGCTCCTGGTCCAACAGCGCACAGATCGAAGTGACCGCTACGGCCGCGCGAGGCATCGATCTGACGATGGCCTACCGCTTCAACGATGTGCGCATGACCTATGGCGGCGCCCTGCAGGAACTGCCACTCAATCCGCGCCACAAAGGCATTGTGGTGCTTTCCTGGAGTCTCCCCGATCGCAAATGGCAGTTCGATGTCACGGCGCAGTACAACGGCCGCACCCGGCTGCCCGGCACCGACCTCAATCCGGAGCCCTACCGCCTGGCCAGCCATTCTCCCGCCTATGCCCAGCTCTT
>DCUM01000164.1 GCA_002327255.1 bacterium UBA2214 | reverse complement strand
ACGATCACCTGTCCGTTGCGGCTGATGATGCCTATCATGCCGTGATGATCCATATCCAGCGATTTGATTTTACGCCCCCTGGCCCTTGATTTTTCCGTGATTTCAATTTTGAGAACCTCCGCCTCGATGCCTGGCAGGCTGGCCAAAGAGGTGACATTACCGCGCCGGATGTAGCGCACGATGGCGTTGGCGGTGAGGGTCTGCGTGTCAACGGCGGCATCGACGCCGATGGAAGCCATGATGGGCAGATAATCCGGCCGGCTGACCAGGGCGAGACAGCGCCGCACGCCCAAATGCTTGGCCATCAGGCAGGAGATGATGTTGGTCTCTTCGTCATTGGTGACGGCGATGAAACTGTCCATTTCCATGATGCCTTCGATGGCGAGCAGATCGAGATCGGTGCCGTCGCCGACGATGATCAGCGTGCGCTGCAACTCTTCGGCGATCTGCTGGCTCTTGTCGCGATTGGATTCGACCAGCTTGACCGTGATATCCTTGTTTTGCTCCAAATCCGCGGCGATCATGCGCCCGACGCGTCCGCCGCCGAGAATCATGACTTTTTCGATCCTGTCTTCGCTCTTGCCGAGCACCTGCAGCAGTTGCGGCACCAGTTCGGTTTTGGTGATGAAGAAGAGCTGATCGCCGCGGGTGACGCGATCGTCGCCGCCGGGGATGATGGTTTTGTTGGTGCGGAAGATCGCCACAGCGCGGAAGAGGAGGTCGGGATTTTCCTGGTCGATTTCTTTCAGTGTTTTGTTGATGACCGGTGAGGAAAGGTCGAGGCGCACGCCGATCAACTGCACCTTGCCATCCTCGAATTCAATCACGTCCGTTGCGGCGGAACGTTTGGTCAGCCACACCAGTTCCCGGGCGGTCTCGCGTTCGGGATGGATGATGAAATCGATGCCCAGTTCTTTTTTGCCAAGCAGCGCATCTTCCTGGCTGAACTCGGGATTGCGCAGGCGTGCGATTTTTATTTTGACGTCCGCCTTGGCGGCGGCCAGACAGGCGAGGATGTTCACTTCATCGTTGGGACTGACGGCGATCATCATGTCGCTGTCGTGCAAACCGGCTTCGACCAGCAGGGAGGGGGAGGCGCCATCGCCCTGGATCACCAGGGCATCGAGGGCGTCCGAGGCCCTGCGGCAGACGGCTGCATCTTTTTCGACCACCGTGACGTCGTGGTCTTCGGAACTGAGATATTCGCAAATATGGCTGCCGACCTGGCCGGCGCCGATGACAATCACCTTCATGACGACGAATGTAAATCCTTCTGTTGTGTCCGCGAACGTTTAAAATGCAAGTAGAAAATTCGTGCAACAGACCCTGTGCTGTGCAGCATAATAATCTACTCTTTATTTGGCGAATATGCAAGCCCAATGTAGCATTCGGCTGCAAGCGGCAGGCGACGACTTTTCTGGCCCCGCATCGGGATTTGCGGCATGACCGGTTTCGATTGCCGGGGCTGTTCTTTCATCTCCCGGAAATGGCTCAACGCAGGAATATCAGCGCCACGCCCGCCACGGCGACGCAGGTGCCGACGACGGCGCGCAGCGTCGGCCGGGTGCCGCGCAGAATCCACACCAGGGGAATGACCAGGATGGGCACCGTGGCCAGCAGCGTGGAGGCGATGCCGGCTTCGGTGTATTTGACGGCCGCATTGGCCAGCCAGACGCCGAGAAACGGTCCGATGATCGATGCGATGATGATGAAGCGTATGGATTTGCGGTCGTGGAGGACGCGCTTCATCGGGCTGATCCGGCGCAGCAGGAGCATGACCAGCCACATGGCCAGCGTCGCCGGAATCATGCGCAGGAGGGTGGCATCGAGAGTGCCGATTTCTGTGCGAAATCCGTATTTGGCCAGAATGACGCCGAATCCCTGCCCGAGGGCGGCGATGACGCCGAGGACGATGCCGCGCAGCCTGGAGCCGTGCGCCGGATCGTGTTCGCTCTCGTTGACGACCCAGATGATGCCGGCGATGGTGAGAACGATGCCGCTGAGGGCGAGCGCGTTGAGCTTTTCACCGAGAAACAGCCAGGCGAAGAGGGTGGTGATCACGGGCGCCAGGGAGAGCAGCAGCGTCGCCAGCCGCGACCCCAAAATGACGAGACAGACAAAGAGTGCGGCGTCGCCGATGGCCAGTCCGATGATGCCGCTCAGGCCAAGCCAGAGGTGCTGATCCGTGCTGGCGTGGACGGGATAGAGCGTGCCGGTTTGCAGGAAAAAAGTCAGGCAGAGTAAAAGAGAAGCCAGCAGCAGCCGCAACAGGTTGGTATTCATGGCGCCGATGCGTTTGCCGGTGGTTTCGAAAAGTATGGCGGTCGTGCTCCACAGTGCCGCTGCGATCAGGGCGGCGAGTTCACCTTGATAGGGCAAGTGCGTAATCCTTCCTGTGCATTGAGATTATTCGATGTGAAATACGCCCACTTGCCTGGCCGTGAGGGAAGCGTGAAGGGTTAATACGCCATTCACCGTCCGGTTTTGCCTTTTTTCGCGGGTGATGAGCTCAGTGATATTATAAAGTTTCTCCTTATCGACCGGGATTTTCACTTCAACATTCATTTCCTGCT
>DCUM01000100.1 GCA_002327255.1 bacterium UBA2214 | reverse complement strand
TGATGACGCCCGGACTCTCTTCCTGCTGGCTCTTTTTCATCACATCGACCTTTTATGCCCTGGGTTTCAATCTGGTCAACAGCATGAAAGTGGAGGTGATCTGCCGGCCGAACAATCTGGCCGGCGAACTCGGCATCAAGCTCATCCCCTATGACCAGGCCATCGCCCTGGCCTTTGACAAGATCGAACAGAACCAGTTTTAGGGTGGGTAGTGCGCCGTAACGANNTGGCGACAGAGCTGCAGCAACTTTTCCATCTCTCCGGCGGCATCGATGCCCGCATGCCGTCCCGTCTGCTGCAAAATGGTGCGTCCCTCCGCGATCGAATCCAGCCGCACTTCAATACGCCCGCCCAGTGTCTCGCCGATCCGGGCTGTCATCCCCCCGGTAGTGGGGGCTTGCAGCAGTCCGCCTTTGGCCCGCAGCGCCCGCAGCGAGAGCCGGTGTTTCCGGTCCTCTGTGTGCAGGAGGATCTCCTGATCGCCGATTTCCAGGTTCCTGATGACGGCGCCGGTGTACGTGGCAAACCGGTACAGCGTGCGCTGATGATAGAGTCCGATGATGAATCCGGGAAAGGCGCCGCGCAGCCAGGGAATGACGGCCACCGAGGCCATCAGGCTGGTGCCCGGTGCCTCGAAATGATTGCTCTGCAGCCAGATGTAGGCGTTCGGGAAGGAGCGTCCCCAATCTTTTTCGATATAGCCGCGGCCGCCGCTGAAATCGATGCGCTCACCGTTCAGGTGCAGCTCTCCGCGGAGATCATGATCGAGACTGACCACGCCATGATAACATTGCATAAAGGGCGCCCAGGCATACCACCCCATGATGCCGGGGGCGCGCCAGCTCACGGGCCAGGGTGTGAACGGGCCAAAACGCAGGCTGCCCTGCAGGCGACAGCCCGGGGCGTCGAGATCGAGGTCTATGCCGCGGCTGGAAAACCGGTTGGCTCCGATATGCTGGTCGAGGCGCAGCGCCTCCGCACTGAACTGCTGCGGCGCAAAGCGGTGATAAAAGGATTGGCCACCAGCGCCAAGCAGAATCTGAATGAACGCATGACTCTGGCGCGGGTCGGCTGAGAGCGCTATCCCGGGAATGAGGGCCAGACGATGCTGCCCTGAGGCATCGACCAGCTTGTAGTACCAGCCTTCAAAAAACGGCGGCTTTTGAGAACGGCCATGGTAGCCTTCCGGATGGAGGATGGTGCGCAACGGTTTGAACATGGCCGTGGTATGCCGGTTTATTTGAACAGAAGCATCGTGCCCAGGCCGAGCACCAGCAGGGTGGACATCAGCAGATGGATCTGCACGTTCCCGGCTGCGGCCGCTTTGAGACGATCGGGCTGATCATGAAACCGGTTGACTGTTTTCCAGGTTCGCGGCAGCAGCAGGAGATAGGGAATGAGCGCCGTCAGGATGGGCCAGCCGTGCGGCAGGACCCAAAGCCCCAATACCACAATATTGGCGATCAGGAGTAGATGGATCAGCAAAAAGCCCCAGCGTCCGTGCCGGCTGCCGATGCGCGCCACCATCCCGCGCTTGCCCGCGCTGCTGTCGGCTTGCAGATCGATCATCTGTCCCATCCAGAGGATGGAGGAGGTGCTGAGTCCGGTGATGGGCATGGCGGCGACGACATAGGGATGGAAGAGCGTGTTCTGGCTGACGGCCGCGACCAGAATGGCCATAGGACCGAAGGCGAACCAGACCGAGATTTCGCCGAGGCCGCGGGAGGCCAGCTTGACCGGGGCGGCCGTATAATACTTGCTGAAAAAGGCGGAGAGCAGGTAGAGTCCGATCAGCCAGGGCCAGAAGCGGCGTTCGGTCACAAACATGAGCGTAACGGCGGCCACCGCGGCGACGAGGAGGCTGTTTCGGGCGACCCGGTACATTCTCGGGAGCAGCTCGGGGTGCGCGATCAGGAATCCGCTGCCGCCGCTGAAATCGTTGCGGTGCAGATTGATGCGGTCGGTGCCCTGCAAGGTGTCAAAGATGTCGTTATAGACATTGGTCGCCGCATGCAGGCCCACGCCCATCACCAGCATGGCGGCGAATCCGGCAAGGCTGAAGTCACCCCGGGCGAGCACGGCCAGGAGGGTCCCGGCCAGCAGGGGTGCAAATATCGAGGAGAAAAAGGGCGCCCGCATGAGCGCGAAAAGGCCGGGCCTGTCGGCTGCCATCATCAAGTATCCTTTCAGGGTTGGATTGCACATGATTTTTTTCTGCAAAACCGGGGGTGCGCCGCGGTTGTCCGGCTTGCATGGCATTCAGAGTACGATTTATACTGACGAAGGATAAATCCGCCGGGGTTGCGCTCACAGGGAAGCCGTTCTCAGCCATGGAGGCAGGCCCGATGATGGCGTCAGCCTTTCGGGTTTGCGGGAGCGCACATGAACCATCGTTCTCAGCCATGGAGGCAGGCCCGATGATGGCGTCAGCCTTTCGGGTTTGCGGGAGCGCACATGAACCATTACAACGGACTTTATCAGAACAATTAAACGGCGGCAAATAGTCCTTCAGGCGTTTATCTGCCCATGGATTTTGTCGGGCCATTGCCTGGCGGTTTGCTTCAGGTAATACCTCACTGGCGGGGGGAAAGCTGTTATAAAAGGCGGACAAGAATGTCCGCCCTCCCATGAGTGAGGTATTACTGCTTTGCAGCAATTTTGCTTGCTTTTCAGATTAATACTGGCTAATTTTCCGGCAGGTTGAAGCGGTGAGAGGTCTGGAGATGGCTTTGCGCTTTGAAAATGGGGAAATGGCAGGTTATCCGGCGCCTGACAGAGGATGATNNTTGACCCCCAGCAAAATCAAATTTCAGTCTTTAAAAAGGAGTCAAAATAAAATGATCGGCAAAACCATCTCTCACTATCAAATCCTCGAAAAACTCGGCGAAGGTGGTATGGGCGTCGTTTACAAAGCTGAGGATTTGAAGCTCAAACGTATTGTTGCGCTTAAATTTTTGCCGCCAGAATTGACTCGTGATCCAGAAGCCAAAGAGCGTTTTATTCAGGAAGCACAGGCGGCTTCGGCATTGGATCATCCCAACATCTGCACCATTCACGAAATTGACGAGACAGCCGATGGACAATTATTTATTGTCATGGCTTGTTATGATGGCGAGACCCTGAAGAAAAAAGTAATCAGTAATCAGTTATCAGTGGACAGTGCCATTGACTTTGCGATTCAGATTGCCCAGGGTTTGGCAAAGGCGCATCTGCATGGGATTACCCATCGGGATATTAAGCCCGCTAACGTGATGATTACAAACGATAGCGTGGTTAAAATACTGGATTTTGGCCTCGCAAAATTGAAGGGCCAAATAGGGCTCACCAAAGCCGGCACCACGATCGGCACGGTGGCGTACATGTCGCCGGAGCAGACGCGTGGGGGAGAGGTCGATCATCGAACTGATATCTGGTCGCTGGGCGTTGTTCTGTACGAGATGATAACCGGGCAATTGCCATTCAAAGGCGAGTACGATCAGGCGG
>DCUM01000226.1:1024-7562 GCA_002327255.1 bacterium UBA2214 | reverse complement strand
GAGGATCATGAGGGTCCGTTTTGGGGGCATCGTTTACTCCTTCCGTTCGTTGAACTGGCCTGATCCATTCATAAACCGTCGCGTGTCCAGGGGGCGCCGGGTTGTATCCGTTGACAGGATGCAAGGATACTTCAGGCGATTTTCCACTCTCAAGAGACTGTTGTAATATCTCCGATTGATAATCCCAAACGCAGAGAAAAAAGCACACTTTATCATGGGAGACGTACATTTTATTGACAAGTCCTTATAAAGGTGTGTGAAAACGTTTGCTAAACCCCGGGTGTCGCGTTATTGCGACCCCGGGTGTTTCGTATCTATTTGATATTATGAGCGTGATAGTCCCGGAGTTGCCGCAGAAAACGCGGCAACATACGGGGTCTGTCCGTTTTCACGCAAACTCTCCGTCCTGGGTACACTGAAATCGATTCCTCGGTTCCGGGGTGATGGTTATTTTGGTGTCCGTTTTCACGCAAACTCTTCACCCTGGTGGACGATTCCGATTTGAAAATAGCCAATCCGCCGACTAAAATCAAGCGCGAAAAAAAGGGTTGTTTGCAATATCAATATTTTGTATTTTACTACTATAAAACGAAAATAGTCGAAAAGGATGATAATGACCAAAGACGAAATCATCAAGGCGGAAATCCTCGCGGCGGCGAGGCAGGTTTTCCAGAAGTGGGGCGTCAAAAAAACCACCATGGAGGACATTGCCGCCGCGGCCGGCAAGGCCAAGAGCACCCTCTACTACTATTTCCGCAGCAAGGAGGAAATCTTTGACGCTGCCGTGGTCGAGGAACTGGCCGCCATCCTCGCCCGCTGCAAGAATAGCGTCATGACCATTGCCTCGACCAAAGAAAAGTTAAAGGCCTATGTGGTCACGACCATGACCGAGATGAAAGCCCATGCGCTGCAGTACAATCTGGTATGGGAAGAGTTGAAGAGCAATCCCCGGTTTTCCAAAAAGTTGCGCACCCAGGTCGGTGCGCAGGAATCGCAGTTTTATCAGGAGCTCATCGAGCTCGGCGTGCAGCGCGGTGAGTTCGCTTTTGCCTCATCCGAGGAAGCGGCTGCCGCCGCCCGCACCATCTCCGGCATTGTTCGCGCCCTCTTCCTCCACCTTTTTCTCGAAACCGCCGACAGCAGCGAAATCGATATTGCCGCCCGCTTGATCGCCAACGGGATTTGATGTTAACGTAATGGCTGTTAACGCTGCCCTGCCGCCACGACTGGGCGGCCCCACTAACGAGTTTTGACGTTGGCGTGTTGGATGTTAACGGGATTTGACGCTGTTGGGATTATCTGTTAACGCTGCGCTGCCGCCACGACCGGGCGGCCTCACTACGAGTTTTGACGTTGGCGTGTTGGATGTTAAAGGGATTTGAAGCAGCGGGATTATAAACTGGAAGGAAAGAAAATGAAGTGCAAGTATACAGGGGTCATCATCCTGTTCACCGCGCTCGGCCTGCACCTGGCCGGTTGCTCCGGTTCGTCAAACCGGGAAACGGAGGCCGCGCCCATCCGGGTGGAAGTCACTGCCGCGCAGCCCGCCGGCAGCCGCCAGGCCTTCGCCTACAGCGGCACGATCGAGGCGGCCGAATCGATTCCCCTCAGTTTCGCCACGGTGGGCCATGTCGCCAGCGTCCACGTCGCGGAGGGCGATGCCGTGCGTAAGGGCCAGCTCCTCGCGGCACTGAACGATGAAAGCAGCCGCAACGCCTGCGAGATGGCATTGGCCACCTTAAAACAGGCGGAGGACGCTTGCGCGCGCCTCGAACCCATGTACAAAAACGGCAATCTTGCGGAGGTCAAGTGGGTCGAGATGGAGACCAATCTCCACAAAGCCCGCTCCGCTGCGGCCATTTCGAAGAAAAATCTCGAGGACTGCAAACTCTATGCGCCGGTGAACGGCCTGGTCGGTGTACGCGCCATCGAACCCGGCATGGGCGCGCTGCCCAACATCGCTTCGATCACCATCGTTAAAACGGACAAGGTATTCGCGCGCGTCGCCGTGCCGGAACATGAAATTGCGCTGATGCAGCGAGGCCAAAAGGCTGTGGTGACCATCGGCGCCCTGGGCGACCGGGTCTTCGCGGGCGCGGTCGAGGAGATCGGCGTCGTTGCCGATCCGCTGGCGCACGCCTACAAAGTCCGAATCGGCGTGCACAATCCACAGGCCATGATCAAACCGGGGATGATTTGCAGCGTCCGCATCGAGCAGGAAGGCGCGCAGCGCGGCCTGCTGCTCCCCGGCCGTGCCGTGCTGGTGGACGAGAGGGGGCGCCGTTTCGTCTACATCGTCGATGACCGGAACCGGGCCATGCGGCGCGAGGTCGAGACCGGCGATCTGCTGCAGGACGGTATCGCCATCACCTCCGGCCTGGCCAGCGGCGACCTGGTCGTCGTCGCCGGTCAGCACAAACTCGTGGATCAGGCCACGGTGCAGATCATTAACCGCTGAATGCCGGGGAAGTACGACTATGGAAAATCAGAACACGCTCATGGGATTTCTCCTGCGCTATCAGCAGGTTGTCTATATTTTGCTCGGCATCGCCATACTCACCGGCGTGGCGGCTCTCTTTCTCATGCCGCGCGATGAATATCCGCAGTTCGATGTGCCGCTCGGACTCATCGTCGGCGTCTATCCCGGTGCCTCCTCCAGCCAGGTGGAGGAACAATTGACCGCGCGCGTGGAACAGTACCTCTTCCAGTACAAATCGGTGGACCGCAACAAGACTTTTTCCATATCTCGCGAAAACGTCATGGTCATCTATGTCTTCGTCGAGGATGAGGGTGTCGACCTGGAAAATTTCTGGAGCAAACTGCAGCACGGACTCAATCAGCTCAAATCCGGGCTGCCGGACGGTGTGCTGTCGCTGACGGCCGACAACGATTTCGGCAACACCTCGGCCCTGCTTCTCGCCGTGCAATCGGAAACCAGAACCTGGAAGGAACTGGAAGCATACGTCAAATTATATGAAAACCAGGTGCGCAAGGTGGAATCGGTGTCGCGGATCAAGCGCTACGGTCTGCAGCGCGAGCAGATCAGCGTCTACATGGATGATGCCCGGCTGGCGGATTACGGCATCAAACCGCTGCAGCTGCTGGCGGCGCTCAAACCGCCCGGTTCGGTTCCCTATATCGGCACCATCGATGACGGTCAGCTCAACCGGCCGATCCATATTCCCGCTTCCCTGCACAGTGAAGTGGACATTGCCAATCAGATCGTATACTCCGATCCCCGGGGCACGGTGCTGCGCGTCAAGGATGTGGCGCGGGTGGTGCGCGAATACGACGATCCGGAATCCTTCATCCGCGTCAACGGCAAAAAAGCCGTGCTCATCTCTCTGGAGATGCAACCCGGCCGCAACGTCGTCACCTTTGGCAGGCAGGTGCGCAAAGCCACGGCGCAGTTCGAGCGCACGCTGCCGCCCGATGTGGAGATCGTGACCATTTCAAACATTCCCCACGCGGTTTCGAAAGCGATCGGCAATTTCCTCAAGGAGTTCGGCATCTCGATGCTCTCGGTCATCGCCGTCACCATCCTGCTGCTGCCCGGCCGCGTGGCGCGCATCGCGGCGCTCGCCATCCCCACTTCCATATTCACCGCACTCGGCATCATGTGGGTCTGGGGCATGGATCTGCAGACCGTGTCGCTGGCGGGACTGATCATGGTCCTCGGCATCACCGTGGACGATGCCATCGTGATCATCGACAACTATATTGAAAAACTCGATCAGGGCATGTCGCGTTTCGACGCAGGTTCCAAATGCGTCAGCGAACTCTTCAGCTCGGTGCTATCCGCCACCCTGGTCATCATCACCTGCTTTCTCCCCATGCCCTTCTTCATGACCGGCACTGGTGCGGATTTTCTGCGCTCACTGCCGCTGACCATCACCTTTGCGTTGACCGTCTCCCTGATCGTCTCCGTTACCCTCATCCCCCTGGTGAGCTATGCCCTCATCCACCGCGGCATCAAGGACCGCAGAACCCGGACAGGGGGGAGGACATTTCTCGACCGCATGCAGAACACCTACAACCAGTTGCTTGAAAAGGCGTTTCAGCACAAGAAGCGGGTCGTTGCGGCCGGACTGATATCGTTCCTGCTCGGCCTCGCGCTGCTGGCTGCCATCCCGCGCCAGTCCTTTCCGAAAATCGAACGCAACCAGTTCGCCGTCGAGGTCTATCTGCCGCCGGGCAGTTCCCTGCAGCAGACCGATGCCGTCATGAAAGACCTCGAGGCGCGGCTGGCGGCGGATGAACGCGTCACGGTGGTGGCGGCGTTCGTCGGCGCCAATTCGCCGCGATTCCATGCGCTCTACTCCCCCAATTTCCCGGCCAGGCATTACGGGCAGTTGATCGTGCTGACCACCTCCAACGAAGCGACCATCAAGGTCCTGGATGAATACAGTGAAAAACTGCGGGATCACTATCCGCTGGCGGACATCAAGTGGAAACAGCTCGCCTTTGACATCCAGAAGGCGCCCATTGAGGTGCGCTTCTCCGGCGATGACATTGCGACGATCAAGAGCATGGCGTCGCAAGTCGCGGACGAGATGCGCAAGATCGAGGGCACGGAATTCATCCGCACCGATTACCAGCAGCCCATGCCCACCGCGGAACTCGTGCTGAAACGGGATGAGGCCGCGCGGCTGGGTTACTCCAATGCCTGGCTGGGTTATTCGCTGTTGCTGGGCACCGCGGGATTCCCCGTCACCACGATTTGGGAGGAGGATTATCCGGTCGCAGTCGTACTCAGGGTCGATAAAAAAGTCAAGACGAGTCCGGACGATATACTCAACCAGCACGTCACTTCGCCCTTTTTGGCCGCTGCGGTGCCGGTGCGGCAGATCGCCGGGCTGCAGCCGGGGTGGAGCGAGGGCGAAATCGTGCGCCGCAACGGCGTCCGCACCATCACCGTGCGCTGCGAGGTGCGGCGCAATCTCTATCCCGCCACGGTTTTCGCCAGACTCAAACCCGTCGTCGACCGGATGCAACTGCCCGATGGGGTGAGCATCGAGTATGGCGGCGATTATCAGGATGCCAGGGAGCACATGACGCCCTTTTACTATTCGCTGCTGGTCAGTGTCATCCTCATCTTTCTCATCCTGATGTTCCAGTACAAAAAAACCAAAACCACGCTGTTGATCATGGTGACGCTGCCGCTCAGCGTCTTTGGCGCGGCCGTGGGCATTTTCCTCACCGGATATCCCTTCGGTGTGACGGCGTTTGTCGGTCTCATCGGCTTGATGGGCATTGTCGTGCGCAATGGCGTCATCTTTGTCACCTATGCCGACGAACTGCGGCGCGAACAGGGGTATTCGGCCGAAGCGGCGGCCATCTCGGCGGGCAAGCGCCGCATGCGGCCGATTTTTCTCACCTCGGCGGCCGCGGCGGTGGGCGTCGTTCCGATGATCCTCAGCGGCTCGTCGCTGTGGGGGCCTCCGGCCGCGGTGATCTGCTCCGGATTGCTCTTCGCGCTGGCGCTGTCGCTGCTGGTGCTGCCGGTGCTCTATTACTATTTCCATCGCGGTGATGCCGTCCATCATGAAGCAGGAACGGCGTGACGATTTGGCCGCGAACCCCGACGCAGCCGGAGGGGGGATTCAGCGAACGCTTGCCCTCATGGGTCCCTTTTCTCCGCGGGCGTCTTCACCGGCACCATTTTCAAGCCGCTGGACCTCAGGATGTGACGCGAGCTGGCCAACCAGAGAGGCGTATCCATCTGCTCCATCCGCAAACCAGTGGGTGGCCGGATTTGACGCTCCGCCGCATTGACAAACAATCGGGAAACAGGCTGGCGGCTGCGACTCCTTAAAATTCACTGCTGGCAATGATTGGATTCACTTTTCTGCGAGTATTCGATATGAAAAAATGCATTTCAATATCATTGATTACTTTCTTGTTATGCGTATCGGCTGCGGCGCAGCAGCGCCTCACTCTGGCGGAGAGCATCGAATTGGCCTTGAAAAATAACACCGCGCTGTACAACAGTCGCCTCGAAGCCGATGCCGCGGCGCGCATCAAGACCTCCGCACAGACCCGTTATTTTCCCGGCATCAGCGCCGGCGCCATCGCCTTCGACGTCTCCCGGGATTTGTTTTCGATCCGGACGCCGGGCGGTAATCTGCCGGTCTACGACGGCAATCCGGCCAATCTGCTCAATGCCACCCAGTACGCCTGGTTTCCGGGCGGCACCACCAGCATGCTGGGAGAGGGACGGATCGGATACATCGACATCCTCCAGCCGGTTTTTGCCGGTGGACGGATAGTCAACGGCGTTCGTCTGGCGGCGCTCGGACAATCGGTCGCCGTGGAAAAAGAAAGGATCACCCGCAATGAGGTTCTCCTTTCCACGGAGGAACAATACTGGCGTATCGTCGCACGGGAAGAGAAACGCAAGACCCTCGCCGGCTATCTAGCCTTGCTGGACCGTCTGCTGCAGCAGGTGGAGGATGCCTGCGCCTCCGGTCTGCTCCTGCGCAACGACGTCCTGAAAGTCAGGCTGAAGCACAGTGAAGTACTGCTCAATCAATCGAAA
>DCUM01000226.1:461-1009 GCA_002327255.1 bacterium UBA2214 | reverse complement strand
GATTCCACGCTGACCTTTACAAGCCCATTGCCTGCGGTGGACAATCCGCAGCAGGACTACCGGGCGCCGCAAACGGTTCTGAATCTGCGGCCCGAATATGCGCTGCTGCAAAAAGCGCTTCGCGCGGAACAATTGCAAACCAGCCTGAAACGGGGTGAGATGCTGCCCAGTGCGGCCGTGGGCGCACGCGCCATGGTGACCAGACTGGATGACCGCGAGCAGCGCACGCTGGGTCTGCTCTTTGGCACGGTCTCGATTCCCCTCTCGGACTGGATCGGCGGCTCCGCCGAGCTGGCGGAGAGAGGGCTTAAGGAAAAAATCGCCGCGAACAATCTCAAAAACCATTCCGAGTTGCTGCTGCTGCAGATGGAAAAAGCCTGGCAGGACGTCAACGATGCCTGCCACCAGGTAAGGCTTTACGAGGCGGCCCGCAGCCAGGCAGAAGAGAATCTGCGGATCAACGAGGACAGCCATCGCAACGGACTGACCAGTGTCGCCGATTTGCTCGAAGCCCAGGCCATGGTGCAGCAAACCCGCGATGATCTGAC
>DCUM01000226.1:0-405 GCA_002327255.1 bacterium UBA2214 | reverse complement strand
CTGATCGCACCGGGATTCCCATCCCGGTGCGCACACCGACTGCACTCATCGCATCAAAATCATCTTCCCCGATTGTTTCCCCCCCGTGCCATCCGCGCTGCGGAAAGCCACTTCGTAGAAATAGAGTCCCGAGGCCGCGGCCTGGCCCTGCCGGTTCTCGCCGTGCCACTGCCAGACCTGTTCACCCGCTGCCACCGCCTCCCGGGTTTCACGCCAGACCTTGTCGGGATTCTCCGTGAGGTTCCAGGTCAGCGTTCCGCCGCCGCTGGTGTGGATGACGATGAAAAGGTTCTCGTAGAGCGTGCCGAAATCGAGACGCTGCGGTGCAACCGATAGCGCCGGCGCGCTCTGCGTCGAAATCGTGAAGGGTTTGTTGCTCAAATCATAGAGTGCGGCATTGGCGGC
>DCUM01000037.1 GCA_002327255.1 bacterium UBA2214 | reverse complement strand
GGTGTGGGGATTGAAATGGACGAGGACCGATTTGCTGGCATTGCGCAGGATGAAATACTCGTTGGCAACGGGATCCTCTATCTCCGCCTCGGCGACCGAGATTTCGTGAGGCGCGGCGAAGAGGCGGTTGATCACCTCGGGATTGACATCTTCAATGAGGCGCTTGCCGCGATGGAGCTTGTCAATGTCCTTGATCTTGTCGGTATAATAATCCTGGGATTCGAGTCCGAGGGCCCGGGCCTTGAGGCGCAGATTGACATCTTTGCTGACCAGGACGATGAGCCGGCGCGGGTGGGCTTTTTTCAGGGATAAGGCGGCGCTGAGAATGCGGTGATCCGATTTGTGTTCAAAGAAGGCATTGCTCACCTCCGGCTCATCGCTGAAAACGGTGAGGATGGATATATTGCCCCGGCCTTCCCCGAGACGGACACCGTCCCGCACCAGTTGCTCACCGGGGAACGTATCCAGCAAACGGATGAATTCCCGGGCGTGATAATTGATCAAATCCTGGCCACGTTTGAAAGCATCAATCTCCTCGATGACCGTGATCGGGATGACAATATCGTTCTCTTGGAAGTGAAAAATACAAGTGGAGTCGTGCAGGATGACGTTTGTATCAAGGACAAAGGTTTTTTTCAACTCCTCCTCCTGTGAACACGCAAATACGGCTTAAAAATAAGGTTTTAAACCGCAAAATGCAAGCATTTTCGCTGCCTAAGTGTAGTACAATCAGTTATTTTTATCATCGAACTAACGGAACCGCTTCCATTCATTCCATGACACAGCGGCAAACATCAGGCAAGGCGCACGCCGTTCCCGTCCCCGGCAAAACATGCCTGGCTATTTTTTCCCATGAACACATGAACCGGTTCGATTTTGATGCCAATTTTGTTTCTTGTCCTTTGTTTTTTCTTGTCAGTTTTTTTGAACTTTGTCGCAGGCGCGCGTCTTTAACTCGCTGCGATCGTCAGGTATCCGCTGAGTCACGGGCATCCTTCCCACAGCAGCGCCTCTTTCCCCCTGATACGCCCCATTCCCCGCCCCCCCCAAATTATAATGGCGCGGTTTTTTTTAATAGAAAAATTACCAAATGACGCCGGGCATCACTATTTTTCCCGCCGAAAAGGATACGGGCGCAAAAATGTCTAATCCGTGTGAATTCGTGTTGACCAATGGCGAAACACGTGCACCCGCCTCCGGAATTGTTGCGCGCCTCAGCGCTGCAGCCGGCGCCGCGTCCGCCCCCGGGCAAAACACACGATGGCACTGATAGCCATCCTAACAGCCCTGATACCAGCGCTATGGCACGCCTGGCAAAAGTGGGGCAACATCCTTTCGAATCGGCTCCTGAACAATACCGGTTCTGTTCGATCATCAAATATATTGGTAAAACGCGCTCTTTTTTGTATATTGGTATACAGCACCCGGTTCCCGATCCTTCCTGCCGTCAGGATCAGGGGACAGGGGCGCACTTGTTACTCCTCCTTCTGAAAAAACAGACAACCGTTCATGAAATATATCGCCGATCTCCACATCCACTCCCACTATTCCCGCGCCACCAGCCGCCAGCTCGTGCCCGTCCAGCTCGCCGCCTGGGCCATGCGCAAAGGCGTCCACATCATCGCCAGCGGCGACCTCTCCCATCCGCAGTGGCTCGACGAACTCGGCGAATCCCTGCAGCCCGCCGCCGAGGCCCCCGGTCTCTACAAACTGAAAGACGATCTCGATCTGCACGCCCAATCCCTCGTGCCCGGCGCCTGCAAGGCGCCGGTCTATTTCATCCTCTCCGGCGAGATCAGCAGCATCTACAAAAAAAACGGCCAGGTGCGCAAGATCCACAACATCGTCTTCATGCCCTCGTTCTCGGCCGCGGCGAAATTTCAGAAAAGCCTCGAACGCATCGGCAACATCCGCTCCGACGGCCGTCCCATCCTCGGCCTCGACGCGCGCGACCTCCTCGACATCGTCCTCACCACCGACGCCGACGCCCATCTCATCCCCGCCCATATCTGGACGCCGTGGTTCTCGCTTCTCGGCTCGCAATCCGGATTTGACAGCGTCGAGGCCTGTTTCGAAGAACTCACGCCGCACATCTTCGCGCTCGAAACCGGTCTCTCCTCCGACCCGCCCATGAACATGCGCCTCTCGATGCTGGATCGCTACAACCTGGTTTCCAACTCCGACGCCCATTCGCCCGAGAACCTCGCCCGCGAAGCCAATATCTTTGACATCCCGCTCTCCTACGGTGAACTCTTTGCGGCGCTGCGCGACAAAAATTCGCACCACTTCCAGGGCACCATCGAGTTTTTCCCCGAGGAGGGCAAGTACCACATGGACGGCCACCGCAAATGCAACGCCATGATGCGTCCGCCGCAAACCATGCAGCAGGAGGGCCTCTGCCCGGTGTGCGGCAAACCCGCCACCCTCGGCGTCAGCTACCGCGTCGAGGAACTGGCCGACCGGCCGCAAGGGAGCCGTGCGCCCAACGCCAAACCCTTCCACAGCCTGGTGCCGCTGCCGGAGATCATTGCCGAACTCTACAACATGGGCGTCAAATCCAAACGCGTGCAGGAACTCTACCACAAGCTGCTCCAGGAGGCCGGATCCGAACTCTCCATCCTGATGACGCGCACCACGGCCGAGCTGGAACGCCTGGCCGGCCCCCCGTTCGCCGAGGCCATCCGCCGCATGCGCGCCGGAGAGGTCATCGCCCAGCCCGGTTTCGACGGCGAATACGGCGTCATCCGCCTCTTTCGACCCGAAGAGCGCGCGCAATGGCTGCAGCAGTCCTCTCTCTTTGCGATGACCGCCGCACCGCGTCCGCAGGCGAAGCCGGCATCCCCCCCCATAAAAACGCGCCGCGAAAAGCCCGCCCGCGCCGCGGAAACCCCGCCCGCGCCCTACGGACTCAATCCCGAACAGGCCGCCGCGGTTTCCCATACAGGGGCGCCGCTGATCATCCAGGCCGGACCGGGCACCGGCAAGACGCGCACCCTCACCGCGCGGCTGGCGCACCTCATCCACAGCGGCGTCCTGCCGCCCCGGCAGATCGTGGCCATCACCTTCACCAACAAGGCCGCGCAGGAGATGCGCGAACGGCTCACGATCCTGCTCGGCGCCGACACCGTCGCTTCCATGACCATCCAGACCTTTCACGCCTTTGGCTGCGAATTGCTGCGACAAGCCGGATCTTTTGAGGGACGCAAAAAAGACTTTGTCATCATCGATGCGGAAAACGACACCGCTTTCATCCGCGAGGTGAAACACCGCAGTGGCGAGGCATTCACGGCGCAGGATCTGAAGCACATCGAAGCGTTGAAACGGCGGCTCTGCGTCGCCAGGATCGTCCCGGAAGATCTGTGGGAAACCCTGCCATCCTCCTTGCGGAAACTCTTCCACAACTATGAAGAGATCCTGACTGAATGGAACGCGGTCGATTTTAACGACCTCATCGCCCTTGCGGTGCACCTGCTGCGCTTCGACGCCGATCTGCGCCGCCGTCTGCAGCAGCAATTTCGGGCGATCGTTGTCGATGAATTCCAGGATATCGATGCCGCGCAGTATGAGCTCTTTCGCATCTTTGCCCTCTCCGCCGCCGAGGTTTGCGTCATCGGCGATCCGGATCAGGCCATCTATGGCTTTCGCGGCGCCAGCCGGGAATTCTTCCAGCGCTTCCACGACGACTTCCCCGGCGCCCGCGCCATCCGCCTGCAGCGCAACTACCGCTCGCCGCAAGCCCTTCTCAGCGCCGCCCATGAGATCATCCGCCACGGCGCGGAGGCGACGGCACCGCGCCTGGTGGCCGAGCGCAAAGAGGAGGTCAAGGTACACCTCCACGCCGCCCGCAGCGACCGCAGCGAGGCCGATGACATCGTCGCCAAAATCGACGAACTGGTGGGCGGGGCCAGCCATCTCTCCATGGACATGGGCGCCCACGCGGCCTCCAGCGCCGCCCGCTTCGCCTTTTCCGACATGGCGATCCTGATCCGCACCCGCTGGCTCCTCCCCCCCATC
This sequence comes from bacterium UBA2214, assembly GCA_002327255.1. GTDB lineage: Bacteria > Zhuqueibacterota > Zhuqueibacteria > Residuimicrobiales > Residuimicrobiaceae > UBA2214. Next base: position 9,906 of record DCUM01000037.1, on the reverse strand, counting down.
GAACAGGCCCTGGCGCGCGCCGGCATCCCCTTCCGCGCACTCTGCGAACGGCCGCTGATTGATGAGGAGGCCCTGGCCGCCACCGTGGCGGCGCTCCAGATCTGGCAGCGGCGCAAACCACTTGCCCTGCCTGTGAGGACGCTCCTGAATCAGCAGGCGCTGGAAAATGAGGAACTTTTTCACTACCTTTGCCGTCTTATCCAAAGAGAAACGCCGGGCGAACACCCGCCGCAGGGCGTGGATGCGGCGCAGCAGGAACGCTTCGACCCCCTGATCCGGCTGTTCACGGAACTGCTCACCTGGCCGGCGGATTGGTCCCTCGTCACCGTGCTTGAGAATATTTATCACTATTTGCCCTTGCGGCGGCCCGAGGCGGAAAAAGAATCACGCCGCCAGCTGCTGCGCAAGGCCAGCGCATTTTCCGGAAGCACGGAAGCCTTCATCGATCTGCTCGCGCTGCAAAAACAGGTCGACGACTATGATCCGCGCGCGCAGTACGTGCCCATCCTCACCCTGCACGCCGCCAAGGGCCTCGAATTCCCGGTGGTCTTCATCCCCGGCTGCGAAGAGGGGATGCTGCCGTTCTCGTTGAGCGATGATCTGGAAGAGGAACGGCGCCTTTTTTATGTCGGCATGACCCGGGCGGGGCAGGAACTCTATCTCAGTCACGCCCGCACGCGCCTGCTGCGCAGACAACTTAAAAACCAGACGCCGTCGCGCTACCTGGCGGAAATCCCGGAGCGCCTGCTGCGCAAACAGCAGGGCTCGGGCAAAAAAGGCAAAAGAAATGATCAGCTCAAATTATTCTAGGTGAACAGGACGAAGCATGAAACCCATCGATCTACGCAGCGATACGGTCACCAAACCCACGCCGGAGATGCGCCAAATGATGGCGGCCGCGCAAGTCGGCGATGACGTCTTTGGCGAAGACCCCAGCATCAACGCACTGCAGGACAAGGTCGCTGCACTCCTCGGCATGGAAGCGGCGCTGTTCGTCAGCAGCGGCACCATGGGCAATCAATTGGCGATCCGCTGTCACACAGAACCCGGCGATGAGGTGATCTGCGAAGAGAACAGCCACTCCTTCAACTACGAGGGCGGCGGCCCGGCCGCACTCTCCGGCGTGCAAATGCGGCCGCTGCCGGGCGTGCGCGGCGTCATCAGTGCACAACAGATCCGCGCGGCGGTGCGGCCGGCGGACGACCATTTCCCCCGCACCAGCCTGGTCATCGTAGAGAATACCCACAACCGCGCCAGCGGCGCCATCTTTCCGTTTGACGAGCTCAAAGGCATTTCGGGATTCACCCGCGAGAACAGCCTGAAATTGCACATGGATGGTGCGCGGCTGTGGAATGCCCACATCGCCACCGGCATTGCGCTGCGCGATTACGGCGCCCTGGTCGATTCGGTCTCGCTGTGCCTCTCCAAAGGACTCGGGGCGCCCGTGGGTTCGGTGCTGGCCGGCAGCCGCGCCTTCATCACCCGGGCGCATCGCTTCCGCAAGATGTGGGGCGGCGGCATGCGCCAGGCCGGCATCCTCGCCGCCGCGGGCATCCATGCCATCGATCATCACCTGGCGCGTCTCGCCGAGGATCACCGCCGCGCCCGGCGACTGGCGGAAACTTTCGCCAAATTTGCCGGTGTGGTGGTAGATATGGAAGCGACACAAACCAACATCATGATAGCGGATGTTGAAAAAGCTGGATTAAAAACACAGGAATTGGTTGTTAAGATGAAAGAAAGCGGGGTGCTGTGCATCGCCTTTTCGCCGACGCGACTGCGCCTGGTGACGCATCTCGAGATCAGCGATGCCGATATCGATCATACCATCAACGTGGTGCATAAGGTATTGACAGCGGCAGGACTTCATTTAATCGATTGACATTCATCACAATTTTGAGTAAATTATTAGCTGACTCTTTTTTCACTAATCCCTAGTCACACATCCATGTACCCAGAAACCCAAATAATGGCCAAAAAGAAAAAGAAAAAACCCGCTGAAACCAGAACCAAGGAATCCATCGAGAAATATCTCGAAGAGATAGGTGGATTCTCGCCCCTTCCCCCCGAAGAGGAAATTGCCCTGGCCAGACGGATTCGCAAGGGCGACGAAGAAGCTTTGGATAAGCTGGTCAAAGCCAATTTGCGCTTTGTCATCAGCGTCGCCAAGGAATACCAGGGTCAGGGACTGCCTCTGCAGGATTTAATCAGCGAAGGCAATCTGGGGTTGATCAAGGCCGCACAGCGCTTTGATGAAACCCGCGGCTTCAAGTTCATCTCCTACGCCGTATGGTGGATCCGGCAGTCGATCCTGCAGGCACTGGCGGAACAATCCCGCGTCGTGCGTCTGCCGCTCAACCGCGTCGGCGCCATCAACAAGGTCGGACGCGCCCTCGAAGCACTCGAAAAAGAGTATGGGCGCGAACCCAGCATGGAAGAGATCGCCGACCGCATGGAGATGACTTCCTATGAAGTCGCCGATGTGCTCAAAACCTCAGCCCGCCATCTCTCTCTGGATGAACCCTTCAAGGAGGATGAAGGCAACAGTCTGCTGGATGTTCTCGAAAGCGATCGCTATGAGCCTCCCGATGGCACCCTGATGCGTTCATCGTTGCGCGAAGAAATCGAGAAGGTTCTCTCCACGCTCAAACCGCGCGAAGCGGAAATAGTCAAACTCTATTTCGGCCTGGATGGAGACCGTCCTCTGACGCTCGAGGAGATCGGCGAGTACTTTGCCCTGACGCGCGAACGCGTCCGGCAGATCAAGGAGAAAGCGCTGCGCCGCCTGCGCCACCGCTCGCGCCTCGAACCGCTGCGCAAGTACCTCGGCTAAAAACCAAAGCCCTGTCAGATGACAGGGCTTTTTTTTACACTTTACGGCTGCCCGGCTTGACGACCGCAATGCCCTGGGCACACAACGGGCAGGCTTCGGGCGGGTAGGTCACCACTTCCATCCGCAGCGCCGCGAAAAAGGGCACCTCGAACTGCGCGCGGCCGGCACTGCGATCGACGATGAACGCGGCGCCGCGCACCTCCGCGCCCGCCGCCTGGGCCAGCGCAATGACCTCCTTCACCGATCCCCCGGTGGTCACCACGTCTTCCACCGCCAGACAGCGCTCTCCCGCCACGATCTCAAAGCCGCGCCGCAGCGTCATGGCGTCGTTCTCCCGCTCGGCGAAAATGGCCCGGCATCCCAGCAGCCGCGCCACCTCCTGCCCCACCACAATGCCGCCGATGGCCGGCGAAATAACCACAGCGATTTTCTCATCGCGAAAACGTTCGGCGATGGCCCGGCAAAAGACCTCGGCGTGCTGCGGGTACTGCAAAACTTTGGCGCACTGGAAATAATTCGGACTGTGCAGTCCGGAGGTGAGCCGGAAATGGCCCTCCAGCAGCGCGCCGCTCTGCCGGAATATCGATAACGCGACTTCATGATCCATGGTTAACCCTCTCTAGTTCATATTTTGCATTTTCGAAACAATCCCGGCCATCGGCCCCGGCGTCGTTTTGTTGGGCGACCCCGCCACAACCAGATGGAGCCAACCGCTCCCAATCCGTCCCATCAGACCCACGGCGGCGCCTTTCCTCCTGGCGTCTTTGCGCGCGGATTCCTTCTCCCGATTTTCAGCGCCTGATCATTTTGCGACAGGACGCCGGGCCCACCAACCGGCTATTTGCCCTGCAGCGCCCGCTGCAGCGCCGCCTGTGTCTCCTGCGCCGCGCGGCCCGCCGCCGCGGCAAAATCTTCCCCCTGCGCCGCATACAAAATCGCGCGGCTCGAATTATAGACCGCGCGCAGACCCTGCGCATCCGTCCCGAGCTGCACCGAGCGTTCGAGATCGCCGCCCTGGGCGCCGATGCCGGGGATCAGAAAGGGCAGCTCCGGGACCAGGGCCCGCACCGCGCCCAATTCCTCCGCATGCGTCGCCCCCACCACCAGGCCGCAGTTGCCGCGGCTGTTCCATTTCTGCACCTGACGGGCGATGCGCTCGAAGAGCTTTTCGCGGCCGTCACCGAAATGCTGAAAATCCGCCGAACCGGCGTTGGAGGTCAGACAGAGAAAAAAGACACCCTTCTCCTCCTGTTCGAGAAAAGGCTGCACCGAGTCGCTCCCCATCAGGGGATTGACCGTCACCGCGTCGGCGCCGAGCTCTTCAAAGAGAGCGCGCGCATACATCCGCGAAGTATTGCCGATATCGCCGCGTTTGGCATCGGCGATGCGGATGACATCCTCCGGCAGATAGCGAAAGGTCAATTGCAGCGCCCGCCATCCCGCCAAACCATACGCTTCGTAAAAAGCCGTATTGACCTTGTACGCCGCGGCCCAGGGCGCCGTGGCCGCGATGATCGCCTTGTTGAACGCAAAGAGGGGATCGTCGTGACCGCGCAGGGACGCCGGCACTTTTTCCAGCACCGTATCCAGACCGACGCATAACAGACTCTTCTTGTTGCGAATTGCTTCATCCAATCGCTGTGCAAACTGCATAGAGGGCTCCTGAAATGGTCTCGTTCAATAAAATTTGCCGACAGGACTATTTCTGCTGGTGAAGCACAAACGGCATCGCATCCTCCGCTGAACTTATCTCAGCAGTTTGATTTCAGCCTCTGGCGCCCTTCCCGCCTCCAGCTCCAGGAGCGCCACGGTCGGATGCACCTGGCCGCGCGGCCGGCTCGCCGAACCGGGATTGATCACCAGCACCGCGCCGACGCGCAACACCTCGCCGAAATGGGTGTGGCCGAATATCTTGATATCGGTTTCGTCGCCCCGGACATCCAGATAATCGTCGCGTTCGGGAATATGGGTGATCTCGAGTGTGTATCCCTCCAGGAGCAGCGTTTCTTTCTTTTTCAGACGGTGGCGCAAACCCCAGCCATCGCAGTTGCCGTAAACCGCCGTCACCGGCGCCAGCGCCTGTAAAGCCACCAGGACATCCCCGTCGCCGACATCGCCCGCATGAATGATGCGATCGACATGGCGGAAGACTTCCCAAATGCGCGGGTGCAGGGTGCAATGGGTATCAGAAATAAGGCCGATGATCATACCGTTTGCAGGAATCCGATCAGGAGATAGAGCACGACAGCCGCGGCCGCGGCCAGCATCGCATAGGGCAGTTGCGTCCGCACATGATCGATATGATCGCACGCCGATGCCATGGAGGATATGATCGTGGTGTCGGAAATCGGCGAGCAATGATCGCCAAAGACACCGCCGCCCAATACCGCGGCGATCATCACGCCCTGATGCAATCCCAAGGGTTCGACCATGGGAATGGCGATGGGGATCATGATGGCAAAGGTGCCCCACGAGGTGCCGGTGGCGAAGGCGATGCCGCAGGCGACGAGAAATACCAGCGCCGGGACGAAGCCGGGATGCACCGCGGCTTTGGTGATGCCGGCCACGTAGGGGCCGGTCCCCAAAAGTTTGCAGACATCACCGATGGCAAAGGCGAGAAGCATCAGGGTGGCCAGAGGAATCAGCCCTCCCACCCCCGTCATGAACTGGGTCATGATCTCGTCCGTCTTCAAAATGCCCTGGACGCGATAGGCCAGCGCCGCCGCCACCAGGGCGGCCAGCACGGCCCAAAACACCGCGGTCGCGCCCGACCCCTGCATGAGATTCCCATTGCCGGTGACGAGCAGGCCAACCGGCATCATCACCACCAGCACGGCGATGGGCAGCACCATGTTGATGGCGCGCAGGGGGATGCCCGGTTTGGCTTTCACCATGGTCACTTCCGCCGACATCAGCGGCGTCGCGCCGTCGCGCAGAATTTTACCCTCCACGCGCACGCGCTGTTCCGCCGCGCGCATCGGCCCGAAATCGCGCCCCGAGAGGATGACAACCACCACCAGCACCATGGCGCCGATGGCGTAGAAATTATAGGGCATGCTGCTGACAAAAGCCGCCACCGGATGCTCGACGTTCTGTTTCATCAACAGACCGATGACAAACGCCCCCCAGGCATTCAGGGGAATGAGGACGCACTTGGGCGCCGAAGTGGAATCGCAGATGTAGGCCAATTTTTCCCGGGAAATTTTCAGCTTGTCAAAGAGAGGCCGCGCCACGGTCCCGGCGACGAGCACGCAGATGCTCGATTCGACGAAGACGATGACGCCGATGATCCAGGCCAGCAAGCCGCCCTTGCGGCGGCTGTTGACCAGACCGCGGGCGGTCATCCAGGCGACGAACCCCTCCATGCCGCCCGAATATTGTGTGAAGGTGATGAGCGCCCCCACCAGGGCGCTGAAGAGGATGACCTGGGTGTTGCCCGCATCCGCAAAGACATGAATGCAGGCATCCAAAGCCAGAACCAGACCGCTGAGTGGATTGCCGCGCGCCAGAATGATCCAGCCCAGCCACAATCCGGCAAACAGGGAGATGAAGACCTGCTTGGTGCGAATGGCCAGAAAAATGGCCAGCAGGGGCGGAAGAATCGACAACCAACCCACCCCGGGGTACGCAGCTTCCGGCATCAAACCTCCTCTGGCATGTGCTCCGTGACGATATCAAGACCCGCCTGGCGGCCGGCAAACACAGGTTCCGGCAACAAGCCGCCTCCGGCAATGTGCGGTCTTGACTGCAGTCGTCGGGTTGAAACGACAGTTGCCGTGGCCTACGGCGTGCCGGCCTGATCGATTCACCGCCCGGAACTCCGGCACACACGGCCTGGCGTCTGATTTCATTTCAGTGACGGATCAAGAAGCCGTTACGTGCAGCAGATGCGCAGCCTGCAGTGCGGCGTTCGTGATGGGCAGTGGCCCGATCAGCCTGAACCAGCGACCCCTCCAGGTGCACCGCCAAAATGTGGCACCCGGAGACCATAATGAACTACCCCGCCGCAAGCAGCGGGGTATCATAGGAAATATAATCAATTTTTCGCCGCAAGCGGCGGGGAATTTAACCCGAAGAGATTAAACCTGCATTTTTCCGTAGACGAACTGAAAGAGATCATCGATCCCGATGCGCTCCTGCTGCATGGTGTCGCGGTCGCGGATGGTGACGGTATCGTTTTGCAGCGTCTCGGTATCCACGGTGACGCAGAAGGGCGTGCCGATCTCATCCTGGCGTCGATAACGGCGTCCCACCGCGCCGCTCTCATCATAAAAAACCGGAAAGTGGGGCTTGAGCGCGGCCTCGATCTTGCGCGCCACTTCGGGCATGCCGTCCTTTTTCACCAGCGGGAAGATGCCCACCTTGATGGGCGCGATGGCGGGATGGAAGTGCAGCACCGTGCGCGTGTCCTTCTCGAGTTCCTGCTCCTCGAAGGCATCGCTGAGGACGCAGAGCAGGGTGCGGTCCGCGCCCGCTGAAGCCTCGATGATGTAGGGCAGGTAGCGCTCCCGCGTCACCTCATCAAAATAAATCATATCCTTGCCGGAATACTCCTGATGGCGTTTGAGATCGAAATCGGTGCGGTTGTGAATGCCCTCCAGTTCCTTCCAGCCGAACGGAAACTCGTACTGAATGTCAAAGGCGGCGGCGGCGTAGTGGGCGAGCTCGTCCTTGCCGTGTTCATGGAAGCGCACCTTGGCGGGATGGATGCCCAGCGCCTGGTAATAGCTCTGCCGGTCCGCCTTCCAGTACTCGAACCACTCCCTGTCGCTGCCCGGCTGCACGAAATATTGCATCTCCATCTGCTCGAACTCGCGGGTGCGGAAGATAAAGTTCTCAGTGGTGATTTCATTGCGGAAAGCCTTGCCGATCTGTCCGATGCCGAAGGGAATCTTGAGGCGGCTCGAATCGAGCACGTTCTTGTAATTGACATAGATGCCCTGGGCGGTCTCGGGACGCAGATAGACCACGCTGGCGCTGTCCTCGACCGGCCCCATGAAGGTCTTGAACATGAGGTTGAACTGACGGATGTCGGTGAGGGCGCCGCCGCAGTCGGGGCACTTGCCCGGGTCGACGATCATATCGGCGCGAAAGCGGTGCTTGCAGACTTTGCAGTCCACCAGGGGATCGGTGAAACCGGCGACGTGGCCGGAGGCTTCCCAGACCCGTGGCGCCATGAGGATGGAGGCGTCGAGACCGACGATGTCGCTGCGGCGGCCCACCATCCAGTTCCACCAGAAATCCTTGATGTTGCGTTTCAACTCCACGCCCAGGGGGCCGTAGTCGTAACAGGCATTCAAACCGCCGTAAATTTCACTCGATTGAAAAATAAAGCCGCGACGCCGGCATAGGGAGATGATCTTGTCCATGGTGGCATTGCTCTGAGTCGCCATACGGGTTCCTTTGTTCAACGGGGTTCACTGTTTCGCAGACTGGATTGTACATTTTCCAGATAACTGATCGCGTTCAGGTGGTGCAGGGGTTCGATGTGGTACTGCAAATAGGCCAGCAGAAAGCGGTCCATTTCACGGCCCTGTTCCGCATCCACAGCGGCCTGAACCGATTTCTCCAGCGGCGCGTGCAGGAAAAAATGCAGGCGCTGCAGCGCCGCCGCACTCAGAAACTGACCCTCTCCCAGCGCGGCCGGGCAGTCGCCGCAGAAAAATCCGCCGCGGCTGAAATCGAAAAAGAGGCGCGTGCCGCTCTGTTCCCTGCGGCACGTCTGACACTGGCGGAAATCCGGCTTGAAGCCGGAATGGTCGAGATAGCGCAGCATGAAAGCGCGAACGGCATTGCGGGCGCCTTTCTCCGCCTGATCGATCACCGTGATGGTGCCGAGGAGGAGATGGAAGAGCGCGGGATTGGCATGCCCGCCGGCCTCGTTGCGTTCAATGATCTCGCAGGGAATGGCCCCCAGCGCCAGCCGCCCCAGTTCTCCGTGCAGCTGTGCAAAGGGCGAGAGAATCTCCGCCTGGCTGAGATAGTGCAGCTCCCGCGTTTCGTAGCGGTAAAAGACCAGCGCGATATGCGTCAGCGGTTCCAACACCCCGCCGTATCTGGATTTGAGGCTGCGCGCCCCTTTGGCCATGACGCTGATGCGGCCGTAATGCAGGGTATAGAGGGAGAGCATCTTGCTGGTTTCACCCTGACGGCGGGTGCGCAGCACGATCGCTTCGGTTTTGCTCAGCGCCATGCGGGCATCCCATAAAGGAATATGGAAATCATATTTAATTTGGAATTTACGGTATTTCTAAAAAAGATGCAAGCGCAAATGATCTCCCGGTGCAATACTTCACTGACGGGGGGGGAAGCTGTTATAAAAGGCGAACCAGAATGTCCGCCCTCCCATGAGTGAGGTATTACCACCGGGTGATGATCTTTGCCGACAGAAGGACGCCGGGATCACCCGAAAGACCTTTGTATTGTGTCCTGGTGTGAGAAATAAATTCCGTGTGTCCTGCCGGTTGTGTGTTCCGTGTGTTCCGTGTATTCCGTGGTTCAAGCGGTCGAGCGCCACTTGCAGGAATCGCCGCCGTCAAGCTCACTGCATTTTGCGCGTTATCCTCGTGCAAAATGAACTACCCCGCCGCAAGCAGCGGGGTATCATAGGAAATATAATCAATTTTTCGCCGCAAGCGGCGGGGAATTTAACCCAAAGAGATTAAAATTTGCAAATCCGGGTATCCCTGGTGNNCCTCTGCCGTGCGTCCCGCCTCTCCCGTGCGTTCCGGCTGTTTCGTGTCTTGCGTGGTCTGACCAACGAAACGCCGCGTTCAGAAAAAGTCCGACGCTCATATCAAGGCATTGCCCATCATGATCCAGTCCGCCACGGTCAGTTCTTCCGGACGCCGGGTCAGGTCAAAGGAGGCGAGTTTTTCCAGGGGGAAGGCCTCGCGCAGCGATTTGCGCAGCATCTTGCGGCGCTGGTTGAAGGCGGTGCGCACCAGGCGGCGAAAGAGGGCCTCGTCCCGTATCTGCCGGGTGCGCGCCTCCGTGAAGGTCCAGCGCACCAGGGCGGAATCGACCTTGGGACGCGGCTGGAAGACCGTGCGCGGCACCTGCATGAGAATGGC
>DCUM01000044.1:1859-5310 GCA_002327255.1 bacterium UBA2214 | reverse complement strand
CTTTGCCTGCCCGTCCATTGCCAGCTTAAAGATAGCAAACTAATTCGAGGATTTCAACCGCTAATTTGGGCAGGAGACAGATTCCGGGGCGCTGGCCGCCGCAAAAGCAGGAAATATCTTGACAATTACTATTTTTTCGCTTACATTAAACACCATAATATTTTGGGCGATTAGCTCAGTTGGTTAGAGCGCTGGTCTCACATACCAGAGGTCACTGGTTCAACTCCAGTATCGCCCACAAGAAAGCCCTCGGCAGCCGCTCTGTTGAGGGCTTTCTTTTATCAGGGACAAGACGCGTGTTGCCGTCATCTATCATTAAACAATTTTTGCAGTGTATACTTTTTTCCCATGATTTCGCCGCGTTACGGTGCAGCGGTCGCCCTATACTCTGGATGATTATTTCACGAGGAGAAGCTTTCTCATGGCGCTCCGCACGGCCGGCTTTCCCTCCGGGACGGACGATTCAGCCCGCGCCTCAAGGCGGCAGAAAAACAGGCCCCCGGAGGCATTGCCGGCATCCCAGATCGCCTGATGAACGCCGGCCGCTATGGTATCGTGAAGGAGCATCGCCACTTCCCGGCCAACGAGGTCAAAAATGCGCAGCGTCACCGTACTTTTCACCGGAATGGCAAAGGTTATGGTTGTCCGGGCGTTGAAGGGATTCGGATAATTCTGACAGAGTCCAAATTCCCCGGGAATGGCGGCGGTTGCGGAAGCGACGGATGTCAGGATTACACCCGCACCCGAAAGTGGAATCTGCAGGAGCGATGAAAAACCATTCATATAAATCGACAGGGTATCGCTGATATCCCCCACTTCAAAGGGATGAAGTGCTATGGCCAGACCCAGGGTGTCGCCGGAGATGAGCGTCGTCGCTCCGGAGACGGCAACGATGGAGAACATCCCGCTATTGAACGCAGTCGAATCGATTGTAACACCGCCTTCCTCTGCAGGATAGTAACGCACCAGTGTGCACCACAGAGCCCGAGCCGATCCGATGCGGACCCGGCCAAAGTCGATATAATTTGGCTGGGCATACAGTTTTTGCAGGGGCGCTGTGCCGTACATCGGGATTCGCGCGCTTCCGCCATCACCCACGATTTCCAGCGTATCTTGCCATACCCCCCCCGTCAGCGGCAGAAATTCAACCTGGAGCGTCACACCATCGTTGCCCGGAACCGCCAACGGAAATGCACTCAGAGTCCGGAAATGCGGCAGTGCATTTTGCAGGGCTGAAATACGGAGCCTGTTGGCAGAACGATTCCAGAGCATGACCGGCAGGCGATTTGTCTCGCCGTACACATACTCCGGAAACGCCAGCGCTGCGGTCTCCACTTCCAGTACGGGGGGCGGGGAATAGCCGCGAAGCGGAATCCTCAGGGGTGAATTGGCGGAATCGTTGTATAGGTCGAGCGTATCCAGAACCTCCCCCACCACAGTGGGAACGAAGGTCACCGGCAGGATGGTGCTGTCCGCTGCTTTCACATGCATGAACGAGGCGTCTGTACGAAAGGCTGGATCCCGGTTAGCGAGCCTGTTGATCGTCAGCATATTGATCGACGGATTGTGAAGATTCAGGTGCAGGGTACTGGATGACTCAAGTACGACCTCGCCAAAATCCAGCGACTGCGGCATCACCGAGAGGAGCGGGGCGGGTGAGCGCCCGTTCAGTGGACAGGCAACCGGAAAGTTGGCAGCATTGCCCTCTATGTACAGGGTATCGGCATACGAGCCGGTGCAGAGAGGTGCAAAGCGCACCATCACCTGCAAATCGTGAAACGGCGGTATTGTGGCACTGATGTTTTCGATACTGTAGACCGACATCCCCGATCGGATGGCCGCTACTGTGATCGCGTTGATGGAATGATTTAGAATGTGAAGCGGCAGCCGGCGCGATTGCCCGCTGGCGACATCGCCAAAATCCAGATAATGCGGTTCCAGCGAGGCCGTGGGGATGGGGGAATTCCCGGAAACCTGAAGACGCGAAAGTATGGAACCATTCAAGGATATGAACGCAACCGCATCGTGCGAGGCTTCCAGAGACCCGGGTGCATAAGTGACCGTGACGGTTAGTGTATCACCCGGTTCTACGATTGCGTGTTCCGGCCTGACGCTGAAGTCAGGCGTATGGGTTGAGATGGATTTGAGCGACAGTGCCGCAATCGTATGATTGGTGATCGTCGCCGTCCTCTGCGCAGAAGCACCGAGCGCGACATCTCCAAAAAAGATCGACTCCGGCGAGACGGTCAGTATGGGGGGAACAGGTATTTGCTCCCTGACGCGTTCATACAGTATGCGATGCCCCGAAGCGTTGAGATGAACGTGGTCCCCATAGTCATACACGGGATTGATGTTACAGCCCTGTGCCGCCAGCAGCGTCCAGAAATCGATGGCATGGTCGCCGTATCTGAGGAAGGTCGAGTCTCGCATGTCGGTCAGCAATTTACAGATGCCGGGCTCTGAATTGCGCGGCTGCGTGGTGGTTACCCACACTTCGGCGCCCCACGCTGTCGCCTGCGCAATGACTACGCGGTAATGATCCAGTTGACAGGCTACCGGAAAGCGCAGTTGAGCGGCGTCATTGGACGGCAGGTTGATGATGATGTGCGTCGGATTGAATGTGAGCGCTTTGGTGATGTTATTATTCGGCGCCGGAGAGATATCCCAGCGTTCATTGAGCCGCCTGTAAGGGGAGTCATAGTGCGTCGGAAGAATATTAAATGTAGTGAATCCTCCGATGGCAAAATTGATGATGGTCGAATCAGGAAAGCCGCGGCTCTTCAGGTACGCATCATAAAGCGCCACCCATCCCTGCCCCTTGGGCGCTCCGGCCCCTGCGGCGGTGGATGATCCCAACACCGCGATACGCAACGGCGGACGCGTGAATGCGGCACAGATGAGCGGGAACAGAATAGACAGAAAGAAGAATGTCCTTATACGATTTATTTTCATAGATTTGTTTTCGCCACCTGATTCAAATGCATCCATTCGAGATCCCCCGAGGGCTTGAAGACACAGACGTATAGGGTGGCAAGATGAAATGCGATTCGACTCCGTTGTCCATCCATGACTTTTACACGGATGTTAAAGCCGAGATTATTTACACCTCTTCTCCTCGGGTCCTTGGCGATGAAGTGCCCAAGTCATGCAACTGGATTCAGCCACGTCCTGATAGATTTTTACTGCAGAATAATCTCGAACCCATTCGCGCTCTGAGTCGACGTGTTCAGCCTGTCCGCCCTTACGCGCTTCGTTTCTAATTCGCGCGCACCATTCGCGGACTCGATTAATGTTCACTCTTTCATCGTAATTTTCCTGGCAATAAATAGCAATCCGGCTTTCTTTGCTGGCAATAACTTTACTCATACCAAAGGATTAGATCTTTTTTCGTACTTTTGGCCGATTGACTTTTAAGTTGATTTTGATTAAATACTATCAATAGAATCACTTA
>DCUM01000044.1:0-1729 GCA_002327255.1 bacterium UBA2214 | reverse complement strand
CGCCAGTAAACAAGAACCATCGCAGAAAATTTTAATCTGTATACGCCCGCACAGAAAACCTGTCGGTAATCGTTCAATCTCTCCGCCGGCTCAGGTATCAAAAAGGGGCTTCCAGTGAATATGGCAAATAAACAGCACTCACTTGTACACATCTCCATTCAAATATTTATGACGTTCGCTGCCGTGCCAAGTGACCGGAACCAGCTTGGTGAAGCCCAAAGCCCATGGCGGATGAATGCAATAAGCGACTCCATTTGCTGGAATAACTCTTGACTATTGAATTGAAATTTATTAAATTAAAGTGGGAAGTGTGTGGCATGTCGGGATCCTCTTTCATGCACCCAACATACGCCTATAACAGAGATTCGTCAACTCAGTTCCGACACCTGTTCGAGCATCCTAAATACTCATCGCGTTTTCGCTTTAACCGAGTATTGAGCCTTTGCGTTCACCCCTGCGTAAAGGCTTTTTTTCTATTTTCGCCAAAATTGATCAATAATTGACCACTCTTGTGTCGCGCAATGATACACTGTTTCATAACATTACACATCGTGATATCACCACCTAACCTGGTGAAATGACCATAACTAACTTGTAATTACATATTTGTAACTTGTTTTAATAGTGTTAACTAAGTCATTTTCACCAGCTTATACCTGCTATTTCAAGAACAACTCTTGGCACGGATTTTGTTAGTTTGAATGAGATCATAATAGTTCTCACAAAAAATTAGGTGATGTAAATTGATGAAAAATCAGCCGCGCTCGACCTTTAACTGGATTTTTGTGCGAACCATCTTTCCCGTTCTGCTGCTTTTCGCGATGATTAAGCCCGTTGGCGCACAAACCATACAGGTGCCAATTCCAATTCCCGTCGGAGTTCGCGCTGATTTGGGTGAATCGCGTCTGCACAGCCTTGTTGCAGATGTGGATATTCCCCGTCACGGCATTTATCGCCTGCGCGCAAAAACCTGGATAAACAGCGGGGATGCACAGCGCAACGAAAGTTTCTTCGTTGATTTTCGCGATAGCGAAGGTGCAGCCATTCATCCAGGCGACAGCAATGCCGGCATCCATAAAGTAATACCCGATGTTCCTGGACCTGCGCAATATATCTGGCGCGATGGTGGCACTTTTTCTCTGCCTGCTGGAAGATGCTCCCTGTGGATGCATCACTATGCTGTGATCTCCGATGCCTATCCAGACTTTCTTGCCGGCCCCATCACCGGTCCTGAAAGTATCCGGCTGGTCGATAGCCTGCAGATGATATACATACCCTCCGCATCTTCAGACCCCTACCCTATTCTTTTTACAAAAAGTGATTCGTTCCGGGTCCATGGAACGGATACCACTTTTTATGCCAAACCCGGTGATTCATTGCGCTATCAGGTTGGCGTTTATAACCTGGGACCCGAAACCGCATCCGCCGTGTTCCTCAAAAATTTGCCTCCCAAATGGTTTCTAATCGATAGTCTGTCCATCTCGCCTGACCAAGTCATCAACGATTCCCTGTTTTACCAGTGGTCCACTCTGGCGCAATTTGACATCCGCCTGATTACCTACTGGGGGCGCGTACGTCCGGATATCAGTCAAACGGACACGCTTCTGATCAATTCACTCTGGGTGGGTGCGGATAATGACGGAAAATTGGATAATAATTTCCGCAGCGATACGCTCCATGTTTATTTTATAGAGTTGCCGCCCGTCAACCAGGCCCCCGTGGCCCGGGA
>DCUM01000178.1 GCA_002327255.1 bacterium UBA2214 | reverse complement strand
ATCGGCCACTTGTCGATTTCGTGTAAAAGGGTGGACACGATGTCATTCTCTGCGATTTTCCGTACTATTTTTCCCTTTTTGAAGAGGACGGCGCTCCCCTTGCCGCAGGCGACCCCCAGATCCGCTTCGCGGGCTTCACCGGGGCCATTGACGACGCAGCCCATGAGCGCGACCGTGAGGGGTTTGCTGTTGCCCGCCAGCTGTTTTTCCACTTCTTCGGCAATCGCCACCAGATTGACTTCTGTCCTGCCGCACGTCGGGCAGGAGATCAGGGTGATGCCGTGCTGGATCAAATTGAGACTTTTGAGGATGTATTGCGCAGCCACGACCTCTTCCACCGGATCGCTGGTCAGGGAGACCCGCAGTGTGTCGCCGATCCCCTGGTGCAGCAGTATCCCCATGGCCACCGCGGATTTGATCGCACCGGACCTGGAGGTTCCCGCCTCCGTGACGCCGATATGAAGCGGCAGGTCGGTCTGGCTGGCGATGCTTTCATAGGCTGCGATGGTGCGCAGGACATCGGATGATTTCAGTGAGAGGACGAGGTCTTGTGCGCCGAATTCCCGGCACAGTTCGACATTGCGCAAGGCACTGCGCACCAGGGCGCGAACGCTCGGGCCTCCCTCCTCTGCCAATATTTCCTTTTCGACCGATCCGGAGTTGACCCCGACGCGGATCGGTGTCCGGCAGGCGAGCGCCTTTTTAACCACCTCGGCAACGCGGTCGCGTGCGCCGATATTACCTGGATTGATGCGAATCTTGTCGGCACCGGCATCCAGGGCACCCAGGGCGAGGCGGTAATCGAAGTGAATGTCGGCTACCAGGGGTACCGTGACGCGTTTTTTTATCGCTGCGAACGCCGCAACAGCGGCCGCATTGGGAATGGCGAGCCGGACCAGCGCGCACCCCGCCTTCACCAGCCGCTCAATCTGCGTGACCGTCGCTTCGACATCATGGGTTCGGGTGTTGGTCATGGATTGAATGACGACCGCGGCGTCGCCTCCCATCCAGAGCGTGCCTATTTTTATTTTTCGGGACTTTCTGCGCTGCTGCATGGGCCTCTGTTCCCTTCCTAAGACCCGATCACACCCAGTGACTTGCCGATTTTTGCGAAAGCCGAGATCGCCCGCTCGAGATGGTCGCGTTCATGCGCCGCGGAGATCTGCACGCGAATGCGTGCCTGGCCTTTGGGAACAACCGGAAAACTGAAACCGATGACGTAGATGCCCTCTCTGAGCAATTCATCGGCCATGGTATGGGCCAGGCGTTCGTCGTAGAGCATGATGGGCACGATGGGATGTATTCCCGGGCGTATGTCAAAACCGGCATGTGTCATTTGCTGACGGAAATACCGGGTATTCTCTTCCAGTTTGTCGCGTAACCGGGTCGTTTCGTTCAGCAATTCGAGAACGGCCAGAGTGGCGCCGGCGACGACCGGCGCCAGGGTATTGGAGAAGAGATAGGGACGGCTTTTCTGGCGCAAATAGTCGATCATCTCCTGATGGCCGCAGACGCAGCCGCCCATGGCGCCGCCGAGGGCTTTGCCGAAGGTGGTGGTGACCAGATCGATCCGTCCCATCACGCCGCAGTGTTCCATGGTGCCGCGCCCGCTCTTTCCCATGAATCCCGTCGCATGACTGTCATCGACCAGTACCAGCGCCTGATATTTTTCCGCGAGGTCGCATATTTCGGATAGTTTGGCGATATCGCCATCCATGGAGAAGACGCCATCGCTGACGATGAGGCGGAATCTGGCGTTGGCTGATTCTTTCAGTTTGGTCTCCAGGTCATTCATATCGGCGTGTTGATAGATCAGCCGTTGCGCCTTGGCGAGGCGTATGCCATCGATGAGCGAGGCGTGGTTCAAAGCGTCGGTGATGATGGTGCACTCGGCGTTCATGAAAGGTTCAAAGACGCCACCGTTGGCATCGAAGCAGGCCGCGTAGAGAATCGTGTCGTCCATGCCGAGAAAGGCGGCCATTTTTTGCTCCAATTCCTTGTGGATCTCCAGCGTCCCGCAGATAAAACGCACGGAAGACATGCCGTATCCCCAGCGTTCCAGGGCATCATGTGCGGCGGCGACCACGCGGGGGTGGTTGGCCAATCCCAGGTAGTTATTGGCGCAGAAGTTGAGCACGCTCTCCTGGCCGCGCACCTGAATCTGCGCGCCCTGGGGGGTGGAGATGACTCTTTCCGCTTTGTAGAGTCCGGCAGATTGTATTTCCTGCAAAAGTCCTGTCAGTTCTGATTTCATTTTACCGTACATGATCTCTCCCGCATTAATCCAGTTCCAGCACCACTTTGCCACAACTTCCGGAGGCCATGGCTTGAAATCCCTTCTCAAATTCTGCAAATTTGAGGCGGTGCGTCAACACCGGCGCAATATTCAAGCCACTTTGCAGCATGGTTTGCATTTTATACCAGGTCTCAAAGATCTCACGTCCATAGATACCCTTGAGGTGCAGTCCCTTGAAGATGACCTGATCCCAGTTGATTTGCGTCGAATTGGGAAGAATGCCGAGCAGGGCGATGCGCCCGCCGTGGTACATCTGCTCGAGCATCTGTTCGAAGGCCTGGGCATTGCCGGACATTTCCAGTCCGACATCGAACCCGACCATGCCGAGTTCCCGGGTTGCTTCCTCGAGGGAGACTTTGGCGACATTGACGGCCCGTGTCGCGCCCATTTTTAGCGCCAGATCGAGGCGGTACTCATTGACATCGGTGATGACGACGTGTCTGGCACCGACATGTTTGCAGATGGCGACGGCGATGCATCCGATGGGACCGGCGCCGGTAATCAGCACATCTTCACCGACCAGATCGAACGATAGCGCAGAATGGGTGGCATTTCCAAAGGGATCGAAAAACGCCGCGATTTCGGAGGGAATCGAGTCGGCCACATGCCAGGCATTGCCGGCCGGCAGGCAGAGATATTCGGCAAAACAGCCGTTCCTGTGCACGCCCACGCCCACGGTATTGGTGCAGAGATGACGGCGGCCGGCGCGACAGCTGCGGCAGATACCGCACACCAGATGGCCTTCCCCGGAGACGCGTTCACCGATTTCATAACCCATGACGTTCTGTCCTTTGGCGACAATGGTGCCGACAAATTCATGCCCGATCACCAGGGGGGTCTGGATGGTGCGTTGCGACCATTCATCCCATTTGTAGATATGCAAATCCGTGCCACAGATGGCCGTATGCGTCACCTTGATCAACAGGTCATTGTTGCCATATTCTGGCACCGGCACTTCCTCGAGCCATAATCCTTTTTCAGGGTATTTTTTTACCAGCGCTTTCATCTTCATGGGATGCCCTTTGATAAATGTTGAGAAACGAAAACATGATTTTGGATTATCGGATGAGCAACATCTTGATGGCGTCGGTCGCGTCGTGTCCCTCGCGAACGGCCCAATAGAGTCCGGATGGCAGCGGCCTTCCGTGTTGATCGCGTCCCTCCCACACCACATGGCACCATGCATCACTCACAGCCGGAAGAGCTATTCGTGACACCTCTCGTCCGTTGATGTCGACTACCCGGAGCGTTTTCTCGCGATCGTTTGCCGGAATAAAAAATGTCAGTGTGGTGGTGGCGTTGAAGGGATTGGGATAATTTTGCCGGATCTGNNCCTCCGGCTTCCTGATAACGGGCGACAAATTCCTGCAGGTAGAGATTGGCAATCCTGCGGTCGTGGATGATCAGGGTGTTTTCATCATTGTCCTTATTGGCGGCGCGGCTCCAATTGTGCGAGCCGGTGATGACCAGGGGATCTGAATCAGGATATCCTGCGTCGATGAGGATGTATTTGTGGTGAAGCAGGTCTTTGAGCCCATCGAGGTGGACATCGGCGGCGGGCATCCACGCCTGCGACCCGGTACCTGCCAGGGAGGCATATTCACTGGCCGAATTATTGAGGGCGTCGGAGCGGTCAAACACGCCGCGAACGGAAAATCCCGGCTGCCGGAGAAAGCGCGATTTCATGGCATTGGCAACGCTCTCCTGGGTGAACGTCAGGATGCAGAAATTGATATCATGGTCGGCGCTGTTGATGGCATCCACAATCCGCTCCTCCGTGCGATCGGAAGGGCTCATATATTGTTCCACCAGAATACCGCCGACGTTGAAGCGATGCGGGGTGTTGTCCGATTTATGGGCGCCAAACCGGGCATGGGCGTAATGGGGCGTATCGGT
>DCUM01000163.1:15054-15638 GCA_002327255.1 bacterium UBA2214 | reverse complement strand
GATCAGCCGCTCCGGCACCTCTCCATTTTGTTCGCCGGATTACCGGTCTCTTGTCCATCAAGACCTGTTCTGACGAATCTTTGTAAAAAATTCCTTCAACAACTGACTGCAAGGTTCTGCAAGTATGCCGCTGATCACCTCGGTGCGGATGTCGAGTTCTTTGCCGTCGGTCAGCTGCAGCGCGCTCCCGCAGGCGCCATATCTTGGATCTTTAGCCCCATAAACAATCAACGGTACCCTGGCCAATAAAAAAGCCCCGGTGCACATCATACAGGGTTCCAGCGTCACATAAAGAGTGGATTGATCCAGCCGCCAGGAGGCGAGGTAATTTGCGGCAGCAGTCATGGCCAGCATTTCGGCGTGTGCTGTGGGATCTTGCAGGGATTCAATGAGATTGTGGCCTCTGCCAATCACCCGGCCCTCATGCACCACGACGGCGCCGACCGGAACCTCATCTTTTTCAAAGGCTTTATGCGCCTCTTGCAGCGCCATCCGCATCCAGGCGACGTGATCCTGCATGAACAAGCCTTCCGCAAAATGAGCGCGCCCGGAGGAGCTCGAATCCCCAACCTTCTGGTCCGTAG
>DCUM01000163.1:0-15020 GCA_002327255.1 bacterium UBA2214 | reverse complement strand
ACCGACGTGAGAGGCCAGCGTCCTAGACCCCTAGACGAACGCGCCAAATGCGAAAGCCGATAAATATACAAAGTTTTTAACACTTTGTCAATGCTTTTCCTGTGGTTGAAACGGGGGGTCACGCGCCATGTTCGCCGCCCTGGTGCTCTCCCGGGATTGTTTTTTCGCATCGCTTCTGCCATAAAAAGAGCCGGAAAAATCACAAAAAACGAGAAAATTATATTTTAAATGTTTATATTTGGCATCCCTTTTGTGGAGACTTGGCAACGTCGCCGGCACGACTGGCGCCTGTCCGGGATTAACGCCCTCCCACGCTCCGGCATGGGAAATGAGTTGGCAGAGCGTGGAATCCGGCCGCTGCACTCATTGACTCCCTCCCACGCTCCGGCATGGGAGGATAACCCGGCCGCTCTGCGGCCTTTAGCTGACTATTTTCGAGTTGCCATGCACCGCGCCACCCACATGGGCGAAGACCCCATCGCCCCCCTGTTGTACCGTTTCTCCCTGCCCGCCATCATCGGCATGTTGGCCCATGCACTGTATAACATCGTCGACCGCATTTTCATCGGCCAGGGCGTCGGCCCCCTCGGCATCGCCGGCGCCACCGTCGGTTTTCCCGTCATGCTGGTGCAGATGGCTTTCGGCTTGCTCATCGGACTCGGCGCCACCGCCACGATCTCCATCCGCCTCGGTCAGCAGAAAGCCGCTGAAGCCGAACACGTCCTCGGCAACGCCCTGACGCTGACCATTCTGATTTCACTGCTGGTGACAGCGTCCGGCCTGATCTTTTTGAATCCGCTGCTGCGCCTTTTCGGCGCCAGCGAAGCGGTGCTTCCCTTCGCCAGGGATTACATGGAAGTCATCCTCCTTGGAACCCTGTTTCAGTCCGTCGGATTCGGCCTCAATCATGTCATCCGCGGCGAGGGCAATCCCCGCGCCGCCATGCAATCGATGTTTCTCGGCGCCGGACTCAACACCATCCTTGATCCCCTTTTTATCTTTGCGCTGCACATGGGGATGCGCGGAGCGGCCATCGCAACGGTGATCTCTCAGGCGGCGGTGATGATCTGGGTACTCTACCATTTTACGCAGCGCCGAGGCCTGCTTCATCTTCATACCGCCACCATGCGACTGAGATGGCCTGTCGTGCGGCAGATCATCGCCATCGGTTCCGCGCCTTTTGCCATGCATCTCGTCAGCAGCCTGCTCAACGCCTTTCTCAACAATCAGCTGCTGCGCTATGGCGGCGATTTGGCCATATCCGCCATGGGCATTATCCTCAGCATTTCCACCATCATCATCATGCCCGTCTTTGGCCTCAACCAGGGCGCACAGCCCATCATCGGCTATAACTACGGGGCGAAACAATATAATCGCGTCCGCAAAACCCTGCGCCTGGCCATCAAAACAGCCACCGTGGTCACCCTGACGGGCTTTTTGATCGTACAAGCCGTGCCGCACTTGCTAATCCTTCTTTTCAGCCCCGACGATCCGACGCTGATCGAAGTGGGGACCAAAGCCCTGCGCTATTTTTTTCTGATGTTGCCGGTGGTGGGATTTCAAATTGTCAGTTCCACCTACTTCCAGGCCGTCGGCAAACCCCGGCATGCCATCTTCCTCAGTCTGAGCCGCCAGGCTGTCTTTTTCATCCCCGCCATCTGGCTCTTCCCGCAATGGGGCGGACTCGCCGGTCTGTGGCTGGCCGCGCCCTTCTCCGATTTTTTGTCAGCGCTCCTCACCGCGGCCTTTTTGCGCCGGGAATGGGTCTTGCTGCGGAATATGGAAACCGATTAAACGTTTGACGCGGGAAGGCTCTTGCAGTGCAGTCGCAGCCGCCATCTCCGTTCAGCGCCATGTCTCATGGACCATGGTATCCGCCTGACGGGAGTGTTTTGACACAGCTCCTTGAGCTGGCTTAAAATAGCATCCTGGCAGCGCATGCACCCTAAAAATGACGCCGGCGTTTCACATCGCCAAAATCGGCAAGCGCCTGACTGGCGCAGCCCAATCCAGGGACAACCCCGTCCCGGGACTCTATTGCTTCTGTTTCGACGCATTATGCGGCATACAGGCCCTGCTGCATTGCGGAGCCGGTCAACGGCCGACCTGTATGCCGCTCATTCAGCTAAAAGCCCTTCAGGAATGTGCCAAGAGCCAGGAGCACGACGCCGAGCACGATCAACCAAAACGCAATGCCCGTGAGTACCGGAATGGTGGTAAACGTAGCCAGAACACCAACTGCCGCAACGATTACCGCAATCCACCAGGTGGATTCTTTGGGTGCACTCAGGTTCATGATACCCTCCTTCTGATTGGATGGCCGGCCTCCGCAGCTACCTTGCCCTGCGCAAATCGCAAAGGCCGATTCAATAACTCACCGCGCACAGGGTTGTCATCCGACAACGCAGCGCAGAATGAGTCTTCTCCCTGTTCCTCCCGTTCCCCCCCCAACATCAATTGTTACTATAAATAACCATAATAATACGGGCCTCATTCCCGGTTGCAACCGCATTTGCAGGCTGATCTGTCGACAGATCAGCCTGTCCGGGCGCTGCTCAGGCTGTGCTCGCCGTATCCATGCCGCCGGCCGCCCGGGCCGTGCGCCGGGCAACTTCTTGCTTGTTGTGCAAAACGCAGAAAACTGCTTGTTTTTTTGTTGCTATTTGGCTAATTTTCCGGCAGCAGCAGGGGTAATCATCTCCTTTTTTCTGGTTACCGTCCAACGCCATCTCCCACAAGCAAAGGCTCTTCACGTCCCATGGACGACTGCTTTATCAAACAGTCATAATCCATGGCATTAAATGTCAGGCAACCCCAAAAGGCGACTTTTGATGAAAGACTCCACCAGGAAATCATTTTATACTTGCCTCACGCTCGTCATGCTGTTGCCGTTCACCCGGGCCGTGTCCGGGGACGGCTGCCGGCTGTGGCTGCGATACGACACGCTCTCCGATTCGACCGGTCTCGCCATGTATCAAAAGTCGATCGCCGCGTGGATGGTGGAGGGCGATTCGCCGCTCCTGCAATCCGCCGCCCGTGAATTGGAAACCGGTTTGCGTGGTCTCCTGGGCAAAGAGATACCGGAGACACAACGTGTGCAGACGCCGGGGGTGCTGGTCGCCGGAACCCCGACAGGCTCACGAATCATTGCCGCGCTCCGACTCGACAACCAGCTCGCCCCCCTGGGCGACGAGGGGTACCTCATTTTTAATGGTCCGTATAATGGGAAGAAGATCATCGCCATCGCCGCGAACACGGATCAAGGGGTCTTGTACGGCGCCTTCCATTTTTTGCGGCTGCTGCAAACCCGCCAGGATATCACTACCCTCTCCGTCGCGACCCGGCCAAAAACAAAAATCAGAATGCTCAACCATTGGGATAATCTCGACCGCACGGTCGAACGCGGTTATGCGGGAGCCTCCCTCTGGGATTGGCCTTCACTCCCGGATTCGCTCTCGCCGAGATACCGCGACTATGCGCGCGCCAACGCCTCCATTGGCATCAACGGGACGGTCCTGACCAACGTCAATGCCAATGCCCAAATCCTGACCAGACACTATCTGCTCAAGGTGGCGGCCCTCGCGGACCTCTTCAGACCATACAACCTCAAAGTCTATCTGACTGCGCGTTTCAGCGCCCCGGTCGAAATCGGCGGATTGACCACCGCCGACCCCCTGGCGCCGGAGGTGATCGCCTGGTGGAAGCAAAAAGCGGATGAAATATATGCCCTCATCCCCGATTTTGGCGGGTTCCTGGTCAAGGCCAATTCCGAAGGACAACCCGGACCCCAAAATTACGGGCGCTCCCACGCCGACGGCGCCAATGTGCTCGCCGATGCCGTCGCACCCCACGGCGGCATCGTCATGTGGCGGGCGTTTGTCTACGACAACGACGTCCCCGATGACCGCACCAAACAGGCTTACCATGAATTCGTGCCGCTCGACGGTCAATTCCGTAAAAATGTCCTCATCCAGGTCAAGAACGGCCCCCTCGACTTCCAGCCCCGCGAACCCTTTCATCCGCTCTTCGGCGCCATGCCCGGCACCGCGGTGATGCCCGAATTACAGATCACGCAGGAATACCTTGGCGCTTCGGTGCATCTGGTTTACCTCGCGCCCCTTTTCAGCGAGTGTCTGCAGGCGGATACCTACGCCCGGGGGCCGGGGTCTGCGGTTTCCCGGGTGATCGATGGATCGCTTTTTCAACATGACCTGACCGCCATGGCGGGCGTCGCCAATGCGGGTGATGTGCAAAACTGGACCGGTCATCCTTTCGGCCAGGCCAACTGGTATGCCTTCGGCCGCCTGGCATGGAACCCTGATCTGAAGGCACAGGATATCGCCAACGAATGGATCCGGATGACCTTCAGCAACGATAAAGTCGCGGTGCAGACCATCTGCCGCATGATGATGGCTTCGCGCGAGATCGCGGTCGACTATATGACCCCGCTGGGCCTGCACCACATCATGTACGCGGGCCATCATTACGGTCCGGGGCCCTGGGTCGATCATCTGCGCAGAGACTGGACGTCGGTCTATTACCACCGTGCCGACAGCCTCGGCATCGGATTCGACCGCACCTCCAGGGGCAGCAATGCGGTCAGCCAGTACTTCGCACCCGTGCGGGAACTTTATGACGACATCGAAACCTGCCCGGAAAATCTCCTGCTGTGGTTCCACCATGTCCCCTGGGAGCACAGCATGAAATCGGGCAGAACCCTCTGGGAAGAGATGTGTCACCATTATGATGCGGGCGTCAAATCGGTGGGGTGGCTGCGCAGCGAGTGGCAAGGCCTGCAGGAAGCGATCGATCCGGAGCGGTTTGCCGTCGTTGAGGCGCTGCTGGCGAAGCAGGAGCGGGACGCGAGGATTTGGCGGGATGGCTGTTTGCTCTATTTCCAGACTTTTTCGCAAAAGGCCTTCCCGGATTCCATGAAGGCGCCGGCGCCTGATCTGAATTACTACAGGCATCACCAATACGACGACATTCCCGGTATTGAATGAAACTGCGACATGGCAGGCGGGTGAACAGTATGGCGAGAAAGCGGCATCGCAAACAGAAAACCGGATACTATTGTCGTGCACAAAGAGGAATTGAGAAAATATTTCGATGACTATGCCGGTCAACGTGACCGCTGGCGCAAGAAGAACCGCTACTATCACGAAAAGTTGGCCGGGTACTTCTCTTACATCATCCCGTCCCGCAGCCGGGTGCTGGAAATCGGCTGCAGCACCGGAGAACTTTTGGCTGCCATGCACCCGGCCGTGGGCGCCGGCGTCGATTTTTCAGCGCAAATGATTCACCTCGCCCGCAGCCGCTATCCGGCACTGCGCTTTCTCGAGGACGACGCCGAAGCACTCACCCTGGATGAAAAATTCGATTACATCATCCTCTCCGATCTGGTCAGCGGCTTGTGGGACATACAAGCGGCGCTGAAAAACCTGCACCGCGTCTCCCATTCCCGCAGCCGAATCGTGATTTCCTTTTACAATTATCTCTGGGAGCCCCTCTTTCGCCTGGCCGAGAGACTGAGACTGAAATACAAACAGCCGCTGCAAAACTGGCTCTCGCCGGCCGACCTCGATAACCTTCTGCGGCTGGAAGGATTCGAGACCATCCGCATCGACCGCAAACTGTTGCTGCCCAGAAACATCCCCGTTCTCGGCTTCCTCTTTAACCGCATCATCGCCAATCTGCCGCTCATCAACCGCCTCTGCATGATCAACATTTTGATCGCGCGCCCTCAGAGTCCCCTGGAACAGGAACGGAGCGTGAGCATCGTGATCCCGGCCCGTAACGAGAGCGGCAACATCGAAAACGCCGTCCGGCGGATTCCCCCATTCGGGGCACATCAGGAAATCATTTTCATCGAGGGACACTCCCGGGATGACACCTTCGAGAAAATGGTTGCGGTGAAGCAGAACTATCCGGCCCGCGACATCAAGGTGATACAGCAGAGCGGCACCGGAAAAGCGAATGCGGTGTTTGAAGCCTTTGCCGCGGCCAGCGGTGATATCCTCATGATCCTCGACGCCGACCTGACCACCCCGCCGGAAGATTTGCCCAAATTCTACGAAGCGCTGAAAAGCAACAGGGGAGATTTTATCAATGGCTGCCGCCTCGTCTATCCCATGGAAAGAGAGGCCATGCGCTTCCTGAACCTTCTCGCCAACAAGTTTTTCGGGCAGTTTTTCAGCTATCTCCTCGGGCAGCGGCTCAAAGACACCCTGTGCGGCACCAAGGCGCTCCTCAAATCAGATCATGAAAAAATCAGGGAAAACCGCGACTATTTTGGCGAATTCGATCCCTTTGGTGATTTTGATCTCCTCTTCGGCGCCGCAAAATTGAATTTGAAAATCGTCGAAGTGATCGTGCGTTACCGCGAACGCAACTATGGTTCCTCGCAAATCAGCCGCTTCCGTCATGGCCTGCTGTTGTTGCGCATGAGCCTGTTTGCGGCGAAAAAAATAAAATTCATTTAAAGACCATGTGGCCGCCCTCAAAGAGGGCTTTGTGGCGGCGAGCCCCGGCCACGCGGCCCGAACAGACAAATTCTTGTAACCGTTCGTCCTGTCAGGGGTGCAGGTTGCCATTACACCTCATAGCAGTCAAACCTTCAATGGTCAGGGCTTTCATCATGAAAAACCTTTTCACACGATTTCTGCCGGTATGGACTGCCATCACACTCTATCTCGTGACGGGATTCCTGCTGTTACGTTTCTATCAATACCAGATCAATCCCGATGGCATCAGTTATATCAACAACGCCCGGTTGATTCTTCAGGGACAGTTTCTGCTGTCGGTGAACGATCACTGGAATCCACTGATTTCATGGCTGCTGGCGCCTTTCCTTGTGACCGGCCTGACCCCGCAGTTGGCCTTTAAAGGGATGAATCTTCTCATCGGCGCCGGGGGTTTTATACTTCTCCATGTCTGGCTGGAGCGCTGGCAAATCACCGGCTGGATTCGCTGGCTGGTACTCTTCACACTGATGCCGATGCTCCTGTGGATGGCTTTCGCCGTTCTCAGTCCCGATCTCCTGGTCGCTCTCTGCCTGATGCTCTATCTCTCGATACTCCATCATCCGGCCTATTTTGACAAACGCTGCAACGCCGTGCTGCTGGGACTCGTTGCCGGCCTCTCGTATCTGGCCAAATACTATGCCCTGCCCTTCATCGCCGTCCATCTTTTCGCCTATCACGCGCTTGCATACCACTATGAGCGCCCAAACAAAAGACGCCGCATCTGGCGGCACTACGCCATGGCCATGCTCGTCTTCTGCGGCATCGTGGTCTCATGGCTGATGCTGCAGTCGGCAAAATACGCTGACAGGGGGGGCTTGGGAAATCACATGAGTAGTTATGTTTTTGCCTTCCTGAATCCCCATGCGAGCAGTGATCCTTTCGGCCGTGCCGGTCTGGTACCCCCGCCGCACGCCAGCGCAACCAGCGCCTGGGATGATCCACGCAGCATCCCCGTGGAGTCCTGGTATCCCTGGCAATCTCCACAAGATGCCGCCGCCTATATCAACATCGTGCGCGGTTTCTTTTCCTATATGCTGGGTGTCGTCGGCCAGTTCACACCCTTTGCCTGGGGGATTTTTCTGATCTTTCTCTATTTCGGAATGAGCAATACCTCTACGATTTTACCGCGCAAAGAATCGTGGAAGTGGTTATTGCCGTTCCTCATTTATGCCTTTGGCTACCTGCTTATCTGGGTGGAGGAACGCTATCTGTGGTTCCTGAATATCCTGTTGCTGTTCATGGTTCTGCAGCTCTTTGTCGCCTGGCCTCCTGCACGGCGGACGCGGGCGCTCCATGCCATTCTTGTCATCACGCTGCTTTCATTCGCCTACTTCCCCGGCGAAAAACTCGTCCATTATTTCCATCAAGACCAGGCGATTCATGACCTGGCCGCGCGGCTGGATCTGGGGGACGCAAAACGCGAGATATCGATCGCCTCCAACAAACACTGGGTGGAAAGCCTCTACATTTGCTATTACCGGAACTGGCGATATTACGGCAGTAACGCCCGCTATGTCCGCGAAGAGCTGGTCCGGGCGGCTTTGGCTGAACATCAGATCGATGGCTTTCTGTTTTGGGGGGAGCGTCCGGCGGGCAAATACGCCTTTTTGAACAACTATCCCGATTTGACGCAGGGACGCATCGATGGCGTGCATCTTTTTCAATTGGAAAAACGCCAGCCTTCAAGCTCTCAATTTCATCACCCGTAAAGGTCCCAAGGACCACACTGCAAATGATTTGAATAGCAGAAATTTATTTATTACCTTATTCAGCCCTCGCTTGGCTCGGGCTGAATCGCGGCGTTGAACTTCGAGTGCCTGATCCTTTGCTCCGCTCAGGTTGAACCAGGCACTTGAACTGATGCGCCCCCTTGCGGGGGCTACCGTTCAGCGCCGCGATTACCAGCTTCTTCGTGCATCCTATTGTTTCGTGGCAAAACGAGTTCTGCAAATTGTGGTGATGTATCATATTGTTATTATTATTTTAATGTCTGCCCATTCCCTTTTTTACAAGTCTTTTGTTAACTGGCCGAAACCAAAAACCAACCTCTGGAGATGCCATGAAGTACGGCTATTTCGACGACCAACAGCGTGAATACGTCATCACCCGGCCCGACACGCCGCTGCCCTGGATCAACTATCTCGGCTGCGAGGCCTATTTCGGCATCATCTCCAACACCGGCGGCGGTTACTCCTTCTACCGCGATGCCCGCCTGCGCCGTCTGACGCGCTATCGCTACAACAACGTCCCCTTTGATCTCGGCGGACGCCTCATCTACCTGCGCGACAACGAAAACGGCCGATGCTGGTCTCCTGCCTGGCAGCCCATGCAATCCGACGTGAAAGACTATTCGTGCCGCCATGGCATGGGCTACACCATCATCGCTTCCACATTTGACGACATCAAGGCTGAAACCCGCTTTTTCGTGCCGCTCGGGGAAAACCTGGAAATCTGGCAGGTGCAAATCACCAACCAGCGCCAAAAACCGGCCCGGCTGTCGGTCTTTTCCGCCATCGAGTTCTGCCTCTGGGATGCGCAGGACGATGCCACCAATTTTCAACGCAATTTCAGCACCGGCGAGGTGGAGATCGAAGACGGCATCATCTATCACAAAACCGAATATCGCGAACGCCGCGACCACTTCGCCTTCTTCGCGGGCTCGCCCAAGGCGGCCGGCTTCGACACCCAGCGCGACGTCTTTCTCGGCAGCTACCGCGGCTGGGACAGACCCTCCGCCGTGGAACGGGGCAAATCCTTCAACTCGGTGGCCCATGGCTGGGCGCCGATCGCCTCGCTGCACGTCAAACTCAACCTCAAACCCGGCGAGACCCGCCCCGTGATCTTTATCCTGGGATATCACGAAAATCCCAAAGAGGGAAAATTCGACCCGCCCACGTCGCAGACCATCAACAAACGCACCGTCAAACCGGTTATTGCCAAATATCTCAAACCGGTTGAGGTGGAAAAAGCCTTCACTGCGCTGCGCAATTACTGGGACGGGATTCTCGGCCTCTGCCAGGTCAAAACGCCGGACCGACACACCAACCGCATGGTCAACATCTGGAACGCCTATCAGTGCATGGCCACCTTCAATATGTCGCGTTCGGCCTCGTTTTACGAGTCGGGCATCGGCCGCGGCCTGGGATTCCGCGATTCCAATCAGGACCTCCTCGGCTTTGTCCACATGGTGCCCAGGCGGGCCCGGGAACGGGTGCTCGATCTGGCGGCCACGCAGCTGCCCGGCGGCGGCGCCTACCATCAGTATCAACCCCTGACCAAGCGCGGCAACAACGACATCGGCGGCAATTTCAACGACGACCCGCTGTGGCTCATCCTCGGTACCACGGCGTACATCAAGGAGACCGGCGACTTTTCCCTTCTCGACGAACCAGTCCCCTACGATAATGAACCCGGCAGTGAGACGCCCCTCTATGAACACCTGCAGCGCAGTCTCACCTATACCCTGCAGCGCATCGGACCCCATGGTCTGCCGCTCATCGGCCGTGCCGACTGGAACGACTGCCTGAATCTCAACTGTTTTTCCGACACCCCCGGCCAATCGTTTCAGACCACTACCAACAAGGAGGGCCTGGTGGCCGAGTCGGTCTTTATCGCCGGACTCTTTGTCCTCGCTGCCAGCGAACTGGCCGATCTGGCAGATGTGCGGGGCCTCCACAAGGAGGCCATCAACTACCGCAAGGCGGCCGCTTTGATGGAGGCGGTGGTCAAGAAGCACGGCTGGGACGGCGAATGGTTCGTGCGCGCCTACGACGATTTCGGCCGCAAGGTCGGATCGAAAGAATGCAAAGAAGGGAAAATATTCATCGAACCGCAGGGATTCTGCGTCATGGCCGGTATCGGCCTCAAGGAGGGACTGGCGGAAAAGGCGCTCGATGCGGCGCACAAACACCTCGGCACCCGCCATGGCATCATGCTGCAGCAGCCGGCCTACTCAAAATATTATCTCGAGTTGGGCGAGATCTCTTCCTATCCGCCGGGCTACAAGGAGAACGCGGGCATCTTTTGTCACAATAATCCCTGGATCATGATCGCCGAGACCCGGCTGGGACGTGGTGACCGGGCGTTCGAAACCTACCTCCGCATCAATCCTTCGGCGCGCGAAAAGCTGGCCGATGTGCACCGCTGCGAACCCTATGTCTATGCGCAGATGATCGCGGGGGCGGATGCCCCCAGCCACGGCGAGGCCAAGAACAGCTGGCTCACCGGCACCGCGGCGTGGAATTACGTGGCCATCACCCAGCACATCCTCGGCATCCGTCCCACCTACGGCGGCCTGATGGTGGCGCCGGTGATACCGGAGCGCTGGAAAGGTTTTTCTGTGACGCGATTTTTCCAGGGCGTACGCTATGATATCGATGTCAAACGCCAGGGCAAGGGCAACCGGATTCAACTGCTGGTAGATGGTGTCGCGGTTTCCGGGAATGTCATTCCCAAACCCGAGCCGGGCGTGAACCGGATCAAGGTCAACGCTGTGCTGGGGGATTAGAGGGCGCATTCAAGAGAGGTGTTCCAGACCGGCCAAATCTTGATGCCGCCCTGTGGCTCTCTTGTTCGTCCTCAAGCTTTCCAGGTCGATGAAATCGACTTTTGTGCCCTCTTTGAGCACGTGCACCCTTTTTTCATGGCACGGGGAAAATATGATGCCGGCATGCAGCAGCAAGGCCGGCCGCCTCTTCTGCTGTGGTGGTGCCTTCGCGCCGTTTGCCGGACGCGGCTCACTGATACTTTTTAAAGTCGTACTGCTGCGCCAGCTTCGTTTTTTCTTCCGCGGATAGACCCGTGAAATATTTTTTCCAGCCGGGGCAAAAATTGATGTGCCAGCGCCACAGACGGCCTAAAAAAGATTGGGGGTTGCTGTCATGCTTGGCGCGCCAGGCACATTTTTCACAATTTTCTTCAGCCATTGGAGTACTCCTCCTGAAAAAAGTTCGCATCGAAATTCTATGACACTGCAAAGTAAAAAACTTGAGAATAATCAACAAGAGATTTTGTGGATAGACTCCGCCAGGTGTCTGTCGGATAAAAAGTTTCCCAAATTTCTAAGCTATTTATTATAATATAATTATAATTTGACCGCAAAAACAATCGTTTATTAAAATCGGATACCTGCAAATTAAATCCGACAGGCGCCTGGAGCAGAAATTGACAGGAATGGATGAACATAATTTGAAATGAGTGCAATGTGATCCTGCACTTTCAGCTTGCTTGTTTTGCCTTGAATGGGTAATTTTCGGCAGAGACCATCCTCAAGAATGAAATGTGCCGCCGACCAAAGAACACGGGAATAATCAAATTATGAAACAATGCAGCCTCAAAACCCATCAGCGGATCGATATCGTCGATATCACTGCGCTGATCCGCACTTATTTGCAGGATATCTCCGCGGGGGACGGCATCCTGACCGTGTTTTGTCCCCACACCACCGCCGGCATCACCGTCAACGAGAACGCCGATCCCGATGTGCGCCGCGACCTTTCCGCTTTCCTCAGCCGCACCATCCCGCCGGATGCGCGCTACGCCCACAGCGAGGGCAATTCGGATGCGCACATCAAGAGCACCCTCACCAACTCCTCCCAGCAGCTGATCGTGGANNTTTTTATGGAATACGACGGGCCGCGGAGCCGCGAGGTCTGGCTACAGTTCGTCGGTGACAAGCAGTCGATGAAATGAAATGGAATAGCAGATAAAAATCGGTTTATATTCCTTTTGCAGCCATTGTCCTGGTTATGGCGCATAGCAGCGCCGCTTCAGAAGCGGATAGAACCCCTGCAGCGGCTGGATTTCTGCCGGCTGGCCGCAGCGCCACGGTGCCGGCTGACAGCATCAAGGCCATTGTGGACACCAGCTGGATGAATAGCGGCGTCGACGTACCCGACCAGGAAACACGCCCCCGTGAAGGCGCCTTGCTGCAAAATTTTCCAAAGTGCTTCAATCCGGCAACCACCATCTCCATTTTCATCCCGGCCGCATCTCAGGGCATTGTGAAAATGCTCGATCTCTTGGGAAGAGAAGTGACGACGATTGTTTCAGAACAACTGCCAACCGGGCTGCATACGCGCTTGTGGCATGCGGCCCAATAGCCTGGCGGGGTGTACTTTTATCAACTTCAAGCCGGCGCCTGTTCGAAGACCAGAAAATTGGCCCTCATCCGCTGAGGGAGACACTCGCCGTTATGGGGGGACCCGGAAGAATGGCTGACCAGAAAATAATTGAAACGAGTCACAGAATTTGAGCAAACCCGATCCCCATCTCCCGTTGCAGGATTCCATCGCTGCCGTTCTTTTCGATCTGGACGGAACGCTCATGGATACCGACGACCAGCTCGTCGCCAAATTCAGCAAATGGTTTCGCTGGTTGCACCCGGCCCGGGCACAGCGCCTCGCCCGTCACCTGGTGATGGCCTTCGAGACGCCGGTGAATGGTTTCATCACCTGGCTGGATCGCCTCGGCATCGATGCGCCGTTGATGAATTTTTGGCAGCGGCTCGGCCGCAAAAAAAAGGATCACACCCACGCCTTCACATTGATGCCGGGCGTGCCGGAAATGCTCAAGACACTGAAGGGGCGCTACCGCCTGGCGGTGGTCACCACCCGCAGTGAGGCCGAGGCAACCGCTTTTCTCCGGGAGCATCATTTGCAGGAACTTTTTGAACTCGTGGTATCCCGCACCTCCACCCGGCGACTCAAGCCCCATCCAGAGCCCATCCTGTTTGCCGCGCGGGAATTGAACCTCCCTGTTTCCCGATGTTTGATGGTAGGGGACACCACGCCGGATATCCGTTCCGCCCACTCCGCCGGAGCCCCGTCCGTGGGCGTCTTGTGCGGTTACGGCACCCGGGAAGAGCTGGAAAAGGCCGGCGCCGCCGTCGTGCTGGAGCAGGTTCAGGACGTGGTGCATTGGCTCATGGACGGAGACGCGCGCTGAAAGGCGCAGAAGCGCCGGAGCGATGTTGCACTGGCCTTGACTGGTGCGGCCACGCCTGCAGTGCCTCATTGATCCGGTACTTGATCTCGTTGAATTTCGTAATGGAACCCTCCAGTTCCTCCTCGGCGCGGCGCCGGGCGGTGAATTGCGCCGCCTCGATCAGCACTTTCCAGGCGGCTGCATCCTCTCCTCGTTGATGATGGATCCAGACGAGATGATAATGGCACTCCGCCAAACAGGGGATCCACAAAATCGGGTTCCATTTGATGCGCTTTACGCATCAGCGCAACACTGTTCTCCACAGTTTTGAGCGCGCGCAGATAATGGCCGGCCTGAAACACAAACACAATTACACTACGCCTCGGCATCCTTTCCATGATGCCCCACATCCCCCCCCCTGGCACGTTTAACCGTATCCGTTGAGGAAACGCCCTGGCTAACCTGAATAATCCATAATGGGGAACATCTCAAATGATAAACCGCCAATGATTATTTGATTTCAGGAGCCGCTGGCCGAGCATTTCCTGGCTCATTTCTGCCGCATGCATGGTTCGGAGGCAAAGTCCCTGCGCGCCGAGGCCCAGGCCTTTTTGAGCGCCCAATCCTGGGACGGCAATGTGCGCGAATTGCGCAATGCCATGGAAAAACTGGTCATCCTCGCGCCGGAGCCGAACATATCCGCCCGCCTGATACAGAATATTTTGCACTACCATCAGACGCAGGAGAGCACGCCGCCCCGCGAAACCCTGCGCCAGGCGCGCGAGGCGTTTGAGCGCAGTTACATCCAGGCCACGCTGCACGAGTTCATCGGCAACATGAGCGAAGCCGCCGCCGCCCTGGACATCGACCGTTCCCACCTCTACCGCAAAATGGAGCAGCTCGGGATCAAGGGACAGGTGCTGTAAAAAAGAGAATATATTGTAGGGCCCTTTGCATTTCTACCACAACGGGCCCCCTTCCGGTTTAATCCTGCATAGCAATTACCCATTGGAAAACAGCTAATTACACAAAGCTCCCCGAGTAAAAAATCAACTATTGATGTATGGAATGGTTATTGCTGTCTCGCTTACAACTGCATTCCTCTTGAAAGAATGATCGTGCGACCAATGCATAGTGTGCTCATTTCAACCTCTAGAGCGACTATGATCATGCACCACAGCCTCCTCTCGCTTCTTTACATATCCCTTGATATAGTATTCGACAGTGAAAAACCAAGGCGTCTTAACTCTTATCGGAACAGGACCCTTCGGTTACAACCATGACAGAGTGTTAATTACAGCAGGACAAGCACATTCCCCGTGATATTATAAAATTGGGAATCCTCCATAGGTATAGTTTTTGTAGATAAGGCCAGATCAAAAAATTATCATTTTCAAAGCTCCGGGGATGATCAAACCGTGTAACACAAGATATCTGATAATTCATCTATGTTTTGCTCCTGATGTTGATTGGATATTGTAAAATAAGCCTGGAAAAACACAACCGCATTTTCATTGGATTAAGTATGGGGTCTGGGGTCGGACCTCGGTCTGGGGTCGGACCTCAGCCGAA
>DCUM01000109.1 GCA_002327255.1 bacterium UBA2214 | reverse complement strand
CACCCTGGAACTCAGCGCATCGCTGATTCGCGATGAAAACCATCGTCCCCAGGCGATGCTCGGCATCATCCGCGATATTACAAAGCGTATGGCTTTCGAAAGTGCTCTGCGCGAGAGCGAAGCCCGCTATCGCGCGCTGGCTGAGGCCGCGCATGACATGATCTTCATCATTGATCAGGATGACAAGGTGGCCTATGTCAACCGTTTCTCCGCTCTGCAGTTTAATGTGAAACCCCATGAAATCATCGGTAAAGACCGGACCGAGCTGTTTGGCGCAGAGACTTCCGCACATCAGAAACACAGTCTGATAAAAGTGTTCAAATCCGGTCAGCCGCTTTATGTGGAGAATGTCGCCAACTTCCCGCAGCGCACCGTATGGCTGGGCACGTGGCTGGTACCCTTGCCGGATGCCGCAGGCAAGGTAACCCAGGTTCTGGGGGTTTCGCGCGATATCACCGCCATTAAGGAGAGCGCACAGAGGCTCGAGGTTTCCGAGCAACGCTTTCGCGATATCATCGAACGCTCCCTGGATGGCTATTATTTTGTCGATGCGGAGGGATTCATTCGTACTATCAACCGCTCTTTTTGCGACATCCTGCAGGTGGATTGCGAATCCTTCATGGACCAACCCTATTATGAAATGGTGCCCGTACGGTATCGTGAGGCCATCCGCACTATTTTTATGCGCGTGAAGAGCGGCAAAAATGTCTATTACGATGATTTCGAATTGGCTGTACCCGGCCGTAAAACGGTGTGGCTCAGTTACAATGCCCGGCGGGTCGTCGATGCGGGGAGAGTGATCGGCATAGAAGGTTTCATCCGCGACATCACCGAGCAGGTGACCACCTATGAGCGCCTGCGCGCGCTGTCGCTGCGATTGGTGCAGGTGCAGGAGGAGGAGCGGCGCCGTATCGCGCGTGAAATCCACGATTCCCTGGGGCAATATTTGACCGCTGTGCAGCTGGAAGTGGAGGCGGCCATCCGGGCGCTCGGCAGCCAGCAGGAGATTCCCAAGGCGCTGCGCGATGCCCACAAGACCATCGAGGAATCCATCATGGCGGCATCGACACTCTGCTATGCATTGCGGCCGCCGCTGCTGGACGATTTCGGGCTCATCGTCGCCTTGAAGGATTATTTCAAGGAATTCACGACCAGGTGGCATATCGAAGTCTCTTTTCAACCTGAGGAAATGGGGCGCGCACTCGGCAAAGATGGAGAAACCGCCCTGTTTCGCGTCTCCCAGGAAGCCCTGACCAATGTGCTGAAACATGCCCGGGCGACGCAGGTCAAGGTCTTTCTGGAACGCGCAGAGGGGCAGGTGATCCTCACCATCGAAGACAACGGGATCGGCTTCGATCCGGAAGAAGCACCGCATCAAGCCGGAGGCGCCCACTTTGGTCTCCTGACCATGAAGGAACGGGTGGAATTGCTGGACGGCACTCTGAACATACGAAGCAGGGCGAACCAGGGCACCGTCATAACCGCGGCAGTGCCCACGATTGAAGGAGCAGGGTGATGAAACGGGTAAAAATTGTTCTCGCCGACGACCACACCATGCTGCGCGACAGTCTGCGGCATCTGTTGCAAACCTACGAGGCCTTCGACGTCGTCGGTGAAGCCGGCGACGGTCTGGAAGCAATCCAGGTGGTACGGAAGGAAAAACCGGATATCCTCATTCTCGATATCGCCATGCCGAGAATGCGCGGCATCGAAGCCATCCGGGAAATCAAACGCGAGAATCCGTCCATCAAAATACTGGTGTTGAGCATGCATGACAAGACCGAATATGTGCGCCAGACGCTTAAAAACGGCGCCGATGGCTATTTGCTGAAACGGTCAGCAGCGGCCGAACTGGTACAAGCCATACAGACACTCTCCGAGGGGGAACGGTTTCTCAGTCCCTCCCTCTCAAAAGAGATCATCGAAAACTGGCTGCAGCAGGATGATGCAGCCCTGCCGCGAGATTCCCTGGAGAGCAAGTTGACGGAACGGGAAAAAGCGGTCATGAAACTGCTCGCGGAGGGCCATTCCAACAAGCAGGTCGCCGAAATGCTCTACATCAGCCCCAAAACGGTGGAGACGCACCGTTCGCGCATCATGAGCAAGTTGAATCTCAACTCGGTTCCGGCCCTGGTACATTATGCCATTCGGAATGGATTGGTCGACCTGTAAAAATGGGTTGCATCTTTTGTAATAAACAGGTATATTGATTTGCTGATGAAGGGATATCAGTTGCAAGCTCATCCCGCGGTGGGTGTCCTGATTTTTGATACCTGCATGCGTTAATTCCGGTTCAGGATATCCTGATGAGGAGAGCGTCCATCAAACGAATCAGCATTTTCCTGACACCACTTTGCAGGATTTTCCTGATTGATTTTGTTTAAAAAGAGTCGTATATTTCCCGTGTAGGTTAAAGTTGATCAGTTTTTCCCTTTGCCGGGCGTCCCCTCGGTAACCGGTAACCCCCCTAATTCCGGTGCCATGGACGGCTCGGCATTTTTATTTTATACCCGATTCCACCGACTTGAATCATCTCCCGCAATCCGCACTGCCTGGAGGCGGTCATAACGGATCAAAACGATCCTTGGACACATAGCACACCGGACAGACCCAATCCTCCGGCAAATCCTCAAACGACGTGCCCGGGGCGATGCCGCGCTCGGGATCACCTTCCACCGGATCATAGACATAACCACAATTGGTACAAAGGTGCTTGTCCATCTCCCATCCTTTCCTTTTAATCGATATGAAAATATTTCGCCTGCGGATGATGTACAATGAAAGCCGACGTCGTCTGCTCCGGCACCATCTGATCTTCTTCGCTCAAGGTGACACCGATCCGCTGCGGCTGCAGGACGGCAAACAATTTACGGTTCTCCGCCAGATCCGGGCAGGCGGGATAACCGAAGGAGTAACGCGATCCGCGGTATTTCTGCACGACCAGTTCATCCATGTTGCGGCCGTCTTCCGCGGCAATTCCCAGTTCCTGGCGGATGCGTTTGTGCCAATACTCCGCCAGGGCTTCGGCGCTCTCCACGCTGAGACCGTGAAAGAGCAGATAGTGTTTATAGGCATTGCTCTCATAAAGCCGTTTGCTTTCCGCGGCCGCGGCCGCTCCCACCGTGACCACCTGCAGGGCGATGAGGTCGCGTTCGTCAGCGTCGACGGGCTTGAAATAGTCGGCGATGCAACGATAGGGCGTTTGGCGTTGCCGCGGAAAGGCAAAGCGCACCCAGGGTTCGCCGGAATCCGGATGGTAGAGGATGACGTCATTGCCCGAACGGTTGCAGGGGTAATAACCATAGACGACGCGGGGCTGCAGCAGCTTTTCGTCCTTGCAGCGCGCCTGCAGCGCCGCCAGCTCGGGCCGCACCTCGTGATCGATGAGTTGCGCAAATTCTTCGGCCGACATTTTGCCGCGCCGGTAGCCCCAGCGGCCGCGAAAGAGCACGTTTTCGGTGAGAAAGGCAAAAACCGCGTCCAGATCGATCTCTTCCACGACGCGCTCCCCCCAGAAGGGCGGCACGGGAACCGCCATATCATCGCGCACGATTTCCTGCGGCGTCTTTGCCGCGGCCGGCTGCGGTCGTTGCGGCGCTCTGCTGCGCGCCGGGGGCCGCCGCTCGGGCGACTCTCCGTGTTGAATCTGCGCCATGGTCTTCAGGCCCTCAAAGGCGTCGCTGCAGTAGACCACCGGCCCGCTGTAGCTTGCGGCGCAGACCTCATCAACATAGCTGCGTGTCAATGCCGCGCCGCCGAGGAGCACGGGCAGGGTGAAACCGCGGCGCTGCATCTCCTCGAGATACTCTTTCATCACCACCGTCGATTTGACCAGGAGGCCGCTCATGCCGATGGCATCCGCCTCAACCTCCGCGGCTTTTTGCAGCATGGTCTCGATTTCGCACTTGATGCCGAGGTTATAGACTCTGAAACCATTGTTGCTGAGAATGATATCCACGAGGTTTTTGCCGATGTCGTGTACATCGCCGCGCACGGTGGCGAGCACGATGCGGGTCTGGCTCTGCTGCGCACTCTTTTCCATATAAGGCTGCAGCTTGTCGACGGCGAACTTCATCACCTCCGCGGACTGCAGCACGAAGGGCAGCTGCATCTTGCCGCTGCCGAAGAGCTCGCCGACGGTCTTCATGGCCGGGATGAGCCAGTTGTTGATGATCCCGAGGGCGGAGGTTTCCTGCACGCCCTGCAGCAGGAGTTCCTCGAGTCCGGAGCGGTTGCCGCTGATGACGCGCTGGCGGATTATTTCATCAAGGGGCATCCGGCTCTCGTCCGCCGTCTCGCGCGTTGCGGCGCCGGTCTTTTTTTCAAAATGTTCGATGAAGGCGAAGAGGGGATTGTCGCTGCCGCGGTTGTAGATGAGGTCGAGGCAGTGCCGCAGATCCACTTCCGCGATCTGATACAACGGGATGATTTTTCTGACATTGACAATGGCCAGATCCAGGCCGGCCTTCACCGCTTCGGCGAGAAAGACGGAATTGAGAATTTCGCGGGCGTGGGGCGCCAGCCCGAACGAGATGTTGCTCACCCCCAGCAGCGTCAGGATACCGGGCAGCGCCTCCTTGAGGAGGCGGATGCCTTCCAGGGTCTTCACGCCGGCATCCTTGAGCGAGGCGTCGCCGCTGCCGAGGGTGAAGGTCAGGCTGTCAAAGATCAAATCCTGCGGCTCGAGTCCGTGGCGGCCGATCGCGATGTCATGAATGCGCCGGGCCACCTCCAGCTTTCTCGGTACCTCCAGCGCCATTCCCTGCTCATCGATGGTGAGGGCGATCAGCGCGGCGCCGTAGCGCCTGGCGAGCCGGCATATTTTATCCGCCCGCGCTTCGCCCTCTTCGAGATTAATGGAGTTGATAACCGCGCGGCCGCCGTAGCGTTGCAACGCCTCTTCGATCACACCGACGTCGGTCGAATCGATGAAGAGCGGCAGGTTGATCTGTTTGGCGATGCGGTACACGGCCTGGC
>DCUM01000209.1:11807-11976 GCA_002327255.1 bacterium UBA2214 | reverse complement strand
CCACCGCCATATCGACGACA
Source organism: bacterium UBA2214 (assembly GCA_002327255.1). Classification (GTDB taxonomy): domain Bacteria; phylum Zhuqueibacterota; class Zhuqueibacteria; order Residuimicrobiales; family Residuimicrobiaceae; genus UBA2214. The sequence goes on along the minus strand of DCUM01000209.1, from coordinate 11,956 downwards.
TTGCCTCTCATCGCGAATTCCTTGAACTCTTTGAACATGCTTGCCTCCTGTGATGAGTCAACTCCCATCGCGTCTTATCAATTCATTTTTGGCACCCTATGGCAACTGTTTGCGAGGCGGGCAGCCTGCTCGCTCTGCAACGGTTCCGG
>DCUM01000209.1:980-11721 GCA_002327255.1 bacterium UBA2214 | reverse complement strand
GGCTGACCGCGACGCTGCAGCTGAAAGGCGCGCGGTTTGGTGATCAGCATCCCCCCCAGCGCCTGCAGACGTTTCGCCACCACCCTGGCGGCGCCATCGCGGCGCCAGAAGGAACGGCGCTTGTAACGGATTTCGTAGACCATCAGGTGCATGCCCCGCAAAGCGCCCGGGGGCAGTTTGAACGACCAGGCCAGCAACCCTTCCGGCGCATGATGACGATGATGGGGACATCCGACAATCAGCAAATCCACGGCATAGGGAATTCCGGCCTCCTCCACCGGCGTCAGGCGCACCTTGTGCAGCTGCGCCAGCGCCTCCGCAATGGCTCTGGCCAGCTTGAAGGTGTTCCCCAGCTTTGATTCATATACCACCCATACCTGCATGCCGATTTCCTCAACATGAACTGCTGCCTGTGCCAGGCTGATCCCCCCCTGCCGGGTTTGCTCCGGAGGCGTAACGGGTTGCTGCGTATCGGGGGGATGCGCCCAGTCGATGCGACCGAGGCGGAAACGGTATTGCAGCCGCGGCACTACCACGCTTTTCCACTCCCGGTCAAAATAACACAAAGCCTGTTTCCGCGCCGCCCCTATCTGTTCGATGGACACCGCAAGGGTCGCTGCAACGCGGATGATCCGTTCCTGGCATCCGCCTATCCTTGAGGGGCCGCCGGGAGAACACCTGAAGCCATCATCCGAATTAATTTCATTTCATAACACCTCGTGCCCATTCATCCGGAGGAAAACCCCATACCTCAAAACGCTTTCTGCAGCCGCCGCACGCGTTCCAGCACCGGCGGATGCGAATAATGCAGGAATACATACACGGGATGCGGCCAGAGGTTGGAGAGATGGTCGCGTGACAATTTGATCAATCCCGTCAGATAGGCGCTCCGGTCCACGATGGTCTCGACCGCAAACCGGTCCGCCTGACGCTCGAAGTGGCGCGACAACGCCTGCGAAAACAGACTCAGGAGAAAATCCAGTGGCGTATACAACAACCCGAAAAAGAGCAGCCCGGTATAGACCGCAGGTTCCTGGACATAAAAGGCGCTGAACAAGGCTTTTTCGTGGAGAAAAAGTGAGAGACCGTAAAAGAGAATCCCGCTTTGCAGGATGCTGATGAGCATCATCTGCACGATGTGGCGTTTTTTATAGTGGCCGATCTCATGCGCCAGGACGCCGACCAGTTCCGCCACGGTGTGGTTGGCGATGAGGGTATCAAAGAGAGCGATGCGCTTGTTGCGGCCAAATCCGGTGAAAAAGGCATTGGCCTTGCTGGAGCGCTTCGACCCGTCCATGACGGAAATTTCGCGCACCGGGAAACGCACGCGATGGGCATAGTCGAGGATTTGCCCCCGCAGTTCCCCCTCCGGCAGCGGCTCAAATTTGTTGAACAGCGGCATGATCCACACCGGCGCGATATAAGCGGCGACCAGCGAAAAGAGCGTCGTCGCGCCCCAGGCATAGAGCCAGGCGCTTGCGCCGCCATAGTGGAAGAAGGCCAACACCGCAGCGAGAAGCGGCATGCCGATCACCAAACCCAGCAGAAGCCCTTTGAGGCGGTCCATGACAAACACGCGCCAGGTCGTTTTATTGAAGCCATAGTGCGCTTCAAGGACAAAGGTATGATAAATCTGGAAGGGCAAATCCAGGATGGACTTAATCGCCGCAAGAAAAGCGATGTAGACGAGTCCCGTCACGATGACGGGCCACTCGTAACTTCGCAACCATACATCCACGCTTGCGAATCCACCGGCGAACCAGAAGGCCAGCAACAGCGCCAGGTCGAAGGAGGCGTGCCACCAGCCAAAACGGGTGAGGTCGAATTGATAGGCGCGTGTTTTGGCATAGAGCGCCTCATCGTAGAGCGGCCGCGCCCAGTCGGGGATATCGCCATGGGGATGGCGGAGATTGAGAACATCGGCGACGAAATCCAGCACGAATTTGCCGATCATGATGCCGAGTATGATCCAGGCGTAACTATTCATCCTCATCCCGCCTCACTGGTCAATTTTTTTAGCTAACAAGAGCAAAGACCCGGAGTCGCAAACATCGAAAACGATGACACCCGCCGGGCGAACCCGATCATCCTCCGCTTCCAACCCCGAAATACCTCTTTCCGGGGCGCTGCCAGCGGTGCATGACGATGACTGTGGCGCCTGCGTCACCGATCGCGCCGGCGCAGGAACCCCGGAGCGATCGGTGGCTACCATGATCGCATTGTGCCACTGACCGGCTAAAACAGGTATCTTTTTGTAATGTAAGCTATTTTATCTACCCATGTCAAACTCTTTTATCAAAACCAGGAGGCTTTTCCCCGGCGGCGCGCTTCAACGCGTCGCTTCGATGAGACCTTCGCACAACCAGTTGGCCACCGCCTGGCGGTTGGCGGCGATGATGAAGCGATCCTGATCTTTTTTGTTCGTGATGTTGCCGAGTTCGATATAGACCGCCGTTGGTTTGGCCTCATTGAGCATGTGCAGACTGCGCGTGGAGATGGTTCCTGAATAGCCCCGTCCCGGTTGCGCCTCGGCATATTTCGCATCGACTTTACGCAACAGGGTCCTGGCGAGTTCCCGGCTCGCCGGATTATTGGACTGGTAATAGTAATAGATATCGATGCGCTTGGAATGGGAGCGCGAATCGACATGGATGCAGATCAGAATCTGCCGCCGCGCGCGGGCTTTATGGCGCTCGTGGAGGGCATTGACGATATCGACGCGATCGCTGAGCCGGCGCAGGTGGTCCAGAGAGATCATTTTGCCGCCGAGATAGTATTCATGATCATCATGCGGCAGAATGGCGTCATCGCGGATGCCATCATCGTCGTCCTGCACGATCATGTAAACGTTGGCGCCATGTTCCAGCAGCCGCCGCGCCAGCCGCAGTGTGATGTCGTAGGCATACTCGTCTTCATAAAGGCGGTCCTTGCCGCGTTTGCCGATGGCGCCCGGATCCGGTCCGCCGTGCCCCGGATCGAGATAGAAATGGCAATCTTTGAGCGTCTCGTCCACACGTTCGACCGCCTGGTAGCGCGCGCCAAAGATGGGATAGCTGGCGGGTTCCGCGGCCACCGATTTTTCGGGCATCCACTGGGCGGGCACCCACAACTCGCGGCTGTTGCGAAAAGAGGATTTCTGCAATCCGGCGGCATGAACCGCCTGGTTGTAACGCTCGATTTTTTTGGCCAGGGCGAAATCCCTGATGTCCAGGGAAGTGCGGATGGTGTTGCCGTCGAAATAGACGCGATAGATGGGCAAGCGGTAGGAAAAGCCCAGCTTCAAATAGCGTCCGCCCCTGGCCATATCACTGTTCAATTCCCAGAACGCGTCGATCATCTTGGGCGTCGGTGGCAGTTGATAGCGTTTGAGAATCGTGTAAACCCCGTCACTCTTTTCGGGATAGATGCTGACATATTCCTGCGCCAGCGCGCCACCCACCATCACCAACCATGCGACGAGCGCGCAGATCAGGATGCTTTTTTTGTTGGATTTCAATTCAAACCCACATCGTTCATGATTCGATCAGCTTATACGATTTCAATCGTGCCGGGATCGAAATCCGCTTCGGGAAACGCCATGTTAAGTTTTTCCAGCGCTTCGATTATGATCCGGGCGATGACGAGATTCCGGTACCACTTTTTATTCGCGGGCACCACGTGCCAGGGCGCCCAGGAGGTATGGGTTTTTTCGAGAACCGCCTCATAGGCCTGCATATAGTGATCCCACAACGCCCGCTCTTTCAAATCACCGGGTTTGAATTTCCAGCGTTTTTGCGGATCGTCGCGCCGCGCCTCCAGCCGCGCCTTCTGCTCCTCCTGGTCGATATGAAGATAGAATTTGAGGATGGTGACGCCCTCTTCGGCCAGCATGCGTTCGAAATGGTTGATCTGATCGAAGCGCCGCGCCCAGACTTCCTCGGGCACGAGTTCGTGGACGCGCACCACCAGGACGTCCTCGTAGTGGCTGCGGTTGAAGATGACGATCTCTCCCTTGCCGGGCACCTGTTTGTGGACGCGCCAGAGATAGTCGTGATCCAGTTCCTCGGTGGTCGGCACTTTGAAACTGGCGACGCGCACGCCCTGCGGATTGACGCCCTCGAAGACATGGCGGATGACGCCGTCCTTGCCGCCGGTGTCCATGGCCTGCAAAACCACCAGCACCCTGTGCTTGTGTTCCGCATATAAAAGTTCCTGCAGCGCCTCGAGCTTTTTATTCAGGCGCTGCAGTTCCTCTCCGCCTTCGCGTTTGCCGCCGTCAAAATCGGGCGTGGCATTGGCATCGATTTTCGCCAGGTGAATCTTTTGGGCGGTTTCAGTGCGTTGTTTTTTCATTCAGTACCCCTTCTTCTCCCGGGCCGGAGAGGTTGATGACGCATTACCATCTTTCTTCCGCTTTGAGCACATCGGTTACGATTTCACGCACAGTGACCGGCTCCTGGCGGTCGTCTTTTTCCACCACCACCAGAAAGCCAGGACCTCCGCCTGCAGCGCGGTAGGCTTCGATGAGCGCCCGCTGGTCGCTGATCACCAATCTGCCATCCACGCCGGACCACAGTTCCAGAGCGGTCAGGCATCCCAGGGAAGGCGTAAAGGGATAATAGGGCTGATGGCGATAGAACTCGGTGTCGATGGTGGTGCCGTGGGCGATGATTTCAGTGCGACCCGCCCGGCCCGCCCAATACGCCTCAAAGATCGGGGGATAGTCGCGCCAGCCGGAGGGCAGCAGAGTGGCGTAGCGCGCTGGCGTCCATGTGGTGTCGGGCATGGCGGTATTGTGAAAAAACCGGTACGGGGTTACCTCCCCGGGCAGCGCCATGTTGAGCACCGGCGTTGGACCGATAAACTCGCTTTCGGCGCCCTCGACACCGAGAATGGTCATGATGCCCTGCGGCGAATTGCCATTGGTGAGATAGCCGGGAAGGTTCGACAGCGAACGCGCCAGATGCGGGATGCTGAAGAGGCTGCCATCGTCGCGGCGCAGGAAGCGCCCGTCCGCCGCACGGATGATGGTCAGACCGGGATGGTCGCGGTTGAGGCGCTGGATGGAAAAAACAACGATTTTGTCCGCGGCACCGGCGCTGCGAAACAGATCCACCAGGGAAGGCCGATTTTTAATTTGTTCGCGCCGCGGTTCCCGCAACTCCTCTCCGAGGCGCCACAGCACGGGATCGGAAATCCACTGCGGGAATTTCCGCTGCTGGCGCGCCAGACAGGCCATGCGATTCGCCTTACCGGCATCCGCGCGCATCAGGTAGAGCGTGGCCATGGCAAACAACCTGGGCGTCTCGGTGGAGTCCGCCAGTAGCATGACAGTTGTGGTGAATTCACGCGGGTAGAGGGCATATGCCGCTTCCAGTGCCGCGCGTTGCAGGGAAGAAAAGGTATGCCGGTGCGATGTCAGCACTTTCTGGATGGCCGCAGTCGTCACGTCGTTCCTGAAACGAATCAGTTCCATGGCCCAGAAGGCGGATACCCACTTGATTTCATTGCCCGTCATCGGCAACTGCAGCGGGGCTTCGATGGTATGGGTCTGCAAATCCCGTTTGAAGGCGGCGCGTTCGCCGCGCAGCGCACCCTGATAATAATCCTCGGGGAGTTTTTTCCGCTCTTTCGCGGGAACAGCTGTTACAAGAGCCAGAAGAATAGACAGGACTAAAAAACGGCGCATTGGGACCATCCGGAAATGTGAATGACGGCCTGACATGAGCGATCTGTACTCACTTTTCTACTTTTCCGAAATCTGCCAGCTTCCGGAAAGGCGATAAATCGCTCGGTTCAGGTAAGGATCATAAGGCAGTCGCAAAGGCTTGTCGCCGCGCATCGCAAGGCGGGCAGTTGCCCGCGTCGCACAAAAATCGCAGGGGATGGCGGCGCACATACGCCAGTCCCGCGTCCAGCAAAAGATGCACCGGGATCGAGAGCACGCGCAGCGCGCCGGCATGAAGGCTGGCTAATTTTTGCGATTGCAGCAAATGCGTTTCGAGACGTCGAAAGGAACGGGCGCATCCAGGCACTTCGCATAACTGCATTTCACCGGTAATGCTCACGCCCGTTTTTTCCACGCCGAGGTGATCCCACGGTGAAAAATCCGCCCACGGCACAGGCGCCATGACCTCAAGGTAGTGCCCGAATGTGAGCGCGGCAAACGAGACGCCGAGGAGAAGAATACGGGCGTTGGGCTGCCGCGCCAGCCAGCCGAGGACGCTGTGGGCGCCGAGCGGACTGACGGGGGCGGAGTCCCAACCGCCGGATGTGCGCACCCGACCCCACAACGCGAAAGAATGCGTCGGAGCGTGCGTCCTCACCACATCGTGCATGCGCCAGAACGTCTCGGAGATGGCGCCCACCTTGCTGGACGAGGTTCCGGGGTCGAATATCTCATGAGAGCCATCCCGCTTTTTGAAACAGTAGGTAAAGGCGGGGATGATCAGGGACCCCGAGGGCGTGATCCGGGCTTGAATATCCTGGATCATCTCTTCGATGGTCAGTGCGGGGAATGCCCGCCGGATGGCGCGAAAAGAGCCGTGCAGCATCAACGTCGCGCCGGGCTGCAGACCCGCTGCGACCAGCAGTTCTGGAAAGGAGCCACATTTAAGCTTGACCATCTTTAGAGTACGCTCTCTCCTCACAACGTGCTGAAACGGTGACACCAGTTTCCGGCTGCCCGTGAGGGCGCCTCCCGAAAGAAAACGTGCTCGGCAAACAATGTGCTGCAGCGGCGACACCACCAACCGGCTGCCCGTGAGGGCGTCTCCCGAAAGAGGACGCTTTCGCCAAACAACGAGCTACAACTGCGGCGGCCGCTTCATATTCTCGATGCCCATGCGTTCGGCGAGATCGCGATAGGTGATGAAACGGACCTTTTGCGCTATACACGCCTGTTTGAAGGAGGGTGAGATCAGCGCCTGAAGCTCCGCCTGGCGGTGCTTGCTCATCTCCGCCAGGCCAAATGTATTCAGATCGATCATGGCCGCCATCTCCGGGGTGTCCATGCCGATATGGCACACCAGCAGGTTGGGCTGAGCGCTGCCGAGGCGGCCGATGACCTGGATGAGGGTGTCGAGTTTGAACGCCTGGGGAACCGCGTACATGCTTTTGATATCCTGCTCGCCCAGATAGCGGGAGATGGCCCAGCCATTTTCATGCGCCAGTTTTTCCACCAGCTGGCGCAGCGGTTCCGTGCTGACCACGGATCCCATGTGATAATCGACATAATCGATGCGCAGCCCCGATTGCCGGGCGCGCTGCATCTGCGCGCGCAGCTCGATCTCGACCTCTTCCAGTTTGGGCTCCTGCGCAAAGAGCGCCGCCCGCGAAGGGAAAAAATGGCCGTTGCTGTCGACGAGGCTGGGAACGCACTGCCAGCCCGCCACCGCGCCCCAACGGTAATTCTTCCACTCGGCATTGATGGTCAAATGAACCCCCACCGCTATCTGCGGATGATCGCGCAGCAGATCGACCGCCTGCTGGTACCAGGGACAGGTGAACATGATCGAGGCGGAAAAAGGGATTTGCGCAGCGAGCAGGGTCTCCACGGCCTGATTGACGGCCTGGCACATGCCAATATCATCACAGCGTATTAAAAGTTCGGGCGGTTGGGCGGGTTCCTGACCTCGCAATGCGGAAAGGCCCCCCAGCAGCACCAGCACCAGCGCACTGCTCATGATTTTGCGAATACCCATGACATCACCTCTTTGGTGTTACCATAAAGTTTTGACAGCTTGAGCCGTCGATCCTGTTGCCATTACAGCCACAACTGTTATTACCCGGATGCGGTGTTATTCGATCAAACCGGTCATCCGACGGGTTTCAACGTTTTCGATGCATAACCCGGGTGACAAGAATCCATGTATTACGAATCACCCAGGCTCAATGTAAGGTTTATTTTCCTTCGAGTCTACCTTTTTTTAAAAAATCGAATTCACGATGGCAGCAAACGAAGGCGATGGCTGCGTAAAAAATTGCTTGACAATGCGAGATAATGTGTGTAAAATTTACTGGTGGTAAAGTATGGCGGACGTATAACCCGGATCCTGTGTCAGGGAGCGCCACAAGTTCATTTCAATTCCTCCATCAGGTGAAAACATTTTAGCAGGATGGGCGAGTTGACAAGAATCCGGGTATAATCTTAATGATAACTATTCAGCCATCCAGATTTAACCGCAGAGCCAGCAGAACGCACAACCTTTTTGCAGGCTTTCAGTAAAAAGCCTGGCATTTTCCTGAATCACGTGAGCCTAACAGAAATAGAGCAAGCTGCCCAGTGACCTTTGCGGTGAATGGTTACGCTTGATGTATTTTAATTTATTGTTTTATATGTATTTAAAAATGTGCAAACATTGAATCTCTGTCCCATAAATAATCACTTGGAAAAAATAATCCTGCAGGCGCCCGGAAACAGCGGCAGCAGAGAGGAAACTCGATGAAAACCCTCAGCGGCGCCCAGCGGCGCCATTTACGCGGTTTGGCCAATCCGCTCAATCCCGCGGTGATGATCGGCAAACAGGGTCTGACGGCGTCTGTGATGGATGCCATCCATCAGGCGCTCGATGATCATGAATTGATCAAGGTTCGATTTCTGGAATTCAAGGAGACTAAAAAAGAATTGGCACAACAGATCGCGGATTCCGCGCATTGCGAAGAAATCGGCATGGTGGGGCATACCGCGCTGTTCTACCGCACGCAGTCAGATCCGCGCAAAAAAAAGATAAGCCTGCCGGAATAGCCTATTCCATTAAACTGTTAATATTGAAGTAATGAATACAGCAATACAGCACCTTTTATAAAAGGAACAATGACCGTAGAAATTTTACTCGTTCTCATTCTCATCCTCGCCAACGGCCTTTTCGCGATGTCCGAGATAGCCGTCGTCTCGGTACGCAAAACCAGACTGCAGCAGCTCGTCAATGAAGGCAACAAACGCGCCAAAGCCGTGTTATCACTGGCCAACGATCCCAGCCGATTCCTGTCGACGGTTCAGGTCGGCATCACCCTGGTGGGCATCATGGCCGGGGCGGTGGGCGGCGCCAAATTCACCACCGTCCTCGCAAGCTATCTCGCGCAATTCGAGGCTTTGGCCCCCTACAGCCGACCGGCGGCTTTTGCCCTGGTGGTTCTGACTATCACCTACCTCACCCTGATCCTGGGTGAACTGGTCCCGAAGCAGCTCGCCTTGAACAATCCTGAAAAGGTGGCCGCCGCCTTGATGCCGTCGCTGGGATTTATCTCCAAACTGGCGCGGCCTGCGGTCGCTCTGCTCAGCTTTTCAACGGATGGGATTCTTCACCTTCTCGGGGTTCACAAAGTCCAGGAACAGCCCGTATCGGAGGAAGAGATCAAGGTCATGATCGATCAGGGCATCGAATCGGGCATGTTTCAGGAAGCCGAACGCGACATGATCGAAAGCGTCTTCACCCTGGCCGACAAGCGCGCCGGCGCCCTGATGACCCCGCGCACCGATGTCGTATGGCTGTCGGTGCACGCGACTCCGGCGGAGACGTACCATACCATCCTCGAGAGCGACCACTCCCGATTTCCGGTGTGTGAAGGCAACCTGGATAACCTCATCGGCGTCGTCCGCGCCAAGGATTTGCTGCAAAATGCCGTGGCCGGCGAAGAGTTCGATCTGCGCAATTGGATGCGCCCCGCCCTCTATGTACCCGAGAGCGCCATGGCCCTGAATGTTCTGGAGACGTTCAAGAAAGCGCGTCAACACATCGCCATCGTCGTTGACGAATACGGCGTGACTCAGGGCATCGTGACGGTCTATGACCTCCTCGAAGCCATCGTCGGCGACATCCCCTCCCTCGATGAACAGGACGAGCCCCTGGTGCAGAAACGGCTCGACGGCTCTTACCTCATCGACGGCCTCTATTATATGGAAGAATTCAAGGAACTCTTCAACATCGAAGAACTGCCGCAAGAGGGCGCTTATTTGACGCTGGGCGGATTTGTACTGCTGCACCTCGGCCGCATCCCCATTGCCACGGACTTTTTCGAATGGGGCAGCCTGCGCTTCGAGGTCATGGATATGGATGGAACCCGGGTGGATAAAGTGCTGGTGACACCGTTGAACGAATCCGGGGAAGTGGCCATCACGCCAATCGAAGCGTAACGATCCACACCGGCAACGGCATAATTGAAATCCCGGCTCTCCCTGCGCGACCCCGGGGTCGCGCAGAACACTGCGGCGTTCCATGCGGAAATCAAGCCCGGCAGCGGCTGCGTCCGCCGATGCAGACGAATCCGGCCGGTCAGCCAGCCGGCGGAATCACTCTTTTTCTCCCTATTTCAGCTTGATACCCACCTTGACCTTCTCACCCTTGCCAACGGCTCCCTGGATGATGTGCTGATATTTCTTCTCGGCCGCCTGCGGCTGGCACACGCCATTGATAAAAACGCCCTCATCGTTGATCTCGAATTCGAACCGGGTGCGCTTGTCCACGATGACGCCATCCCTGACGATGAACTCTTCTGCTCAACACGTGAACACAAAAAAAAACCCCGGACTCTGAAGAAAAGCCCGGGGGTTTTATTTTTGGGGGGTGCGCGCGGATTATTTCATCATCACCATGCGGTGGATTCTGATTTCCGCGCCCGCCTGAATCCGCAGCAGGTAAACGCCGCTGGGCGCCATCTGTCCGGAGGCGTCGCGGCCATCCCAGCGCACCTGGTGTACACCACTCTCGACAATCCCTTCGACCAGCGATCGCACCTGCTGACCGAGCAGATTGTAGACCGC
>DCUM01000209.1:0-949 GCA_002327255.1 bacterium UBA2214 | reverse complement strand
GCGGCAAACTGCGCGGCGGCGCCGTCAGAGGCATAGATTTCGATCTCGCCGAGCTGGCACCAGCCGCCGGCCGGTTCATCGACGACAAATTTGATGTATCTGGCCGGTGTGGAAGTCAACAAATGCCCTGTCCAGTCACCACCGGGCTGTTTCCCCTTGTAAACCGTGACGAAATCCGCTGCCGCCGTGGTGGCTGTGGAGACCATGATGCGGAACTTTTTGACCCAGCGCGCATCATAGCCGACGCCGGTATCGGTCAGGAGATTGAGCTTGTGCAGCGACTTGACCGTCCCGTCGGCAAAGGCAAAGATCGCCCAGGCCGGATTCCCTTTGGCCGTGACGGTGCCGTCCCAGTCGGTGAAATCCCCATCGATGGCGTTATCCCATCCTTCGTTGCGATAGCTGTCGGAGGCTTCCACCAGCGCCAGTTTGGCGAACTGCGCCACGGGTGCGGTGAACTCGGTTTGCACGGCGCCGAGGTAAACGCCGTTGACGTAGCAATCGATCTTTTTCACACCCGGCAGGGTCGACGTGAAGGTCGCGGTATAGACGCCGGGCGTCGCGGTTTCCATCAGGGTGTCCCACTGCAACGAACCCGTCCATTCAATGAGGCGGAAATCATCAAACGTCAACCCGGCAAGGGCGGTGCCGGCGGCGCTCCTGGGCGTCACGGTCACCATGCCCTGATCCAGTCCATTGGCAATGTGCGGCGAAGTGACGCTGATCGAAGAGAGAGCGGCATCGGCATAGGTGCGCACCGGACAGACCTGGAACTCGCCGATCTGGCGCCAGCCCATGGCGGGTTCGTGGATCACCAGCTTGATGTATTTGGCCGCCACCGGCGCGAACCCATAGGTCTCCCAGCCACCGCCTTCGCGCACCGCCTCCAGGACCGTCGTAAAGCTGGCGGTTTCCGTGTCGGTTGTCGAAACCAGCACCTCGAAGCGGA
>DCUM01000140.1 GCA_002327255.1 bacterium UBA2214 | reverse complement strand
GGAGGGCTCTCCAGAGCCCGACCAGCCCGAGCGGCCGGCGTCGAAAAACGGCGTTTTCAATCGACCTTAAGGTGACGCTGTGATCACACCCCTTTGCACAATTTATTCCTTTCACTTCACTCAGGAGCTGTTATGCGTAAACCTCTCACACTCGGAGTCTGTATGATTCTCTCGGGTCTGTTCAGCGGCTGCAACCAGGAGCCCCTCATCACCACCAAGGCGCCGCTCGAGGCGGTGCAGGGTGAACTGGCCAAACTGGCCCCCGTGGCGCTGCAATGCGACCTCTCGGCGCTGTCGCCGGGGGACAGAGCCGCGCTGACAAAACTCATCCACGCCGCCAAACTGATCGATGAGCTCTTTTTGCTGCAGGTGAATCCCGGCAATCCGCAACTGCGCCTGGCCGTGGCAAAATTGGAGGTCCCCTACCAGGAGATGTTCCGGATCATGTTCGGTCCGTGGAACCGCCTCGATCACGACAAGCCCTTCCTCAACGATCAGGCCAAACCCGCGGGCGCCGGCTTTTATCCGCCGGATATGAGTGTGGACGAATTTTTGACCCATATTCAGAACCACCCGGATCAGCGCGAGCGCCTGGAAAATACCTTCACCGTCATCGCCAGAGTCGACGGGGCTTTGCAGGCGGTACCCTATCACCTCGCCTATCAGCCCCTCATCGAAGAGGTGGCCGGGCTGCTCGAAGAGGCCGCAACCCTCAGCGACGATCCCTCGCTGCAGCATTTTCTCACGCTGCGCGCCAGTGCCTTCCGCAACGACGATTACTTTGAGAGCGATATGGCGTGGATGGATCTGAGCGGCGATCTCGAGGTGGTCATCGGACCGTACGAAGTCTATGAGGACGCCCTCTTCAACTACAAGGCGGCCTATGAAGCCTTTCTCTGCGTCGTCGATCATGCCGAGAGCGAAAAACTGGCAGTGCTCTCGGGCTACCTCAACGACATGGAGTCCAACCTGCCGATTCCCGACCAGTACAAGAATTTCAACCGCGGCAGTTCCTCCCCCATCAAGGTCGTGCAGGAGGTCTTTTCCGCCGGCGACACCAAGGCGGGCATCCAGACCACCGCCTTCAATCTGCCCAACGACGAGCGCGTGCGCGAGGCCAAGGGCTCCAAAAAAGTGATGTTGAAAAACATCGCCCGGGCAAAATATGAAAAATGCTGGATTCCCATCGTCAACACCGTGCTCGCCCCCAAACCGCTGGCCGCGGTCTCGTTCGACGCCTATTTCAACCACGTGCTCATGCACGAGATGAGCCATGGCCTCGGACCGGGCATGATCACCCTCGAGAACGGCGAAAAAGTCGATGTGGCGAAAAAGATGAAGGAACTCTATTCGGTGCTGGAGGAGTGCAAGGCGGACGTCCTCGGCATCACCAACCTGAAGCTGATGATGGACAGGGGCGTTTTCCCAAAGGAGATGGAATACTCGATGTACGCCAGCTATCTCGGCGGCATGCTGCGCTCGATCCGCTTCGGCATCAACGAAGCGCATGGCGGCGGCGTGGCCATCCAGTGGAACTGGTGTTTTGACAAGGGCGCGTTTTTTGTCGACGATAACGGCAAGCTGACCCTGGATGAGTGCAAAATTCTACCGGCGTTGAACGGGCTCGCCCACGAGGTTTTGATGTTCCAGGCAACGGGCGATTACGCGGGCGCGAAAAAGTTTGTCGAAAAATACCGCGTCATGACGCCGGTGATGCAGGGCATGGTGGATGCGTTAAAATCGGTGCCCATTGATATCCGTCCCTCCTATCCGGTGCTGGCGGAGTTGGGGGTGGAATAATCAAAATCCATCCATTTTGCCAACATTGAGGCATGGTTTGCTTTGGTAGTCTTTCCGGTTGACCGAACTAATCGACCTGCAATGCACAAATAGCATGGTGTGTATTTCATTGCCACGCTCTTGGTGGGAATGCCGGCACGCAAGCAACTCTCATTGGAACAATCTGCGTGCCTTCTCCCCGATCTCCCGCCGGTAGTAGAACAGCAATCCCGAACTGGTCAGCAAGAGTCCCGCCAGGGAGGGAATAAAAGCCGTGATCAGGGTCGTGATCATGAACCACACCTGAATGATCAGCACCAGTATCAGCGTCACCGGATAGCCCCAGGCGCGATAATACCGCGGCGCATCGGGGTATTTGCGGCGCAGCACCCACACCGCCGCAAAGGTCGATATATTGAAAATCGATGAGGTAAAGCTGAAAAAGTCGATGATGGTCTCGTAGGCATGCACCGCAAACGCGGCCGCAATCAAAAGGACCGTGGCCCAGCAGCCCTGCAGCAGCAGCGCCCGGTTCGGCGTCTTGTATTTGGGATGGACCTTGCCGAGCGACTCGAAAAACAGGCCATCCCGCGACATGGCAAATATGCCCCTGGCTTTCACCAATATTTGCGAACTCACACTGCCGAAGGTGTTGAGCATCACCGCCAGACTGACGAGAATGCCGCCGATGCCGCCCATGGCCATCTCCATGGCATCCACCGCCACCCACTTGGCATCGATGATGCGCGCCACCGGCAACTGGTACAGATACGCCGTGTTGGCGGCCAGATAGATGAGCATGATGCCGGCCAATCCGAGGATCAGCGACAGCGGCAGGTTGCGGCGCGGATTCTTGACCTCTTCGGCCACATAGGTGGCGCCCTCCCAGCCGCTGAAGGCGAAAAAGGCGTAGCGCATCGCCGCCCCCATGGCCAGCAGCGAGCCCCAGGTGAACTCTTCCGGCCAGAAGGGCTGCGAAAAGTTCGCCGTGCTGCCGCCGCTGGAGAAACAGACCCCGATCACCGCGCCCAGCGCCAGGAGCTTGAGCAGACTGAGGACGTTCTGCACCTTGCCGCCCAAAGCCACGCCGAAACAGTTGACCAGCGTCAGCATCCAGATGATCCCCAGGGCGATCAGCACCTCGACACCACGGGAGTAGGTCGCCCCGGTCATGATCTTGTACAACGAATTGCCATACTCGGCGAAGACGATCGAGACCGCGGCGATGGCGCCGGTCTCGGAGACGAAGAACATGGCCCAGCCGCGCAGAAAGGCCCACACCGGCGGATAGGCGGCGCGCAAAAAAGCGTAGGGCCCGCCGGATTTGGGCATCATGGCCGCCATCTCGGCGTAAACAAAGGCGCCCAGCAACGTGGCGATGCCGCCGAGTATCCACACCCCGTAAAACATGCTGACGCATCCCACCAGCATCATGATCGGCGCGGGCGTGCGAAAGATGCCGGAGCCGATGATGCGGCCGATGAGAATCGAAAACGCCTCGGTCAGCCCCAAACGGCGCTCCAGTTCGCTCTTTTCGCTGAACCAATCCCCTGCTGTGCGCGGTTCAATCTTTGGCATCCATACCTTCTTTCCTGATTTCACGGGCGTGCGCTCCAGCCCTGGCAGCGCACGCCTGGCATCGGGGCGCTGCCTGTTCCATGTGCGTATTTATATCTCCTGTGCCCTGAAACCGTCAACCGGATTATGACAGCGCCTCCGGCCGGGGCTCAGGGCCTGAGGTGCGATGATCTTCAAAATGTATTTCCAAAAACTTGCCGTTTACGCTATAGCCATGCTGCCGCACCCAGGCCAGATTAGCGATGGTTTCTATGTAGCCCTGCAGTTGCCCGGGCTCATAGGATTCGCCGGTCTTGAAATCGATGATGAGAATCCGTTGGTTTGTATCATCCACCATCAGGCGGTCGATGCGCTGCTCCACGCCTTCGGACGTGAAGAAGGTCTGCTCCGTGAAAACCCGTCCCCACGGCGCCGCGGAAAAATACTCAATGTGTTCGTCGAGAAAACGGTCGACCTGCACCAGGAGACTGCGAATTTCAGCCGAGCGCATCAGGCTGCCGAAATCGGCGAGCGTCCGCCGCGCCGCAAAGGCGCGCGCCTCGTCCGAGTCAAAACGAATCCAGGAGAGATAATAGTGGACGATGTTGCCGCGATCGACGTGGCGTTTGTTGACATAGACGCTCTTGTAATCGAGATATTTCTCTTTTTCCATGCGTTCCGTGTCGGGGTGCCAGTAGGAGCGGCGCCGGGTGTCGAGATAGTGCCAGACGTTTTCGGCCGGCGCCTCGGTCGCGGCGGGCGCGGCACCGGTGCGCGACTGCCAGTCGCCCCATTGCGCGCGGGCGCTGTGCGTCGTCTCGGAGGCATAGCGGTTCTGTTCGCTCAATAAAGCCTGCAGGGTGCGCAGGATGAGCTTGTTGGCGGCCGGCTCTTCGTCCTCTTTACTTTGGCCCGCTTCGACCAGGCCCGCTTTTTTATCGACAGTGAGATAAATCCCCAGACGCCGTTTCGCCCGCGTGATGGCGACATAGAACGTGTTGAGGTCCTCGATGACCTCCCGGGCCTCTTCCGTTTTCACCAGACCTTGTCGCGAGGAGGCTTCGAGGATGCGCTGGTAATTGAACGTCAAGGCGTGCTCAACGATCTCGCGGAAAATCTCGTCGAACTGCACATAGCGCTGCAACTCCGCCCGGTTTCTGCCGCGATCGGGGCGCAGGGGCATAAAGAGGAAGACATTTTCGAATTCGAGGCCCTTGGCCTTGTGAATGGTGAGCAGGCGGATGGCCTCGATCTCCTCCAGTCCGAGCTGCTGCCAGTTCTCGTCGTCCTGACGATCGTGACAGTAGCGCAGAAATCCCTCCGCGGAGACGGGGTAATCGCGCTGCTGGTGGACGAACGCGGCGGCCAGTTCGAGGAAAAAGTGCAGATTCTTGCTGTCGTTCTCCTGTGCAAAGAGGCGCGGCACGGCAAAGGTCTCGATGATGCGCTTGCAAAAATTGAGGACATCGTCCTGGAGCATGAACGGCGCCAGTGCGGCGATTTTTGCCAGGACGGGAAGGTGCGGCAGACGCTGTGCCAGGCGACGAATCAGCGGCATACTGGAAGCATCGGCCGTCAGGTCGCGCCAGGCGAGCAGCACCTGTTTCAAATCGGGGCCATTCATCAGGACATAGTCGGAGCGCAAAAATTTGCACAGTTCGGCGGCATCGTTGCGCGCCAGAAAACGCAGCAGATGGAGCAGCGGCTTGACGGCGCGATGGTGCAGTACCGAGCGCGAGCTTTCGAGCACATAATCGATGCGCAGATCGTCGAGGGCGGCGGCGAGGAAGAGCAGGTCCCTGTTCTCGCGGGCGAGGAGGGCGGTTTGTCCGGCCTGGAGCACGCCCTGCTCGAGCAGCGGCGCGATCTCGTTGCGCACCACATCCTCGGCCGCTTCGCGCACATCGCGGCAGCTGTTCTCTTCAGCCTCCTTGTTGACATTCTGCAGTCGCACCAGCAGGCCGCCGCCGTTCTCCGCGATCGCGGTGCTGCACGTCTCGTACGGCCATTCCATGTCGTGTGCCTTCAGCGTCTCCTGCAGTTCCGCATGGGTGAAGAAATCGTTGACGAACTGCATCAGCAGGGGTTGACTGCGGAAAGAACGCTCCAGGCGCAGCGATTCCGCGCCCCCTAGCAGCCGCGGCAGCCGCAGCAGCAGATCGCGTTCACCACCGCGCCAGCCGTAGATCGACTGTTTCTCATCCCCCACGGCGATGACACCGCCGTAAGGCCGCACCCCCTCGCCCGCCACCACCTCCTTGATCACCGGCCAGAGGATGCGCATCTGCAGCAGGCTGGTATCCTGAAACTCGTCGATGAGGAGAAAGCGCACGCGGCTGGCGAGAATCTCATAAAAGGCGTTGGTGACCGCTTCGTCCGCCACCAGCGACAATTCGGGATCGTAGAGGTATTTGAAGGTATAGTAGGCCACGTCGCTGTGGCTGAAGACCTGATCCTGGAAGCGCAGGACATCGTAGCGCTGCAGCAGCATCCGCGTCATGCTGCGCAACTCCTCCTCCTCCTGGCGAAACAGGGTGGCGTCGAGATAATCCGCCAGCAGCCGCGTCGCCTCCGCGACCTGCTGTTCCAGTTCGGCTTTTAAATCTGCATAGATTTTTTTACGGAGGAGCTGACCGCGATTCCAGAAAGGATCGCCCTTGAGCAGCAGGGAAAAATTTTCCTGTACGAAGGCGCGCTCCTGCAGGCACGTCCTGATGCGTCCGAGCCAATCGCCCCGCTGTTGCGCTTCGTCCGTGAAAAAGAGGGTGTGGTATTCACCCCTGACCGCGGTGTCGGCAGTGGCATCGGGCTTGTCTTCGCGGAGATAGCCGGCCAGACGCGCGATGATCTGTTCCTGGATGTGGCAGTAATCCATGAAACGTTTTTCGATTTCCTCGTGCGCAGGCATCGGCTGCGGCCGGGCGTAGAGATCGATGAAATGGAAGAGCCAGCGCTGTTTGAGAATCGAGTCGATGAGCTTTTCATAATCTTCCAGGGTGCGTTTTCCGGAGCGCTTGAAGAGTTCCACGACCAGGGGCAGGTTATCCGGCTGCAGGGCATAGCTGTAGAGTTCGGCAAAGTAGCGCGGCTCCATGCGGCTGTCGATGCGATAACTGCTGAGGCCGATGTAGGGCGCGATGATGGAACGGAACAGCCGGTTGATGTAGGAATCGATGGTGCTGATCTGCACCTGATGCTTGCCGGTGAGCATCTGCTCATAGACCGCGCGCAGATACTCCGCGTCATCGCGCCGCCACGGGATGTCGAGCATGTCGCGCAGATGGCTGCGCAGCGTTTCGCTCTCTTCGCCGGGCTCGATCAGTTTGCGCAGGTGTGAAAAGATGCGTTCGCGGATTTCAGCGGTGGCTTTGCGGGTGAAAGTGATGACGAGGATTTCGCTGAAGTGAATGCCCTGGTCGCGAAAGCGCAGCAGCAGTCCAATGTACTCCAGCGAGAGACGGTAGGTCTTGCCGGTGCCGGCGCTGGCGCGTATGACTTTTTTGATGAAGCCGTTCAAGCGCGTTCACCCTCCCAGCAGTGGGTGCAGAGTTTTTCTCTGGGCAAGCCGATGGCCTGCACCATGTCCGGCATGGTCTGGTACTGCAGCGTGGTCAGGCGCAGGCGCGTGCGGATGCGTTCCACCATGGCCTGGTATTCCGCACGGGCCGGATCGTGATACGGCGTAAGGTCGTCGGGGATGGCGCCGTGCAGTTCATCGATGGCGCGGCGGGCGGCCAGTTCCATCTCGGAGCGCGATCGCGAAAAATTGAGCCAGGGACAGCCGTAGAGCAGCGGCGGACAGGCGACGCGCATGTGTACTTCGGCCGCGCCGAATTCGTAGAGGCGCTGCACGAAATCGCGCAGTTGTGTGCCGCGAACGATGGAATCCTCACACATCAGCATGCGGCGGCCGTGGATGAGGTCGCGGATGGGGATCAGCTTCATGCTGGCGATGAGATCGCGCGTCTCCTGCACCTGCGGCATGAAACTGCGCGGCCAGGTCGGCGTGTACTTCACAAACGGCCGGCAGTAGGGGATCCTGGATTCCGCCGCATAGCCGATGGCGTGGGCCACGCCCGAATCGGGGATGCCGGAGACCATATCGATGCTCACCCGATCGGCGCGGGCGAGCGCCGCGCCGCAGTTATAACGCACCTGTTCGACATTGATGGCCTCATAGCTGCTGGCGGGATAGCCGTAATAAATCCACAGAAACGAGCAGATTTGCATCGACTCCTGCGGCTGCAACAGCGTCTGATAGCCATCCTTGCTGATGAGAACAACCTCCCCCGGCCCGAGGAATTGGACGGTCTCGAAACCAAGATTGGGAAAGGCGCTGGATTCAAAGGCGACGGCGAAGGCGTCCTCGCGTTTGCCGATGAGCACGGGGGTGCGGCCGAGACGAT
Organism: bacterium UBA2214; assembly: GCA_002327255.1. Taxonomy (GTDB): domain Bacteria; phylum Zhuqueibacterota; class Zhuqueibacteria; order Residuimicrobiales; family Residuimicrobiaceae; genus UBA2214. The sequence goes on along the minus strand of DCUM01000140.1, from coordinate 17,965 downwards.
CCCGCGCCGCAAAAATGCCCGCCGCGGTCAGAATCAGCAGCGAGCAGGAACCTTCGATGGCCTCCTGCGCCTTGCGAATCCCCGCGGCAAAGGACTCCTCCTGATTGATGAGGGAGGCGATCAGTTCTGTGGGATTGATGGCGTTGAGGTTCATCTCCGTAAAGTGGCCGCGATGATTATTGAGGGCACAGGTGGTCAGCGCTTCGAGGTTGCGCACGACGCCGACGGTGACGATGGCATAGTTGCCGAGATGGGAGGCGATGAGCAGCGGCTGATCTTCATAATCGCTGATAACGCCGATGCCCTGGTTGCCCTTGAATTTGGCCAGGTCTTCGCGAAATTTGCTGCGGAAAGGCGCGCCCTCGATGCTGTGGATCGATTTCTTGAAACCGTCGGGGTGATAGACCGCCATGCCGCCGCGCCGCGTGCCGAGGTGCGAATGGTAATCGATGCCGTAAAAGAGATCGCTGACGCAATCGCGGTTGGAAACGATGCCGAAAAACCCGCCCATGAAGACTCCTTAGAGGGTGTAGTGGGGCCGCATCTGGCCCATTCCTTTTATGCAAAATGGCGCATTGCCGGGCGCGCGGACGGCCGGATCGGCAACGCTACCGGTTCATCCGGGTTGGGATGGCTGATACTGATCCCTCCGGATGATATCGTCGAGATGGGTCTCCTGCCAGTTTCTGCGGCGACCCGGCGTATAGCCGTCGCGGCTGATCGCCAGTAGCGCGCTCTGCAGTTCCGCGCGAAACGCCTGCAAATAGTCCGCCTTGCTCACCGTGCGGCGGCCGAGCGTCAGTTTGAGCGGCTCGAACCGTTGCTCGAGAATATGGTAAAAACTCGAGTTCACCCATTCGCTCCGCTGCGGCTCTTGTATCAAATAATAATAGAGTTCGTAGAAAAGCAGTTGCAGCGGATCGGCCCTGGAACCGGTCTTGTAATCGACAATAAAGGCGTGCGGGGATGAGATGGCTTCCAGGCGCAGATCGGCGCGTCCCTGGAGAAGGACATCGACTTCCAGGCCGCTCTCCTGGCGGGAGAGGTAGCGTTTGGCTTGCTGTTCGGCCGCACCGGCATATTTCTGCTCCGGGTAGACCCGCGCCTCCCGGGGCTGCATCCTGGCGCGGCCTGAAAGTTCGCGGAAAAACGTCTGCAGCGACTGTTCGATGACCGGGAGCGTGATCTCACGAAAATAGACCAGCTCGTGATTTTTGGGCATGCAGAAATAGTAATCCGATTCGGGCGCAAAGAGGCGTTCTAGCGCCCGGCGGCCGTGGCGCGCGCCGATCTGGGCAAAATCGCCATAGCTGGCCTGATCGATGAGGAAATAACCCCAGTACCCGTCGAAGAGGTGCTGTGCCACCTTGCCGAGAAAGAGCTTGCTCCAGGTCAGTTCCCAGGTCTCCGGCCACTCGGGGAGACGGACGAATTGATCGACAAAGTAACCGAAAGTATCCTGCATCAGCTGTTTGCAGGCGTAATAGGAGAGCGGCCACGCGCCATCAGCAAAATCACCGGCCTCGAAAGGAAGTTCGAAAAATCGCTCCTGCTCGCGGATGGCGCGCGGCAAAGCCGCCCCGGTATCGACCCGGAAAAAGCCGTGCGCATAGGACTGATAATCGACATCGCTGATCTTGTCTCCCTGCACGGCATCCGCGGGCAGTGCCAGGAGCAACTCTTCGAGAAAAGAACTGGGCTCGATGTCTTTCTCGATGTTGCGGATCGTCAGCAGGTGGAGCTGCGGGGTTGCCAGCGCCGGCCGCAGGAAGCGGTATTTCTGCAGCGACTTTGTCTCTTCCAGGGTCGTGAGGCCCAACATCTGACGCTGCTGGTCATTGAAGAGAAACGGTTCCGGTGGACGGTGCGGCAGATTCGATTCGGTGAGGTTGAGCAGCGCCAGGGCCGGATACGCCAGGCCCTGCGTATCGGGCAGCGAGAGCAGATCGACGCGCTCCCCCTCTACCCGCTCCAGGTTGATGTGGATGCGTCTGGACTTGATGTATTCAAGAAAGAGGCGCAGGATGCCGCGCGGGTTGGCAAAACGCGCGTCGCCGGAAAAGAGGCTGGCGCAGTCGTCGATCAGACCGAGTTCAGCGATGGCGGTGAAATCCGCCAGCGACTGATAAAAAACTTCGAGCAGGTCGCTGCACGCCAGTTCGTCTGAGCGGATGATGCGGCGGATGGGAATCCCGCCGGGGGCATCCACCCATTCGGCGAGCTGGGCGATATTTTGAATGCGCAGCATATTGGCGACGAGATCGAGGAGGGGAGTCAGGGCGCGTTGCAGGGAGCGGCGTTCCGGAAACGGCGCGCTGAAAAAAGTGCGCTGCAGATCGACGTAGCAATAATCCTGCTTTTGCAGTTTGTGCAGCAGAATGATCAGTTGTTCGTGTGTTATCGAATCCTTCGCATCTGTCGCCGTGGCGGACAGGGCGCGGGCTAAATCGGGTTGCAGGAACGCATCGAGCAGCACCGGAAGCGGCAGCAGCGTGCGGCCGCAATCGGGGTCGTAGAGCAGCGCATCCAGCACTTTCAGCAGGGTGTCGAAACAGGCATGGATCGAGGTTTCGGACATCGGGATCGTGCCCGGCAGGTGGAAATGCGCCGGGGACAAAAAGTGCTGCAGCGCGTGGGGTTGCGCATCGGCATCCACGACGTGGTGAACGGGTTCGTGGTCGAGAATTTTCAAGAGCTGGTGGTACAGGGAAAAGGAATTGGGGCAGGTCCACAGGCTGATCTGCTGATCCGGGTTGCGGGGAAAATCGCCGGCCGTGCAGGGCCTGACCTGCAGCAGCGCTTTATCGAGCAGGTGCTCGGGGAGGTGATAATAGAGGAGCACCCGGTGATCGTGGTCGCACAATGCCTGGAGGAGCCGGCGTTCGAACGCGCTGCAGCGCAGATGATCGACGAGGATGAGTGCGGCATGGTGCGCGCAGCTGCTGAAATCGAGATGATTCGCGTTGCGGATGAAAATGCGATCCGCAAAACCGTGCTGAGTGATCCACTGCTGATAGCGGGCGCGGATATGCACGAGCACTTCCAGTGTCTTTTCCTGCCACGGCAGCCAGTCGATGCCCGCGGCGATGAAGGTCTGCGGATCCGGGATTTCCCGCTCCGCTTCGGCGCATTCTTCAAAGAGAGCGAAGAAACGGTGCGCCAGCTCGATGCTCTGGAAATAGTGGCGTATTTTGAAAAAGGTGCGGCTCTCCTCATCCAGGGAGGCGTAAAAGGCCAGGGTGCGTTTTTCCTCCTTGAGCAGGGGCTGATCGCACAGCAGTAGCTGATCCTTGAAGGAAGCCCAGGTGAGGGCGTTGCAGCCGCTGAACGGTCCCTGTTTCTGCAGCAGACGCTGCGCCGCGAAGCGGCTGGTCTCAGTGGGCAGCAGCAGCGCGGCGTCCGTTCCGCCCCAATCGTCGATCAGGCGCGGCAGCAGCGCTTCGTGAAGCGGTATGAAATGGAATTCCAGGGGAGGCATGGGATTTCCTGACCAATATACAGCGCAGGTTTCTATCCGGCCAATTTACATTAAAATGGACAGTTACGCAACAAAAATGCTGAGAAAAGACTTTTTTCCTGCGTAAAAATATCTTATTTTTATCCGGTATGTCCTGCAGTTCATTGCGTCTGATTTTTCCATGTCATCCGTGTACAACACCGGGGTGCCCATGTCCCTCCTGTCCATGCAGATCCTCGCTTTCGTGGTGTTCTCTTTGGCGCTCGTGGCCCTGTCGTGGCAATCCCTGCGCAAAAGAGATTCGCACGGCTTTTACCGCTTTCTCGCCTGGGAAGCGATGCTGCCGATGGCGCTGCTCAACCTGCCGGTCTGGTTCGTCCAACCCTTCGCGCCGCTGCAGATCATCTCCTGGATGCTGTTGTTCGCCTCCCTGGTGTGGTTGGGATTGGGCCTGAAACTGATCCAGGCCGGCGTGCCGGGCGCCGAGCGCGGCGATGCCTCCCTGCTCGCCTTCGAAAAGACGTCGCAGTTGGTGACCACGGGCATCTATGGCTATATCCGCCACCCCCTGTATGGTTCGCTGCTCCTGCTGACATGGGGCCTTTTTTTCAAGGGCGTGAACGGGTATACTTTTGTCCTTGCTGCGCTGGCGACGGGCTTTCTGGTGGCCACCGCCAGGGCCGACGAACGCGAGTGCATCGCCTACTTTGGCGCGGCGTATCGGGATTATATGAAACGTACCAAACGGTTCGTGCCGTTCCTGTTTTAGGGTCTTATCCGAATCATCTGAGTGGCCTGCCATGGCCACCCGTTGCGGCAGCCCTTGGCAGAGGCAGAAGCAACCACTGGAATGGTAATCTCTACTTTGATGTCAGCATTGACAACGGGCACCGCCCACCATAATAAAATCATTACTGAGGGAGATCATGCCCCATCCCCAACTCGATCCGCAGCAGCTCCACGTCCGGCCGCTGGCCGAACGCAGAAGCAAATCAGCCATTGAAGATATCCTCATCGACCCGGAACAGACGCCCGGCGCGGCGCCGCAACTGCAACCCCTGGTCGAAGAAACAGCACGGCGCATCCTCGCCGCCCGGGAAAAGAAGTCCAGCGTGATCCTCGCCTTCGGCGCGCATCTGGTCAAAAACGGCTGCGCCGGATTCCTCATCAAGATGATGGAACGCGGCTGGCTCACCCACCTCGCCACCAATGGCGCCGGCGCCATCCACGACTGGGAATTCGCCTTCCACGGCCGCAGCGAGGAGGATGTACAAGCCAATGTGGCGCAGGGCTGTTTCGGCGCCTGGGACGAGACCGGCCGTTTTCTCAACTGGGCGGTGCAGGCGGGCGCCGTCAACGGGCTGGGCTATGGCGAGTCCATCGGCGAGATGATCGTCCGGGACGGATTGACCTTTCCCGCCGTGCGGGCGCTGCAGGAGGTCATCGCCGCCGGGATCGACGCGCCCCACCCCCTGCTGGCGGCGCAGGCCGAACTCTTGCACACCCTGACGCACTTTGACATCCCCGCAGGATTCCTGGCCATTGCCCATCCCTGGAAACACCACTCTATTTTTGGCCGGGCGGTGCGCCTCGGCGTGCCCGTCACCGTGCACAGCGGCATCGGCTACGACATCATCTACAACCATCCCTGCGCCAACGGCGCGGCGCTGGGACGCGGCAGTCACACCGATTTTAAAATCTTTGCCCATTCGGTCGCCGGACTGCAGGACGGCGTCTTTCTCTCCATCGGCTCTGCCATCATGGCGCCGCAGATCTTTGAAAAAGCCCTGTCGGCCGTCAATAATCTCCGCATCCAAAACGGTGAAAAACCGGTTTCGGGGCATCTCATGGTGGTCAACGATCTCCAGCAAAGCACCTGGGACTGGAGCCGCGGCGAGCCGCCGAAAAATACACCGGACTATTACCTGCGCTTTCTCAAATCGTTCCACCGCATGGGCGGCACGGTGCGCTACGTCGCGGTGGACAACCGCATGCTGCTGCACCATCTCTACGATCGCCTCAAGACGCTGACGGCATAGGTAACACCGCCCCCTGCGGCTGGCAACAGAGGCGGCAGAGAAGAGGCGGGCCCGGTGACGGGCGCCGCCACGACAACACCTCCGATGGGGTGCCCTATTGCCACAATCACAAACAGCGACCTGAAAAGGGGCGATTGCATCTGCTGGCCTCCTTTTTAAGTGCCAACCTGCCGCCGCACACTCAAATCTTTCCACCGCCTCCACATTAAAGGGAAAACACCTTCAGGCGCTTCGAACTCGTACCAGTTTCATACCCCTGTAACTTTTCTCCCGATTTTCCGTTTTTACTGCTAAAGACACCCTGTGATCCATTCCCCGAAAAGAAGCCTTTCAGGAATCGCCTATGAAAAATATCTTGACACTCCTGGCCTTTGGCCTCATCGCCCTCGCTGCGGCACAAGACCCCCCCAAAAAGGTCTATACTGCCGTCTTTTGCAATCCCGCACCGCCGCTTATCGACGGCCTTGGCGATGACTCCGTCTGGGAGGAGGCGGAAACCGGCACGGGGTTCACCCAGAACGAGCCCCACAATGGTGAACCCGCCACGGAGACCACCACCTTTAAAATTGTCTACGATGCTGAGAATCTCTACGTACTCATCCGCAACCACGACCGGCAGGCGCACAAGATCATCTCCCGCCTGACACGCCGGGACGGCGATGAAGAGGTGGATGAAGCGGGGATTGTGCTCGACAGCTATTTCGACCGCCGCACGGGATTTGGCTTCGGCGTCACCGCCGCGGGGGTCAAGCAAGACCTGATCTTCAGCAACGACGGCGAGAACGAAGACAACAGCTGGGATCCGGTCTGGTATGCCAAAACCACGATCGATGATTCTGGATGGACCGCCGAGATGCGCATCCCCTTCAGTCAGTTGCGCTTTGCGGACAAACCGCAACAGATTTGGGGCCTGGAAATCTATCGCGAGATGCCCCGCAATGCCGAGTTGGCTCTGTGGCAGCACATCCCCAAGGATGCCTCCGGCATCGTCCACTTTTTCGGCGAACTGCACGGTCTGAAAAACCTCGCGCATCCCAAACGCATCGAACTGCTTCCCTACAGCGTCGCCGATTTGAGCACCAGCCGGCCGCAACCGGACAATCCCTTCGCCCCGGGCCGCAGCGGTCATTTCAAAGGCGGACTGGACGGCAAAATCGGCGTGACGTCTGATCTGACCATGGATTTCACCATCAATCCCGATTTCGGCCAGGTCGAAGCCGATCCCTCCGAGGTCAATCTCACGGCGTTCGAGACCTTCTTTGCGGAAAAACGGCCCTTCTTCATCGAAGGCAAAAATATTTTTAATTACCGCCTGACGCCTGGGGACGGGGATCTGTCCATGGATCAAATCTTTTACTCGCGCCGCATTGGACGCACGCCCCATCGCGAGGTGGAGACCGCCGACGATGAATATGCCAAAGCCCCGGCCCACACCTCCATTCTCGGCGCCTTCAAGCTCAGCGGCAAGACCCGGCATGGCGTCTCCATCGGGGTCCTCGACGCGGTGACGCAGCACGAGCGCGCGGAAATCCGCCGCGGCGACGAGACACGGCAAGAGTCGATCGAACCGCTGAGCAATTACTTTGTCAGCCGGCTGCAGAAAGATTATGGGGCCGGCGCCACGTCCGTGGGCATGATCCTGACCGGCACCAACCGCCGCATTGCGGATGCGAATCTCAATTTTCTCAACCGCGCCGCCTACACCGGCGGCATCGATTGCCGCCACGCCTGGCACCAGCAGAACTGGATGGTAGACGTCCGCACGGCCTGCAGCCACATCCGCGGTCATCGCGATGCCCTCCTCGAGGCGCAGACCGCGTCGGCGCGCTATTTCCAGCGGCCCGATGCGAACCATGTGGAAGTGGATTCGGCGCGAACGACGCTGTCGGGCAGCGGGGGATCGGTCAACATCGGCAAGGTCGGCGGCGGACACTGGCGTTTCCTGCTCGGCTGGATCTGGCGCACGCCCGGACTGGAATTGAACGATATCGGCTACATGCGGCAGGCTGATCAGAAAATTCAGGTCTTTTGGGGACAATACCGCACCCTGAAACCCCACGGCATTTTCCGTGAAGTGTATGCCAACGTCAACCAGTGGCATTTCGGCAACTTTGGCGGTGATTTCATCGGCCGGGGCGCGAACATCAACACGAGTGTGACCTTTACCAACAGCTGGCGCATCAACGGCGGGATCAGCCGCGAAGGCCGCTGGCTGGTAGTGGCTGCGCTGCGCGGGGGGCCGGCCTTGTACAATCCGCCAGGCAGCAATATCTGGTATCAGTTTTCGAGCGATGCCCGGAGAAAAGTGAGTTTTTACGGCGGCGGTAGGCGCTATCGCAACGATGACGGAATCAGTACGTTCAAACGCTGGTTCCTCGGCGTCGAGATGCGGCCCACGGCCGCGTTCAGCCTCTCCGTGAATCCCTCCTTGACGCTGTGCACGGATGACCTGCAGTATGTCGACACCATCGCAACCGCAAGAGGGCCGCGTTATCTCATGGGCCGCATCGACCAGAAGAACCTGGCGCTGGTGATGCGCTTCGATTACTGCCTGACGCCCAATCTGTCGATCCAGTACTACGGACAACCGTTTGTGGCAGCGGGGCAGTATACCCGCTTCAAATCCATCACGAAACCCCGCGCCAGCGTGTATAGCGATCAATTCGAGACCTTTGCGGATGATCAGATGCAATGGGATGAAGAGAACAGTCAATACGTCATCGATGAAGACCGGGATGGACAGGAGGAGTATCGTTTCGACAAACCCGACTATAATTTCCGTCAGTTTCGCTCCAACCTGGTGCTGCGCTGGGAATATACGGCCGGATCGACGTTTTTTCTGGTGTGGTCGCAGGGACGCACCGGTGTGATCGAGGAGGGCCGCTTCTCATATCGTCACGATCTCCGCGATCTGTTCAATGTCTATCCGGAGAATGTGTTTCTGGTTAAATGCAATTACTGGTTTTCGCTGTAAACTGGCTCCGGTTGTTTTCGCAGCGATTCGGCATCAGCGCTTGAAACCGGGAACCCGGTCAATGCCGGCGGTTTCGATGTCTGCAAGCGCTCAGCCGGAATCCGTAAATCCAGGTGAATGCATCAACAGAGACGAAAGAAAGGGACATAAGGAGACAGGGGAAAAGGGTTGGCAGTGACGTGCGCGGAGTGCGTGTTGCGAAGGACACAGCGGCGGCTGGCGACGGCCGCCGCTGTTTTTTTGCCGGCTCAGCCCGACATTTGCCGGTAGCGGCTGCGCACCGCTTCCAGGGTATGATAGCCAAAACTGCCCAGGGCGGAGATGCGTTCCGCTTCCGTGACGCGGGTATTATAGTCGTTCTGAAAAGCGACCAGGGCCTCGTGGGTGGCGCGCTGCGCGCCGTCCAGGGGGCCCTCATAAAAACCCAGGTCGCTGAGCAGGGCCTGGATCATCCTGTACACAGCGATTCGTTCACCATCAGCGATGCGTGTGGAAATGAATCCGCCGTAGCGCATCATCTGCTGTTCGATCTCGAAAAGTCTGTAATTGAAGTTGGCGCGCCACGAATTGACTGCTTCCGCCGATTTGACCAGCGCGCGCAGGGTGTCCAGCGCCTGGGTTTTCGTCAGCGGCACATGAACGATCTCCTGGAATTCGGTCACCGTGACAGAAGCCTGGAGGGCCTGCCTGCAGTGGGCGAGGTCTTCCTGGCAGGCTTTGGAGGGCTGGGAGATTTCGATGCCGAATATCTTGACCTCCGAACCGCGAAAAACCGCAATCCCGACAATCGCCGCCAGCAGCAGCATGCCCATGGCGATGAGAAAGGTGAGCACCTTGGGCGTCAGCCTGGTGATGATGATATCGATGATGCCCGTCTCTTTTTCAGCATGATTCATGATGGCATCCCTCCTGATGAACAGCACTCCCTCCCGGATCATTTCTACCATATACAGGCAGTGCAGGACGACTGCGTACATGGAAGTTATGCCCCCGCAACGGGATCCATATTTTTTCAGAATGCCCTTGCGTAATTGATAAAATTTACTATCTTTTGAGCAGATCCTCAACCTGATTTTTCATCCGGCAGCGTTTCCATCCGGGGGCATTATGAAACCTGTTTCGAACCAACCATGCCAGATCTTCCTGAGTGCTGCGCCATTGCCACAATGCCATCCCCCGCCCTGCTTATCGACGACTTGCCCCATGGCGTTCCTTTTATGGCGGGTTATTTTGACTCCACTCATTCTTGTTATCAGGAGTAAAACATGACAGACAAACAAAGAATCCTGGTCACCGGAGATCTCGTCGTGGACCATCACATTTACAAGGGCGAACGCATAATCACCAGTTCGAAAATGCAAACCGGAACGCGCATTCACGACACCCTGGGGGGGGCGTACCTCATTTTCAGCATCCTGGAAAAATACAAAAAAGAATACTCGAAAATATACGAGAAGGAAATTATTTCGGGGAAAAAGATGGTCATTGGATTCCAATTCGGTCTCAAACCTGTGCTGAAAGAAGTCGGGCATATGGCCTATGCGGAGTGGCAGTTACGGGACAAGTTCAAAAACGTATGCTCCTATAATCCCAAACTGGCCGGCGAGGAGGAGTATCTGAACTGGGACCTGCATGAGAAGCTCGGATACAGCGACCAGTGCCTGAAGCAGACCCATTATACCAAGCTGGCCCAAAAAGAGGACGGGCCTCATGACCTGCTCGTCATCGACGACGGCTACCTGGGATTTCGGGCCATGAATGCGATGCCCGCCTGGCCGCAAGAAATCGTCGACCCCAACACTGCCAGTCCGTGGATTCTCTACAAAATGTCGCGGCCGCTGGCGCAGGGCGACTTGTGGCAGCACATCACGCGGAATCCGCAGCTTCAGGAAAAACTGATCACCCTGGTCACGCTGGACGATCTGCGCCGTGAGGATGTACACATCAGCAAGGGGCTCTCCTGGGAGCGCACCGCCCTGGATCTGGTGCGTGAGCTGCACAACAACCATTTCATCCATGATCTGCAGAAGAAGAGCCGTCATCTGGTCGTGCTCATCGGTATGGAAGGGGCCGTGTATGTCCACAACGCCTGCGATCCCGAGACCATACAGTACCGGCTCATTTTCGATCCGGATCATCTCGAAGGCGAGGTCGAGGAAAAATCAAAACCAATGATCATCGGCAAGATGGCCACGTTCACAGCCGCCTTGGCCGCTTCGATCCTCGGCAGCATCAAAGCGGACGAATTTCAGGATGGCAAAAAGGTCAAACCGCAAATCAGATATACCGGTATGGAAGATGGCATCGCAGCGGGGCTGGCAGCGATTCGCAAGCTCTATCAAACCGGCCATATACAGAAAATTTCCCATCTTGCGAAGAAGAGAGTGCTCAACAAGTCGATTCCTGCCTATCCCTATCGCATCATCATCGATGAAATCTTGGCGCCTTCGCTGCCCTTTGCCAAGGCTTTTATCCCCAATCCCGCTGCGAACGCGAATCCGGATGAGGCGCAGCGCTGGACGATTCTGGAAAATAATTACCACGCCGGTTCCACCGCAAGCTCTTGCCGGGAGATCGATTTCATCGCGCGCCGCGTGGCCCTCCGCGGCAAACGTGAATTGAAAAATGTGCCCTCGCTGAGTCTGGGCAAATATTTTACCGTGGACCGCGGCGAAATCGAGAATCTGCGCATCATCCGCAACATCATTTTGGATTATCACAAGGAAAAAGCGCCGCAACGGCCCCTCTCCATCGCGGTGTTCGGTCCTCCGGGCGCCGGCAAATCGTTCGTGGTCAAGCAAATCGCCCGTGAGGTGCTCAAGCAGGAAAAAGACAGTCTGCTGGAATTCAATCTTTCACAATTCTCAACCGCCGCGGATTTGATTGGCGCCTTTCATCAGGTGCGCGACAGAGCCCTTGAGAACAAACTCCCCTTTGTCTTTTGGGACGAATTCGATGCCGAAAATTTCCGCTGGCTGCAGTACCTGCTCGCGCCCATGCAGGATGGGAAATTCCAGGAAGGACAGGTCACCCATCCCATCGGCAAATGCATTTTTGTCTTTGCCGGCGGCACCAGTGCCACGATGCAGGCGTTCGGCATCCAGGAGCCTGCACCCAAAGCCGAAACTTTGGCTTCGGGAATGACCGAAACTGAATATATCGAATGGGTCAAAGCGTACCACGATTTCAGGCTCAAAAAGGGACCGGATTTCAAGAGCCGTCTCAATGCGTATCTGAACATGCTCGGTCCCAATCCGCATTCTGGCAGCGCGGAGGACGCCTGTTTCCCGATCCGCCGCGCCACGTTCATGCGCGAAGTCCAGGGGCTGAATGATCGCGAACTGGATATGGATTGGGGACTGCTGAAAGCACTGCTGAGTGTCAGCAAGTACGCCCATGGTTCCCGTTCCTACGAAAAGTTGCTGAGCTGCATCCAGGGCAATCATACCGGCCGCTACGTGCGCTCCGATTTACCGCCCGAGGCCATTCTCGCCGAACTGACGGATCAGATCGATTTCATGGCCAGGCTGCACATTGATGAGGATGAAGACCTGCTGCGGCTGGCGGACCGGATCGCCATGCTCATTCACGCCAGTTGGCAAAAAGCCACACCTCTCAGGCCCCCCGAATTTGATCGCGACTTTGATTACCTGCCCATTGATGTCAAAATGGACAATGTCGATGCCGGCGCCAAGATCAAGCCCATTCTCGAGAAAAGCGGCTACTCCATGAAACCCGACACCACCCCGGCGGAACTACTGATCGCAGAAAACGAGCACGAGCTTTTTGCACACAAAAAGGCCACAGCCCTGCTCGAAAAACTGGCGGCACTGGAACACGAGCGCTGGTGCCGGTTCCGCGAAGCCAATGGCTGGCGATATGCCGCGCAGCGCAATGACTATCTCAAGCTGCACAATTGTCTGAAACCCTACGACCAGCTCAGCGAAGATGACAAGGAGAAAGACCGCGCCAGCATACGGAAATATCCGCTCTGGCTGGGACAGGAGGGGTATCGCATCGTCAAGAAATAATGATCCAGGCCTGCGGACCCTGCTGCAACAGGTAAAGATTGGAATGTCCGGTACATTTGCAGACATGCAGTTTCTTGGTGTAAAGGGCAGGTGATAAACAATTTTACTCGGAGAGCGTACAGCGTGTTTATCAGAGCGGCCCATTTTTCCTGCAGCGCCCAAATTCACAGAATGCCAAGTTCTCAATTCTGGTGTAACCAAACAGGTAGATAAATCTAAGGGCCCACAGCTAGGTCCCAAATCGTCCAATAAGCCCGTGAAACCCAGAGCAAAATACAACGGCGACGCAACCCGGCCGCTTGCTATCGTGCGGGGATGACGTATTCCACAATCCTGCCGGAAACGGCATCCGGCCGTTCCAAATCCAGTTTGGTGCCGACCAGCAGGAATTCGGCAAAGGACCAGTGCATCAGCAGATTGAGCAGCGCCCGGGAACAGGTTTCACGTCCCAGCACCTGCACCTGATCGAGGATGAAGAGGGGTTCGTCATCCTTTTGCAGCAGTTGCGCCACATAGCCGGCCAGCACCAGCGCCTGCTCCGGCAGCGGCAGCCGTTCGATCTGCTCCGCGGTGGCGATGATCTTTTCCTGCATCAGTTGCGCCATGATCAGTTTGAAAAAGGGCGCCATGTCCGCATCTTCAAAGCGATAATAATAGACCGCCCGCTCCCGGGCGAGTTTTTGGCCCGCTGCCAGCGCCGTCGGCGTCTTGCCCGTTTTCGCAGCCCCCCCGAGATAGACATGCGGGCCTTTCTGGATCAAAGCGATCACGGCAGCGACCGCTTCCGGCGAAAGCACGGATTCATCACGGATCGCCGGGAGGTCCAAAAACCCCGCCTCCTGCCGCTTGAGAACCGGCATGGCCGGTTGCGCCGTGACGCGGCGAAAATATTGATTCCGGGCGCCAAACTGCTCCAACTCCTGTGCCGCGACGAGTTTGTGCAGGCGGTTGAGAATGGCGCGATAGCCGAGCCCTGCAAAATAGCGCTCCAGTTCAGGCCGGCCGAACGCCTGATCGGGATATTGCCGCAGCCACACCGCCCACTTGTTCAATTCGGGTTCACTGAGATTGGGCAACACGGCATTCAAACGCTGATACAGGGGATCCTCGCGGTCGATCGCTTGAGACGCGGCCGCAAACAGCGCCTTGCCGCGCCCGGCCGCGGGCAATTGCGAACGATCCAGATGCCGCGCCAAAAAACGGGCGGCTTCGTGCGCAAAGAGTGCCCGGTTTTTTTCCAGGGCGGGTCGAATGACGGCCACATCGATGGCGACGCGCAGCTGGCGGAAATTGCCCGGCCAGGCGCGTTCGCACACCAGCGGCCGCAGGGACTCCGCCACCTGCCCGGCAAAACACATCATATCCGGGTCTTTCTCGTCGTCCTCCGCTGGAGGCGCTATTTTCAGCAGATCGATACAGAGGTTTTCGAAATCGCGGCGTTTGCGCAAGGCCAAATTGGCAAAATAGACGATGGCCGCATCCCGGTCTTTGGGCCGATCCTCCATCGCCGGAATGTCGATCTGAATGCCAAGGCGATTCAGCAGAGCCGGGCGGATTTTCTCGCGCGGCTGATCGGTTGCCGCCAGCACCCGTACTTTGTCCGTGTCGTACGGAATCGAACTTCCCAGCGGCGTCGCCGAGGCAGCCTCGGCATCGATCGCGCGCAATAACATCGGTTGCACCGATGCGGGCAAATCGCCGATCTCGTCGAGAAAGAGAACCCCGGATTGTGCGATGCAGAACCAGCCCTTTTTGTNNAATTTTGCATCCGTGAATGCGCCTTTGGTATGGCCAAAGAGCTCACTGTAGGCGATGTTTTCGGTCAATGCGGAGCAGTTGACACGACAGTAGGGTCCGTTGCCATGGCCCGATGCTTTCCAGACCTGGCGATAATAGGATGCCGCGAATTCCTTGCCGCACCCGGTCGGACCGAAAAAGACGCAGGGCAAGTTATTGCGGGCGTAATCGCGGATCTCCTCATAGACCTCGATGCTGCATGCATCGCAAATTTCAAATCCCTCTTCCGGGACGATTCTATCCGTATCCATAAAGGCCTCGCTGCGAAAGGTATTTTTATCCTGATCCGGATCCAGCGATTCGTCTTCTCTTGTCTTCCGTTCCCGAAGCTGATTGTACCCGGAAAGGTGATGAATCGCTTTGTTTGGGTCGCCATTGTCTTGTGGTCTCTGCTTTTCTGATTGTGCAGAATAAATGATGTCCTAAATTAGCAAGACACGGGTAATATCCAACAAAAAAAATAAAAAAAAAGCGCCGCCCCCACGGCGCCGCCGGTCAAGCCGCATGATGCCGCTTGCTGATCTCCCCGATCAGCGCCTTGCGCATGCCGGCCGCCAGCTTTTCCTTGACCAGATGATAGAACGGTGAATAGGGCACCAGCATCCGCTGCGACAGCGCCAGTTCGTGCGAAACGTACGTCAGCGAAAAGTAGGCGCGATAGGGATCCTCGCACTCCGCCAGATAGCGGATGAAGGGATGATTCAGGGAGAGTCCCAGTAATAAATCCCGTTTCTCCCGGAGCGGTTCCTGGCGTTCATCGCTGGATAGATTGGTGAGCAGACGATCCGTCAGCGGGATGCCCTCGCTGTCAAAGATTCCTGCCGAGATATAGGCATTGCCGTCCTCGATTTCGATGAAGACCGGATGAATCGAGCGGATGGGCAGTTTGAGGTTCTCTTCGATCGCCCGGTGGACGCCCTCATCCTGTAAAATGGCGGCCAATTCGTCCAGGAGCGCCTGCTGTGCCGCGTTGAGGTGCTTCTCGCCCACAATTTTGCAGGCAGGCGACAGTGCCTCGGGCGTGACGATGCCGGCATCCACCAGTTCCTTCAAGCGGCCATGGTCGGCGTTAATCGTATCCAGATTGACGATGTTGCTGAACAAGGCGCCGAAGAGCCAGCGGTAAAAATCCGGGGCGCCTCCCCCCTTGTCGCAGCGCTGCGGCAGCACGACAAAATCGTGTTTGAAATTGCCGCCGAGCCAGCGCAAATTGCGCTGCGCCGGGGAGAAAAAGAGCGGCAGGCCGGGCGTGAGCCGCGCCCGGATGTCGCGCAACGAGAACATGCCACGCTCACCGCTGATGCGATAGACCCTGGCGTCCAGCAATTTTCGCAACGCGGGATGAGCATCCTCCACACCATCGCCTTTGAGCAGCGCCGCCAGCCGGTCGCGAAGAATATACTGATTGGCCAGCACCAGACCCGGATCGGCCTGTTCATCGAGCGTATGATCCAGCCAGGTCAGCAAGACATCGGCCAGTTCGGATTTGGCGCGCTCCCAGATGTAATCGAGATAGAATGAATCGCGGCTGATGGTGACGTTCAGCGCATTGCAATTCATGCAGATATGGATGCCGGGAATCCATGGCATGCGGCTGGAAGAGAGATCATCGAGGTTATAGCGCATCGAACGGCCGCCCGTGGCGAAGGTATCCAGCGCGAGTGTCATGATGAGTTCATATTTGCACAGGATGCTGACATTCTCCCAGTGATGCGCGGGTTGGATGAAGCCATGGATGAGGCTCTTCTCGAACATAAAGGCGCCGCTCTTTCCGGCCTCTTCCCACACCGAAGCGAAGGGCGTTCCATTCACCCTGATTTTACAGGGGTAGTACCTGAGCGCTTTTTGAGCCGCCTGCATACAGCCCGCCACGGCAGTGCCGTCGCCAAACTGAACCAGAATGCGCGTGCTGTAGGGGATGACACCTTCACGGCTCTCGATCTCGATGCGCGGCGGCTTGTCCGGATGTTCCACCACAAAACGCAGCACCACCACCGATCCTTCACAACGCGTGGTGATCTGCACCGACCGGGTGCCCAGTCTGGGATTGAACATGCTGAAAAAACCGACGCCGAAGGTGCCGATTTTGGCTGGATCGTCGGCCTTGTCGGTTCCGCCCAGCGTGGTGATCAGGCGCAATTTTTCGCGATCCAGACCGCTGCCATAGTCGGTGATGCTGACGCCATCCGGCGTGGTTTCAATTTCGCCGCGGCGTTCCGGCCAGGGCACATCGGCTTCATAGCTGTCGATGAGGTTCTGTATCAACTCGCTGAAGGCGCGGCCGGGATTGCCGCCGAACTGGCTGGAGATGATCTTTCTCCAGCCTTCATGGACGTCGACCTGCATGCCTTTTTCCAGGGTCATTTTTTCGATTACGGATTTCATGAAAAGTGTCTCCTGTCTAATGGGAGAGTGAACGCCAGTCACCGGCCGAGCGGATGAACTCCCAGGCCGCCCGGTCGCTCTGGCCCTGCTGCGCGGACGCATTGCGGCGGCGCCGGGTTGATCCCCCAACGGCGAGCCTGGCCATGGCGTCGATCAACAACAAATCCTCGCGCGCCGCGCGGGTGATGTGCGGCAGCAGGGAACTGTTTTCCGTGATGCACATGGCAACCGCCCAGTGACCGGCCAGGGCGGGCAGATGGCGCGACAATTCGACCAGTTGCTTGATGTCGGGATGATACAAATTCAGGATCACATCATCGCCCTTGACCATGAAGCGGTGCCGCAGACAGGGCGTCACACCGTCCCGTTCCACGAGATGGTTCACCCGCCAGCAAATATCCTCAATATCCTGCGCGGCATTCTGCATCTCATTTTTTACGTGAGCCAGCCGCTCCAGGTCTGCTTCAGACAAGGCGTAGCCCTTCTCTTCACGCTCATCGAATTCGTTTTCAGCCAGCACTTCCGGGTGGAAGCCGAGATAGCCGGCAAAGTTTTTCTCCAGCTCGGAGAGTTCCGGGCACAACTCCGCAGGCGCTTCGATGACAACATCCTCCACCTGCAAATTGATGAGTTCATTCTTGAAATAGTGATCGATGACGTCCAGTCCCCTGGAGAGCTGCTCGCCGCTTAACACAGGACCATCGAACAACGCATAGTCGGCGCCGGGTTCATCATCCCGGGCCAGGTAGAGTTTGCCCTGGCGTTGCACCTGGTCCTTGAGCTCCCGTAAAGAGAGCCGCCCCCCCTGTACGAGGCGGAACAACGGGATGCTGCTCCAGAGATCGTTCGTCCAACCCGCATGGAAGTTCAGCGCCATGGCCAGTTCCTCGATCTCGAAAACGGCGGAGCGCGTATCCGCGCGCAAATAATAGGCTGCCAGGGTGCTGAAGTAGTCGGGCAGAATGCCCTCGCGGATGGCAGCCGCCAGGGGCTGGATCACCTCTTCGTTGCGCAAACAGTGCCGGCCAAAGGGCAGTTCGAAATCGGGGCTGTTCACCCGGATGTGCAAATACGGCAGACTCCACGGGGTCTCCAGTCCGCTGGAGACCAGATCGTACCGGGAGGTGACAAAAACCCGGTTCTGATAGATTTCGTGGCGGCCCTCATCGAGACTGAGCACAATCTCGAAAGACATTGCCGCCAGCGTGATGTGATAGCTCTTGCCAAAAGTCTCGGTGAAGGGTTCCCAATCCGAGCGAAAGGCTTCCCAGACGCCGGCGAT
>DCUM01000097.1:7597-10825 GCA_002327255.1 bacterium UBA2214 | reverse complement strand
TCGAAACCGTCTCGCTCTCGGAAGCCGGTTTTGAACGCAATTATCAGTGTTCCATTGTCATGCCGCACTGGCGCTTCCATCTGGCGCCGGGGCAATCCTGGCGGGTCAAGTTGCAGATCGCAGCCAATGTCATAAAATAACTGGATATTTATTCTGGAATGAAGCGAATGAACAAGAAAATTTCCTGGATCCTGGTGGTGGTGACGCTGGGGATCATCGTCGGCATCGGGTTCACAAAACTCGGCAATAATGAACTTTATCCGCAAGACAATATTCGCGCCGAGCTCGATCGCTTTGTCGAAGTTTTTGCCTATGTGAAGCGTTTTTATGTAGAGCCGGTCGACAGCGACAAGCTGATCACGGGCGCGATCGAGGGATTGCTGGGCAAACTCGATCCCCACTCGGTCTACATCCCGAAGAAAAGTCTCGAGAGGGCCACCGAGCAGTTCGAGGGCAGTTTCGAGGGCATCGGCATTGAATTTATCGTGCAGAACAAGGTACTGACGGTGGTCTCCCCGATTCCGGGCGGGCCCTCGGAGGCGGTTGGACTCATGCCGGGAGACCAGATCATCCGCATCGATGACAAATCGGCCTATGGCATCACCGAAGAAGAAGTCTTCAAGAAATTGCGCGGCCCCAAAGGCAGCAAAGTCAAGCTCGGCATCAGCCGCGCCACGCTGCAGGAACCATTCGATGTCGTGATCATCCGCGACAAGATACCCATCAACAGTATCTATGCCGCTTTCATGCTCGATGATGGCGTGACCGGTTACATCTGGCTGGCGCGTTTCGCCAAAACCACCTCCGATGAGCTCGACCGGGCTCTGAAAGATTTGCAGCATCAGGGGATGAAACAGCTGGTCTTTGATTTGCGCTCCAATTCGGGGGGACTGCTGGAGCAGGCGGTGGAAGTGGCGGACCGGTTTATTCCGGCGGGACACAAACTGGTCTACACGCGCGGCCGGGTCAAGGCGACGGATGATGACTTTTATTCCAGCAACGGCAACGATCTGCCCATGATCCCCATGATCGTCATGATCAGCCATGGTTCTGCCAGCGCCTCCGAGATTGTTGCCGGCGCTGTTCAGGATCTGGATCGCGGTCTGGTGGTCGGACAAAGAAGTTTCGGCAAGGGTCTGGTGCAGAATCAGATTGGCCTCAAGGATGGATCCGGTTTGCGCCTCACGGTGGCGCGTTATTATACCCCCAGCGGCCGCCTCATCCAGCGCAGTTATGATGCCGGGCTGGCAGATTACTACTCGGAAGCGTACAGCGATGATGAGGAAAAGCCGCCACAGGATTCAACGCGGCAGATTTTTAAAACCAGATCGGGCCGGTTGGTTTACGGCGGCGGTGGCATCACCCCGGACAGCACCCTCAAGGCCGAACAGGTCTCGCGCTTCACCAACGAGTTGTTTGCCAAACGCATCTTTTTTGAGTTGGGCGCAAAATACGCCGCATCGCTGCGCGGCAAATATTCGCAGTACCAGACCTTTCGCCGTGACTACCAGGTCGACGACGCTCTGGCCGGGGATTTGCAAGAGCTGCTCAAAAAGAACAAAATGGAGTTCAGCGAAGAAGCGTTCAAGCGCGACGAAGCCTTCATTCGCGGCATCGTCAAGGCGGAAGTGGCGCGCAATCTCTGGGATAGCGCCCACTACTACAGGATGCTGCGTCAGGAAGACAGGGAATTGAAGGATGCCCTGCCGTTACTGCCCAGGGCGGCGGAAATCCTCACTCAGGGCGGTTGGTGATCAGGGAAGAACAAACAACAAAGGAGTAGAACCCGTGCAGTGGATGCTCGATGGCGGCTTCTTCATGTGGCCGATTCTTCTCTGCCTGATCATCGGTCTGACGATCAGTTTTGAACGGTTTTATTTCATCACCACCGCGGCGCGAAACAGCCGCAGGGTGGGGGAACACGTGCTCAACCATCTGCGCGACGGTGGTGTGGCAAAAGCCCTGCAAGCCTGCGAGACAGAAAAGGGGCCTGTCGCTGCCATCTATCGCGCCGCGCTGCAGCGGGTGGGACGCGGCCGCAGCCTGGTGGAGAAGAGCATTGTGGATGCCGGTGGGCTGGAAGTGGCCGCCCTGGAACGCGGACTCATCTGGCTCTCCACGATCATCACCATGGCGCCGCTGCTGGGGTTTACCGGCACGGTGCAGGGCATGATCGATTCCTTTCATGCCATCAAGGTGACCAACGATATGTCGCCGGCGATTGTAGCGGGCGGCATCTCCATCGCCCTGCTCACCACCCTGTTCGGACTCGTCGTGGCCATGATCATCCAGGTCTTTCACAACTACTGCATCGCCCGTATCGATCGCATCGTCCTGGAGATGGAAGAGAGCGCCATCACGCTGGTCGATGAACTCATGGCGCAGGAGCTGTTATCCCCCGGAGATGCGGAGCGCGCATGATCCTCTCCCGGCGCAAAAAAATCCATACCGCCATTCCATCCCATTCGCTGGCGGATATCGCCTTTCTGTTGCTCATTTTCTTTCTCGTCAGCACCACCTTTGTGACGGAACGCACCCTGAATCTCAGCCTGCCGGCCATGGGGAGCAGCAGGCCCGTGCCGATTGAACAGATCATTCGCATCGAGCTGGATGCGCAAGGCGCCCGACGCTGGCTGGGCTTGCGGCTGAGCCGTGAGGAACTGGTGCAGAGGGCCGCCACGGCCGTGCGCGAAACGCCGGAAAAGATATTTTATGTCATGGTCTCACCCCGGGCCGCCTATTCCGATTACATCCGCCTGCTGGATGATCTCCGTAAAGCCCGGGTCACCCGCATTGCCATTCACGATCAACCGCAACCTTGAGGGGTGAGATCATGCGGTGGCAAAGACGAATCCAGTTACCCGGTGACATACCAACCACATCGCTGCCCGATGTCGTATTTCTGCTGCTGCTCTTTTTCATGGTCACCTCCATTTTCAAGCCGCCGGCCGAACTCACGGTACAGCTGCCCGAGGCCGGGCAGGGCAGGAAGTTGCCGCTGCGACGTGATGTTGTCGTGATCAGCATGGACGCGCAAGGCCGCATCGCGGTGGATGGCGGGGCGGTTTCCTGGGAACATTTTAATGGCGAAATGGTTAAACGCATCACAGAATCGCGCATCCCCATCCACCGCATCGCGCTGCGCATCGATCGCGATGCCAGGATGGATCAGGTGTTGCGGCTGCAGAATCTGCTGCGGCAAATCGGCGGGGTGGCGCTGAATGTCAA
>DCUM01000097.1:0-7525 GCA_002327255.1 bacterium UBA2214 | reverse complement strand
GATGCGGCCGATGGGTTGCGCATCACCGCTCAGGCAACACCAGCCGAAGTCCTGGAAAATTTCGTCTATGCCTACACCTTTCGGGACTCTTTGGTCTATGACAATCTGCTCGACAGCAGTTTTGTTTTTGTCTATTTTGATCCCAATCTGGGGACTTCCGGTCTTTTCGCCTCCTGGAACCGGGATGTGGAACTCAAAACGACGGGCCGCCTCTTCCGCAATTTTGAGACCCTCATGCTGGTCTGGGATTCCACCATTTATGAGACGCTGGAGGGAGAGTCCGCCGAGATCGCCAAAACCCTCCATCTCCATCTCTTCGGCAGCCGGGGGGAATTCAATCTGACGGGCAACGCCATCTTTAATATGCGCCAGAACAAGCACGACGCCAAATGGCGCATCACACGCTGGAAAGATGAATCGCAGATGTAGTACCTGACATTTACGAAATATCTTTCCCCTTTGGCGCAAATTCACAAATATCGATTGACTTTATGGTGGGATATTTAGTATTTTTCATGGTTTGTTATCGTGTTTTTGTGCTTTTTCAATTTATCGGGATCCTGGTGAATTTGTTTTCAGGTTGATTTCAAAGAGGTGGTGTCAGAATTGATCGGTGAAGAGCAAAAAAGAAAATTCGAAGATATCGCCTTCGAATTCATGGATTCCCTGTACAGCACCGCCTTGCGCATGACGCGTAATACGGCCGAGGCGGAAGATCTGGTTCAGGACACCTATCTGCGCGCCTACCGTTTTTTCGACAAGTTCGAAGAGGGGACGAATTTCAAGGCATGGATTTTCAAGATATTGACCAACACGTTCATCAACAAATACCGCAAAAAAATTCGCACACCGCAGCAAGTCCAGCTGGAAAAAGTTGAATTCGGTCTTGAAAGTGAGGACGATCAGCAGGCCGTGAAGGAGTGGGAGGGTTTCGACGAGGCCAATTATGAAGAGCTGTTCGATGATGATATCAAGGCCGCCTTGTTGCAGTTGAGCGAAGAATTCCGCATGGTCATTTTGCTGGCCGATGTGGAAGGATTTGCCTATAAAGAGATCGCTGATATCATCGACCGTCCCATCGGCACCGTGATGTCGCGTCTGTTCCGCGGGCGGCGCATGCTGCAGAAAGTGCTGGAAAAATATGCACGTCAGGAAGGTTTTATAAAAAGCAAACCCCATTGAATGGATGCGGAAGTGATATGAATAAATGGCTTGTTCTTTGTTTCTTTCTCCTGATCCTCCCGGGCACCGTTTTTGCCCAGGGCTTTCAGGAACCCCATGTTTTATCCGCGCAGATATCGCTGTCACAACCCCGGGTGGCGGCCGGCGCCTGGTTTATGATTCGTGTGCATGCGGATATCCAACCCGATTTGCATGTCAACTCCAACACGCCCACACAAGAATATCTGATCCCCACGGAATTCAAACTTTTGCCGCATGCCGATCTCGGTTTTGGCGCCATCGTCTATCCCAAGCCCTTATTCAAGCCGTTTGCGTTTTCTGACGAGCCGCTTTCGGTTTATGAAGGCAGGATCGAAATAACGGCCCGGATACAGGTTTCACCGCACGCGGCAACGGGCATGAAGCTGATCGAAGGGGTCTTGTCCTATCAGGGCTGTAATGATAACAGTTGTTTTGCCCCTGGAGAAATCAGGCTGTCGGCGCAGGTGGAAGTGGTTGCGGCGGACACGCCTGTGGTCGTGCCGGACGCAGCAGAATTTTCGGGGCAGCCCGCCTCCGGGGAAGTGGCGCTGCAGTTCACGCAGGATGAGCGCCGCGCGCTGCAAATTCTCGAGCAGGGATTGCCCTACGCCATTCTCGCCTTTTTTCTCATCGGACTGGCCTTGAATCTCACACCCTGCGTCTATCCGGTGATACCGCTCACGGTGAGTTATTTTGGCGGGCAGAGTGGCAGGAGCCGGGGATCCAGTTTTGTCACGGCTCTTTTCTATTTATTGGGCATTGCCATTTCCTTTGCGCTTTTGGGGATTCTCTCCGGGCTGGCCGGTCAACAGTGGGGCTTTCTTTTTCAGAGTCCCTGGTTCGTGGTCGTCATCGCGGGTATCATCCTGCTCATGGCTGCCAGCATGTTCGGCGCCTTTGAAGTCAGCGTGCCCTCCAGCCTGCTGACGCGATTGGGCGGTGCCCGCGAGGGCATTCCCGGCGCGCTGATCATGGGGCTCACCGTGGGCGTCATCATCGCGCCCTGCGCCGCGGGCATCATCATCGGTCTGGTGGGCCTGGTGGCCAAATTGGGGCTGGTGGTGAAAGGGGGCATTCTCTTCTTTGTCATGGGATTGGGACTTGGCCTGCCCTATCTGATTCTCGCCACCTTTTCCAGTCTGCTCAATCGCATGCCCCAATCCGGCATGTGGATGATCTGGGTGAAAAAACTTTTTGGTTTTCTGCTCATCGGCGTGGCTTTGTATTTTATCACACCGCAGCTGGAGAGAATTCACGACAAGCTCTCCTTCCTGCTCGGCCTGATTGCCCTGGTGGGTGGCGTTTTACTGGGTTTCCTCGATCACGATGCCGGATACAGCAAAGGTTTCAAATGGTTCCGGCGTCTCACGGGTTTGGCCGTGCTGCTGTTGGGATTTTTTCTGGTTCGCAGCGGCATAGAGGCCAAAGTCTCCGATCTGCCATGGCTCTCCTACCGGGGCCAGAGTGTCGAGGCGCTGCTCGAGGCCGAAAAGCCGGTTTTTATGGATTTTTACGCCGATTGGTGTGCACCGTGCAAACAGTTGGAGCGCGAGACCTTTAACGATCCCCGCGTGAAAGAGGCTTTTGCGGGATTCACGTTGCTCAAGGTGGATTGCACCAAGCCCGACGCGGCGACGCGCGCCTGGATGGAAAAATTCGCAGTCACCGGCATGCCGACGCTCATTTTTCTCGACGCCGACGGGAAAGAGATCGCACCGCTGCGCGAGATTGGTTTTGTCGGCGCGGACCCGTTTTTGCGGAGCTTGAAAAAGGCGCAAACGAATCAGTAAGGGACTAAAACGGATCAACGCCTTGCCGCTATTGCTGACTCCGCAACGGCAGGCATCCTTGCGTGACTTCCATTTCCGCTGTCTGTACGGGCTGCTACCGGGCCGGGACTGCTCGCTCTATCACCCATTTTCCTTGCTGACCAAGAAACCGCCGGTTAACTCATCCCACGCTCATCGCCTGGACGTGAACGCAAACAAGGCGCCTGCTGGCGTTCGGCTTTTGGGGCGTCGTACAGGCGCTCCTTCTTGCAATGCCTTTTTAAACCGGAAAATCGCCGGTTTCTGAAAGGCCTTGTATGAGCGAGGCTTTCATGGAGAAAACGGGTGATGCGAGATCAGGAAATAATCAGGGAATTTACTGCCCGTAAGAATGGTCAAATGAAGGCATTTTTGTGGCACTCAAAAAAGTAAAATTTATCCATAATCCCAAATCGGGTTTGATGCGTAGTCCGCTCCTCATTCGCAAACTCGTCGAATTCACGCTGGCCGATGCCGCTTTTTCCTTCGATTTCAGCGAAACCGCATACCGGGGTCACGCCCATCAGCTGGCCAGGCAGGCCGTTGCCGAGGGGTATGATGCCGTGGTCGCCATCGGGGGCGACGGAACGGCCAATGAGGTCGCCAGCGCGCTGCTCCATACTCAGGTGGCATTGGGGATTATACCCATCGGCTCCGGCAACGGATTGGCGCGTGGATTATCCGTGCCGGTCTCGGTGCGACGCGCGGCGCGGTTGCTGCTGGATGGAACCACCCGTGTGATCGATGCCGGCTGTATTCAGGATCGCCATTTCTTCATCGTCACCGGTATCGGGTTCGATGCCCTCATCGGCAAGCTCTTCGATGACCGCAGTCTGCGCGGACCGCTGCCCTATTTCTATATCGGCGTGAGAGAGTTTTTCTTTTACCGTCCGGAATTGTTCACCCTGGAATTCAACAGCCACAGAGTCACCGTGCGCGCTCTTTTGGTGACCATTGCCAATACCAGGCAGTGGGGCAACGGCGTCATTGTCGCCCCGCATGCCGAACCCGATGATGGTTTGCTGGATATCTGTATCCTCCATCGCATCGGACTTTTGCGCGCGATCTGGCATCTGCCCAAACTGTTCACCGGCAAGATCGATAAAATCCGCGAATACGAGCGCTACCAGGCCACCTCCATAAAAATAACCCGTGAAAAACCCGGTCCCTTCCACGTCGATGGCGAACCGGTCGAGGCTCCCGTCGATCTTGAAATCACTATTAAACACAACGCCTTGAAGGTCATCGTACCGAGCGCCGAGAGCGGCGAGAAGTTTAAAAAGTGGTTTGTAGCGCATACCAAAAAATGGCAGCGAATGACCCATTTCAAGTAGTCCTTTCGCAGGCGAAAAAATACATAAAAAATGAAACTATTTCCATTTTCTCGAGTCTGATAAGGATGAAGTCAACCCATTCGGAGGCATAATCCATCCATGAATTGGTTAAGAAGAGTTGGCCTGTCGTTGCTGGTTCTTGGCATTTCGACGGCCATCTTTGTCCTCATGATCAGCGACAAAGAGACGAAAAAAGAAATATTGCGGCCGACGCTGGAGGCCCTGGGAACGCAGTTGTTCGCAGCGGTCCGCGAGGATTCGCAAAAAGGGGAGCTCGAAAAAAATTATCAGATCTTCGTTACCCAGGCGGAAGCGCAGGAGATTCCGGCCGAAAAGGTCGAACGGGTCGCCGCGCAGATTCTCAATCTGGGCAACAAGGACTCTCTCATCTCCTCCACAGAGGCTTTGGCTTTTCTGATGGCGGAGACGCCCACCAGGGTGATGCGGATCGATTCGCTCGAAAGGGGCACGGTCGCGGTGGCCCCTGCACCGCCGGCAAAGCGAAGTGCCATTGCCTTCAAGGCGCCGCCGAAAGTTTACAAGGTGTCTGCCGATGAATTGGCGATTCGCTTGCGCGATTTGCATTCGTTTCAACGGGAGATGAAGCGTTTGGCGCAAGCGCCTGAAAAACGGCATCTCATTCGGCAAAGGTATTACTTTTTCCCGACGGACAGTGGTCTGACCGTGCACGTGGATGCGGCGTTACGCGAAGATTTGCCGGAAAATGATGCGGATTTGGCGCGGAAATTCGCTGAATTGGAGAAAAAACGCTGGTTGAAATGGGATGAGCAGCAGCGCCAACTGGAAGGGCGGCATTTCATGAACGAGGATTCGCTGCAGCGTGTCATGGAACAGGTCGCAAAAATCTCCGTCATGACTGAAAAATTCGGCAAGGCGTTTGTGGATTCGATTAAACGCCAGGCTGAACGCGAGCACGGTTTGGAACATGCGCAACGGCCACACCGGGAAATCCCCCCACCACCTGAGATGCCGCGATGAAGCACGCTGCTTCCGGCGCCAGCCGTCATTCAATGACGCTGACGGGCTGTCTGGTTTTCTTGTTACTACTCGCTTCCTTCCTGGAAACAAGCGTCAACGCGGCCACCGATCCGGACGCTTTGGATGCCGCCAGAAAGCTTTTCTACGCCAGCGTCACCGATAAACATCAACTCCAACCCGCCTTGCAGGCTTTTATAGCGCTCCAGCGCGAACACCCGCACTGGGAGGGGCGCGCCATGACCTACACCGGCGCCCTGGTCGCGCTCAAGGGCAAACACAGCTTTTGGCCGCACGATAAACTGCATTGGGCCAAGCGCGGCCTGCAGATCATGGACGAAGGGATCGCCAGAGAGCCGCATGACATCGAAGCGCTCTTCATCCACAGCTCCACGTGCTACTTTCTTCCTTTTTTCTTCAACCGTCAGGAGGATGCCCAGGAAAAATTTCGCACCATCATCCGCCTGCTCCCCCACCATTTTCAGGCCTATGACCGGGAATTGATCCGCAATGTCGTGCTGTTTATAGAAGGAAAGGCGCACCTCGACGGGGATGCGCACTTGCGGCTCGAACAGATCAAGAGACAATTAGGCCTTGCCAGCACACCTTGAGTATATTTTTTTCAATGTCCTGGTTCTAGCGGGACCCCTCCTTTTCAGCTTTGACCGCAAGCTGCGTTTTGTCAAGCGCTGGCGCAGCGCGGTGATCGCGATTCTCTCCGTCATGCCCGCCTTCATCGTCTGGGACTGGCTGGTGACGGGCCGGCATTGGTGGTTCAACCCGGTTTACACCGCCGGCACGCTGATCGGCCCCCTGCCCCTGGGAGAATGGCTTTTTTTTCTCACCGTCCCCTTTGCCTCCCTGTTTGTCTGGGAAGTACTGCGTCACTACCATCCTCTGGGGGCTGAACCGCAGCCGATTTATCATCCGCTGTGGTTGGCGTTGTTCGCGCTGCCGGTGGTTTGGGCGCTTCAGTCCGGGAAAGAGTACACCGCGCTGGTTCTGTTCGCCTTCACGGCCACCGCATTTCTCGATTTGACCATGGGCGGCAAGGTATTGGCGCGACGCAACACCGTTGCCTATGCCATTCTTTTGGCCGGACTCATGCTTCTCTTCAACGGCTACCTGACAGCCCGTCCGGTGGTGCTTTACGAGGCGCGCTACCAGGTCGATGTGCGCATCTGGAGCATCCCCATCGAAGATTTTCTCTATGGATACACTCTTTTGCTGGGTTGCACCTCCGTCTATGAGAAATCAAGGGGGGCTTATGAATAGACGTGTAGCGGTCATCGGGGGCGGACTGGCGGGTTTGAGCGCTGCGATCCATCTGGCGCGTCGCGGCTGCGAGGTCACGCTCTTCGAGCAGAACGAGCGTCCCGGCGGCAAGATGGGGGAAATCCGTCAGGATGGATTTCGTTTCGACACGGGCCCGTCCCTGCTCACCATGCCGTTCGTTCTCGATGAACTCTTCGCCGATGCCGGCTTTGCGCTTGCTGATTTTTTGCAGCTGGTGGCGGTGGAGCCGATGTGCCGCTATTTTTTTGCCAATGGCAGCCGTCTCGATGCGAGCCATCAGATGGAGCGGATGTGTCATGCCCTGACGGCGCTGTCCGCGGCGGATGCCGGGCGATACGCCGATTTTCTGGCGTACAGCAAAAAAATATACGACCTGACTGCCGACGTATTCCTTTTCACACCCATCCAGGAGTGGCGGCGTCTGCTGCGCCGGCGGCACCTGCGCACCCTGCTCTCCCTGCCCGCCATCGATCCCTTGCGGACGGTGCATGGCGGCCTCTGCCGTTTTTTCAAGAATAACGACGTCCTGCAACTGTTCGACCGCTATGCCACCTACAACGGCTCCAATCCCTATGTGGCGCCGGCGACTCTGAACATCATCCCTTATGTGGAATATGGCCTCGGCGCTTTTTATGTGCGGGGTGGAATGTATCGCCTCGTCGAAGCGTTAGAGGATGTGGCCGGGCGTCTGGGGGTCGGGATGCGTCTGCAGACGCGGGTTTCGAGAATCGAACACCGGCGTGGACGGGTTGCGGCTGTGGTGGCCAACGGCGAGCCCCTGCCGTTTGATGCGGTGCTCTGCAATGCGGATGTGGTCACCGCCTTCAATGATCTCATCACCGGATTTCCGGACAGACAGCGGCGCCTGAACCGTCTTGAACCCTCCCT
>DCUM01000143.1 GCA_002327255.1 bacterium UBA2214 | reverse complement strand
CGCGTCGAGAATATCGGCGGGCAGGGATTGGACAGCGTCTATGTCCGCCTGCGCAGCGCCAGATCGAAAATTTCCGGCGGCAATCCGCAAGTGATCACCAACCTGGGAACGGGAAGCAGTGATTATTTCCGCATGCTCTCTTTTGAAGTCGAGGCCGATTCATTGCAGAATCTCGCTGGGGAGATGCTCATCGCCGACATTCCACGAGCCGTTGGCGAGGATCAATCGCTGGCCAACGCCGCCCTTTCTCCGGATTCCGCGGTCGTGTTGAAAATTTACAAACCCGCGGAACTGCGGTTGACAAACACCCGCGCGGTGACGCCAAATGTCGACAGAAGGGTCAGTTACGACCAAAGCTTTCCTGTGGAAGTGACGGTGCATAACATCGGCTCCGAAGCCGTCGATTCGGTGAAAGTGCATCTCTCCGCGACGCCCGCCGGCGGGGTCACATTTGCCGCGACGGATTTGATCATCCCCAAACGCATCGCCGCCGGCGATACCGGACGGATCGTTTTCACAACCAGGGCCGGCAAGATTTCCGGCCAGGTCACGATTTCCGCCGATATTCGTTCCTCGAAAGGCGTCAATGAAGGCAAGTCCGCGCCCATCAACCGGGTCGGTCAGGACTCTTCGACGACGGTCACCATCGAAGAACCGGCCCAGTTGCGCATCCTGGCCGTCGCCGCTCCCGCGGACGTCACCGCCGGCGACAATCAGAACGATTGGCGCATCTATGTCAAAGTCATCAACGACGGCGTGGCGGACCTGAAATTTGAAAACATTTCCCCCGCCAATATCACTTTCACGACCCAGGGGAGCGTCGATACCTATTACCAGGTCAATGCCCCGGCCAAACTCATCAACACGCCGGGTTTGATCCTCTCCGGCGGCCGGCAGGACAGTCTCCTCTATATTGTGACGCAGATCGGAAAGATTGCCGGCACGGCGGAAATCAGAGTCCATTTGCAGGCTTCGGACGTCAACCGCGCCGCCGGCACGGACAATTTGATGACGGCAACCGGCACAACCACCATGGCAGTGAACAGCTCTTCCTGGGTGCGCATCAGAGTCACCAATGCCCTGGCGAAAAACCAGGATGACCTGGGCCGGGCGATCGTCAACCGTGGCCGGCTGGCGGAAATCAAGGTGGAAGCAGAAACCAGCGAGATAACCGGAGTCGATTCGGTGCGCATCGAACTCTCTGCAACGGGCGCCTCGTCGGTCATCCA
This sequence comes from bacterium UBA2214, assembly GCA_002327255.1. Taxonomy (GTDB): domain Bacteria; phylum Zhuqueibacterota; class Zhuqueibacteria; order Residuimicrobiales; family Residuimicrobiaceae; genus UBA2214. Next base: position 24,081 of record DCUM01000143.1, on the reverse strand, counting down.
GCCGATCCTCACGATCCCCCACATCGGCGCGGGAAGCAGGGATAGCGTAAAATTCCAGATTGTCACGGATGACAGCTGGGATGCCGCCCTCGGTGAACGCCTGGAGACCTGGAGTGCCCGGATATTATCTGCAAACTCGGAGGGCTCCGCGCTCGGGGCCCAGGTTCGCGAACCGGTGCGCCCCATCGATGCGATTGCCTTGATGCGAATTCAGAATCCGGCCAAAATTGACATTCAATTGAGCCGGCGACCGGGCCAGGATAGCGTCCTGACAGCGGATCAGGCCTTCTCTGTGTACGTCAAATTGACCAATTTGGGAACAGCCGGCGTTGCCAACGGCAAAATCAGACTCCTTCTGCCCGCGGGCAAGGGCTATACTCTGGTCAGTGGAGAGTTGGAGAGGGATTTTGCAATACCCCTGGGTCAGAAGAGCGCCCTGGATTCGTTCCGGCTCCGGGCGCCGATCAATAATTCCTATCTCGACCCCATCACCGTGCAAATTTCACAAATCCCCCAGGACCTCAACGAAGGGCTCGCTGCCGCCGTCGAAAAGCAGCAGGCCACTCTGATTTACTCCACGCTGCAATCCGATCTGCGGCTCACCCTCAGCATCTATTCCCCGAAAGGGGCCCAGGATGGTGAAATTTCGACGGGACAGCAGTTTGTTTTGCGGGCCATTTGCGGCGCTACCAGTAACATTCAGAATAAAAGCGTGCGTATCGTCATGCCAACCGCCGCGGGTTTTTCGCTGCTCAGCGACGAGGTGCAAACCCTGGAAGCCAATCTGGATACCCTCTTCTGGCGCATTCAGGCACCGGAGAATGAATCGGCGATCGCACGGGAATTTATGGCCGTTGCACGAGGCCTTTCCGCCGATGGCTGGCAGACGGTTCAGCACAGCGTGACCATCAGCAAAGTTATTGAACGCGCCAGCCTCTATCTCGACTTTCTCGTCGTCAGCCTCCCGGTGGAAGGGGTCATGGAAAATGGGCAGGCGAATTTTTCCACCGATCAATTTGCCACCCTGAAAACAGTGGTCACCAACCAGGGCGCCGCAAAAGTCAACCGAACCGGCAAGGTCACCCTGCATTTGCAGGAAAGCGGTCTGCGTTTCAACGGTTCGGACTCGGTGCAGACCTTCACCGTCGGCACGAACATCACCTGGAATGTGAGAGCCTCCGGTTCTGCGATATTGGACAGCCGTGCGATCACCGCGGAGATCACCGCGGCCCCGGCCGATACCAACACCAATGTTCCGGCCAATATCGGCAAAGGCATCAGTTCCCTCAATGTCCGCACCGAGCCGCGCGGCGCTGTACAACTCAAGAATTTTTACATCAGCAGCCCCCTGGGCGCAATGGATCGAACCGTCTCCGCCGGACAGAGTTTCGAACTGACGGCAGTCATTACCTCAACCAGCGCCAAAGAGCTTCAGGCGGAAATTGGTTATACCGGCGGCTTCCAGACCAACAATCCCTCTGTTGCGGTGCCCGTCGGACCCAATCAGATCGTACGCTGGAGTATGATCGCGCCCCCGGAACCAGCCGTAAACAATACGATTTCGCTGACGGTGAGCGCCAAAGATTACCGTTCCGGGACCAACATCGTGCCCAACAATACCAGCTCGATCTCCGTGACAACGCAACCCCGGACGAAGTATAATTTTCTGGCGCGCATCACTGCGCCGCGCGGTTTGACCAACATGATATCGAGCAATTCCGCATTTCAACTGGCCTTGTATATCAATCATCAGTCAGGGACAGCCGCGCCGGAGCCGGATGACCTCACCCAGGTACAGCTGTATGTGCCCGCGGCGTTTCTCGCCGCCGGCGAAACGCTGGTGAAAAGCGGCCGCGACAGTCTGGTCTGGAATCTCAAATCTCCGACGGCGCGTCAGGACACCCTTTTCGATGTGTGGTTCAATGTGCTCGATCTGCCCAGGGATGGCAATTCCGGTCTTGCGGCGACAACCGATTTCTCCCGCATCAGTTATCCCATTTACGTTGTCAAGCGCGCACGGGTGGCCCTGCACGCGCAGATAAACGACCAACTGCCGGCGGTGCCTGTTGCCGTCCGCATCGGCAATGAATTCGATCTCACCGCGACATTACAAAATCTCGGCACAGCGGAGTACACGGGCAGCTATAAGGTGACGCTGCGCCTTCCATCAGGGTATCGAACGGCGAGCCCTCTTGTGGTGACCACCACGGGGAAACAAACCGTCTGGAAAATCAAGGCGCCTGACAGCGTCAGCCCGGTTGCCGATACGCTGGTGGTTAAGCTGAACACCCCCCCGAAGGATATCCTCTCCGGAACCGACGCTGAGGTCGCCATCGACTCGGCCATCGTTTTGGTGCAGCCGGAGGCGGGGTCTATGGTGATCAAATCCTACGCCATCAAATCCTCTTCGGTGGCGTTGCGCGGCGGCAAGGCGATCCCCATGCTCGGACTCTCCCTGCAGAACAGGGATAAATCGACTGGAACCAAGTCTATTCTGGATACCGTCCGCGTTTCATTCAGAAACAGAAACGGCGAATCCGTTCCGGCACGCTCCGTAGTCAGCCGCCTTGCAGCACATGTGCACGGAAATCCGGAGCAAATAGTGGCGGAGAATTCGGCGCCTGGCAATAGCGCCGAGATGATTTTGAATTTTTATGGCGCGGGAGCGGATACCATCAGGGACGCCGAACCGTTCAGGATCGATCTGGTCGTCGACATCGCGGCCACAGCGCGGATCACCGACTTTACGGTTAACGTGGATTCAGCCGCGGCGATCATTGCCCGCGATGCCGTCTATCTCAGCCGCCTCCATATGGTCGATTCAACGTTGAGCCCCGTGCACTATCTGGGCTTCACCTCAGGGACGATGGTGATCGTCGAGGACGCCCTGAATGAATCTTTCTGCAATTATCCCAATCCGTTTGGAACGTCGGCACGGCCGCGAACCCGGTTTGTCTACTATTTAAAACAAGCCAGCGATATTCAGCTGAAAATATTCACTTTGACGGGAGATTTGGTTTACGCGTTGGAGTTTACGAAAGCGGCACATCCCCAACAGACGAGAGCTGGTGTGCATCAGGATGATATCATCTGGGATGGCCGCAATGGCCGTGGCGACCTGGTCATGAACGGGGTCTATCTGGCCTATTTGAAGACGGAAGATGGTACGGTAGCGGTCACCAAGATCGCAGTGATAAAATAACCTTATCGAGCATTTTGTTATTGTGAATCAATTTAAATTGAAATATCTTATGGGCGTAAGCCTCCTGATTCTTGCGGGATGGGCAAGTGCACGCGCACAGGCTGTCGATGGACAACGCGCCTGGGGTGGCGCCAATGATATCTTTGATTTTCCCGTGGGCGCCAGGGCGATGGCCATGGGCGGTGCGTATGTCGCCAGTGCCGATGACCCCTTTGCCCTGTACTGGAACCCCGCGGCCCTGCAAAACGTCCAGCACATGAGTCTTGGCATCTATTATACCAATTTGCCCGCAGGTACACAGTACAGTTATTTGGCATATGCTCATCCCACTCTTTTTATTGGCACGTTCAGCGTCGGCGTGTTGAGTCTCAACACCCCCGATATCGATATTTATGATGATCAATATCCCATAAAATTGGGGAGCCTCACCTATGGGCGAACGCTCTTTTTGTTTGGATATGGGTACCGGCCGCTCTCCTGGTGCTCCATCGGCAGCACCGTTAAAGTGGAACGCGCCAACCTGCCCGGATACCCGGATCCGGTGAGCGGCGCCGTTCATTCTCTGTCCGAATCCGCGCTGGGGGCTGATTTTGGTCTGTTGCTGACGCCAAAATTTTCGACGCCTTTTCTGAGCGATCTCAGCCTGGGGCTCAACATTCAAAACGCCGTGCAGAGGTCTATTCGCGCGGTTGAAAACCGGGAGAGCACACCGCGCACGATGCGTTTCGGTCTCGGCAAGACCATCAGGCTCGGAAGCGAAGGCAGTGGAATCCATGTCGCCCTCGAATATGATAAAACGGCCACCATCCCCGGCCAGATGCGCATGGGCCTGGAATACGCCTATCAAGGCACCTTGGCCCTCAGAACGGGGCTTTACGGAGATCAGCTGACGATTGGCGGCGGCGCGCAGGTGGCCGGGATCGCTTTTGATTATTCCTATTGGTCGGGCAGCGACGCGCTGCTCACCGGCAGCCACCGCATGTCCGTCATACTGAACATCGGCAAAGGACGCGAACGCAGGCTGGCGGAGTATCAGGAGCGCGAAGCGCAGCGCATTGAACAGGAATTGGCGGTGAAACGGCAGGAGGAGCGCGCGCAAGCGATCGTCTCGGGGTCGAGCCGCGCGCGGGTGCTCTTCGCGCGTAACGATTTCACCGGCGCCTACGCCGCCATCATTAAAGTCCTTTTTTACGATGTGACCGGCAACGATCCTGATCTCGAAGATGCCCGCAAACTCCAGGAGCAAATTAATAGCGCCCTGTCTGAACAGCGCAAACGCGAAGAGGCGGATATCCTCGCCCGCAATGAAGAAGAAATGCGCATCAAGCGCAATAATCTGCAGATCGAGCAGCATTACCAGAAAGCGCTCAACGCCTTCAGCCTCGAGGATTTCCAGGAAGCTTTGGCCGAGTGTGATCGTGCGCTGGCGATCGATTCGACCAGCGAACGGGTTCAACTCTTGCGCAAGAATTCGGATGAGCAACTGCGTCGCAAAATCATGAATCTGGCCGAGCGCGCGCGGCAACTGCAACTTCAGGACCGCGGTTACGATGCGATCACCCTTTACAATCAGGCCAGACTGCTCGCAAGAGGCATCCCCGATATCGAGACCTTCCTGGCGGGTCAGATATCGACCATCGAAAGCCGGCTGAGCCGGGAGGACTTGATGCGCCGCGCCAAGTCGCAGGAGATGAACCAGAACTGGGCGGAGGCGGCCTCGCTCTACCGGGAGGCATTGCGCTACGATGCCAACAATCAGTCTTTGCGCGAGCGCTTCGAGGAGGCCAATGCCAGGGCTAATGCCAGGGAAATGCCCATGCCAGATGATGTGCGCGAGATTTATCGCAAAGGCGTCAATGCCTATGGACAGCACAAGTATGATGAAGCGGTCCAGTATTTCGAACAGGCCCGCAAACTGCAACCTTTGAATAAAAACATCCTAAAGGCACTGGATTCGGCACGGGAAAACTTGCAAAAACAGAACAGTACCCAGGGTAACCAGACCAGGGGAAGATAAAGTTTGTTTCAAAGTGTATTAAAAGAGCAGCTCAAAGTCCCGGCCAAGATCGAGTATCTCGGCGAATTGCGCGACTTTGTCACCAAGGTAGGTCACCGTCACGGGTTTTCCGAACGGGTTATCAACGCCTTCAAACTCTCCATCGACGAAGCCGCCACCAATATCATCAAACATGCCTATCGCGATTGGGAAGGCAACATCACCATCCGCGCCATCGTCAAGAAGAATTGCCTCACCATCGTCCTTATCGATCAGGGGAAATATTTTGATCCGCGCCAGGTCAGCGATCCCGACTTGCAACGGTATGTCGATATCGGCAAAAAAGGCGGGTTGGGCATTTTCATCATGCGCCGTCTCCTCGATGAAATCGACTATCGCAAGACCGAAGAGGGCAATGAACTGGTGCTCTCCAAGTACCGCGATGTCGCGCGCAAGCGGCGTCTTACCGTGCCCTCCATTTCTCTCAACCTCAAGGTGCGTTATTGGTTTATCGCCATCTCGGTTTTTTCTGTTCTGTTGCTCAGTGTTTACTTTTATTATTTTTTTCAGCGCGATGAAACCATCACGGGAGATTATCTTGGGCGAGGCCGGACAGCCCTCTCGGTTCTGGCCAATGATGTCTCCACCAATATGCAACAACAGCTGCCGGAATCGGTACGCCAGAGCCTCATAGAAGGCGCCAATTTACCCGATGATATCGACATTCTCGCGCACACCGCACGCGGCATCAATACCCTGCAGATGTCAGAGTACCGCGATATCCTCTTTCGCGCTTTTATCATCGACAACAATGGTTTCATTTTGGCCAGCACCGAAGACGGATTGGTATTGGAGCATACTGATCAGCCCACGGAATCCAGGGCGCTGCAAAACGACGTAATCGCCTACAAATTGTCCTCCGGCCAGGAGGTCATCGATATCGCCTATCCCGTGGTGGATGAATCTGGTAAGGCGCTCTGCAAAGCTCATTTCCTCATTGAATTCGATGCGGTGCGCAAAGAGATTTCCAGGGCGCGCTGGAGCGACTTGAACCTGGCCGGATTGGTGTGGTTGATCGGGGCAGCGGGACTCTTTCTGCTCATTTATCTGGTCATGAATCCCTTCCGCCGCCTGTCCGATTGGGTCAAGCAACTTGGACAACCCGGCGTGGCGGACGAGATGGATATCGACGCCAGCACCGAGATCGGCGAAATTGCCCAGGCGTTCAGCGACATCACGCTCAAACTCCGGGAATCTCAGGTCAACATGGCTGAACAGGAACGCCTGCAGAAGGAGATGCAGGTGGCCCAGGAAATTCAGCAGACCCTGCTGCCCAGCGAATTTCCCGAGGTTGAGGGCTATCAGCTGGACACCTATTATGCCGCGGCCAAAGAAGTGGGCGGGGATTACTATGATTTTGTGGAAGTCGATAAAGATACCCTCGGCATCGTCGTCGCCGATGTCTCCGGAAAGGGGGTGCCGGGTTCCCTGGTGATGACCATGATCCGCACGGCCCTGCGCACCGAAGCGCGCGGCATCAAGGACGCCGCTGAGGTCCTGGCCCGCGTCAACGAGTTTGTCGTCAATGATATGAAAAAGGGCATGTTTGTCACCCTGTTTTATGTCATTATCGACTCCCGGCGCCGCCGTCTCAACTATGCCAGTGCCGGTCATAACCCCATGATCCTCTTTCGGCCCAGCAGAAACAAGTCCTATTATCTCAACCCGCATGGTTTTCCCATCGGAATCTCGCTGCCCGATAAAAATCTGTTTCGCAATACCATCGAATCCGACACCCTCTCGCTGCTTGAGGGCGATATTCTCCTCATGTACACCGACGGTATCACCGAAGCGATGAACCGGCGCCGGCAGTTGTACGGCGAAGAGCGTTTTCTCAATGTGATACGGGAGTTCGGTCACCAGGACGCCAGTGATTTTGTGCATAACTTGCACGATGATCTGCTTTCCTTCACCGAAGGTACCCCGCAGAGCGATGACATCACGTTGGTGGCCATCAAGGAAAAGTCCACGGCGGAAAAAATTGAAGTGGATCGCGCCAAGCGGGTTTATGCATTACTGCAGCAGGGAAGAAACATCCGCGAAGCCTGTGAAGCGGAGGGGCTCTCGACCTATGCCTATTACAGCAAATACAAAGAGCTGTTCGATAGCGGCAAAGTCGAGGAAATGGAGAGCGGTGAAGTAGAGTCCATCGAAGCGAAACACTTGAGCATCGAAGAGAAAACCAAGCTCTATGATGTCATCATGCGCCACCCGGAATATGGCGCCAAAAAAATTGCCGAGGAACTGGATAGCGAACGCTATGGCAATTACGCACTGCCGCCGGCCAAAATCTACGAAGAGCTGGTGCGGGCCAAACTGAATACGCGAGAATTACGCGAGGCTTTCGTTCACCGCGGCGGGAAAAAACGGCGCCCGAAACCGCCCGGAACACCGATGCTTACGCTGGACGGCCGCGTCATCATTCAAAAGAGCGGCTTGCCCGACCTGCCAGAGGAAGAAGAGAGCCCGGTTGAATCTCCACCGCCACCGCGCCGCACACGCACGGGCACTGCGAAGCAAAAAACCATTTCGGAAGAAGAAAAACCGCCGCTGATCATCGAACCGGCGCCGCTGCCGCCCGGCAGCGAAAGCGGCTATCAGGGGAGAAACATTCTCTCCATTGGACTCGAGGAACTCCTGAATGTTCCCGTGGAAGACCTCTTTGACAAGCGGGGCTATCCCGCAGAACAACCGCGGCGGGAACCTGCCGGCACGGAACCGGCCGAGGACCCGGCAGCGGACGAGAGCCCTGAACGCCCGGAAGGCGAACTCTCGCTGGAAGAATTGGGCTTTCACTATGTGGACGGGGAATCCGCTCCTGGCCAGCAACCCGCGGATACCTCGCAGCAGGGGGAAACGGAACCCGCAGCAACAGAATCGCCGGCCTGGGCCGGGAATCGCGAAGAAATTGATGCCCCGCCGCAGGCGCCACAAGCGCCGCAATCCGTCAATCCCGAATGGGATCTCCCCGGCAAGGATGCAGCCGCCCCGGCGCCCAGCGCGGAAGAGTTCGATTTTGCCGCCATTCTCAATGCCGGCGGCGGCCTGGAAGACCCCTTTGCACAAGGTCAGGACGAGACTCTTTTTGCCAAAGCGGAGGCTGAAGATGCAGAGGTGGTTGATGAAGAAGAATTGCAGGTCGATAATGCAGAGCAGTTTGCGGCAGACCTGGCGCCGGCTTTGTCCGATGCGTTCGATGAGTTTCTGGAAATTGAAGATGAACAACGCTTGATCAATACCACAGGAGAATTGGAGAGCGAGATCATCGATCAAATTCTCCAGAACGAGATCGCTGACCGCATTAACCGGGAACCCGGAGCGGAGACGACGGCTGCTGACGATTCCTGGAATATTGAGGAGACTTCCTCTGCGCCGGCAGCGGAGACAGCCCGGGATTCATCCGAACACCGGCTCTCCTTTGATGAACTCATCGAATTGTTGAGCACAGATACCCCGAACGAAGAAAAGTGGGCGCCCGCCGGCCCCGGAAATGGCCATGGAGAGAAAGGCAACGCGGAAGAAGGCGATGGCGAATCGCCAAACCATCATTCGGGAGATCCGGAACGCGACAAGGCACTCGCCCAGGCCCTGAGCCTGTTTTTGACGGAGGAATTTGATCAGACAATTGATATCTGCACCGCCATGCTGGCAAAGCACGGAGAAGATGGACAGGTGCGCGCTTTGCTGGGCCAATCCCTGTTCAGAATGCAGAGGTACCGGGAAGCCGCGCAGCAGTTTCGTCTGCTATTGAAAGGGGAACCCAAAAATCGTGACGCGCACGAAAAACTGGGCGTCATCTATGCCAATCAGGGCGCCTTTCCACAAGCCATTTATTACTGGGAACAGCTGCTGCAGTTATCGCCGGAACGGCGCGACATTCGCGACAGCATCCAAAGAGCCAAACGCTTTATGAATCAATCGGAATCTTCCTGACCCGGATATACCGGAACCGGTGTGCGGCGAACAGCCTCATCGCCCCACAATTATTTGCCATTTTGCAAAATAAATAATGGCCAGGATACGGATATAACAGGGTAAAAAGAACGGCGTAAACGTTTTTTGTTGACTATTGACCGGATAAAATTTATATTAATTGTTCCAGATGATCTCATCAAGAGGGCGTGACGCGGGAAAGGGCCTTCTTGCCGAACGAGACATCAGCATGAGACATCAGCCGCGGAATCATCTTGACGGAGATTTAAAATGGAAGGTATACAGTTATCTGTGGAAAAGACGGGCGCCAAAAATAGCATTTCAATCATCAAGGTGGGCGGATACATCGATACCACCACCTCTTCCGAACTCGAACATGCGTTGAGTTCCCTGCTCAAAGCCGGATCTTACAATATTGTCATAGATTTGGGCAATGTGGATTACGTGAGCAGCGCGGGCTGGGGCATCTTCATCAGTGAAATAAAAGGCATTCGCGAGAGAGGCGGCGACTTGAAGCTGGTACGCATGATACCGGAAGTTTTCGAAGTCTTCGAGTTGCTCGAGTTTCACTATATCCTCAAGGCGTTCGATACCATCGAGGACGCCATCCGCGATTTTGAACGCACCATGGGCCCGGTGAGCGAAACAGGTCCCGTCTCCGAAGTGGAAGTCGAACCAGCCCGGAGGCACGCAGAAACCCATCAGCGTGATGCCGCCATACCGAATGGGGCGCGGGCGGAGGCGCTGGAAGATAAAATCCGCAAAATCATTGCAGCCAATCCGGATATCGGCACCACACAACTGGCCAGAACGCTCAATTCTCCGGCGTATGGCAGTGTAAAAGTGGGGTGGTTCGCTTTGAGAAGAATCCTGAAAAATATTGGTCTGGACAGCAAGAAAAAGCGGGCCATGGCCAACGGCCAGCACTGATGCGGAGCGGGCTGACGGCAGGCCGTACAAACCAGATGGCCCGGTTGTTGTAAGGGTCCATAAGACCGGGCTTTCCTCTTTACTACAATGACATTCCCATCTATCCTCTAAAAGTGTCAATTCATGTTCATAGACCACGCAAAGATATCTGTAGCAGCTGGACCGGGCGGCGCCGGCTGCGTCGCATTCCGCCGGGAAAAATATGTCCCCAAGGGCGGCCCCAGCGGCGGTGACGGCGGCCACGGCGGCGACGTGATTGTCCGTGCGGATCGCCACATCCACACCCTGCTGGACTTTAAATTTGAAACCCGTTTCCAGGCGCAACGCGGCATTCATGGCATGGGATCCAACATGACCGGCAAAAGCGGGGAACCCCTGATTATCAAGCTCCCGGTTGGAACGATTCTCCGTGATGCGGATAGCGGTGAAATTCTGGCCGACCTCATCGAAGATGGCCAGCAAGCGGTGATAGCCAAAGGCGGCCGCGGCGGCCGCGGCAACGCCCGCTTTGCGACGCCAACCAATCGCGCGCCGCGCGAATGGGAACCCGGATTCCCGGGGGAAGAGAGGACGGTCGAGCTGGAATTGAAGCTCATTGCGGATGTTGGTTTGGTGGGCTTGCCCAATGCCGGTAAATCCACGCTCCTGTCACGCATCTCCGCGGCACGCCCCAAAATCGCCGATTACCCCTTTACCACGCTTACGCCCAATTTGGGCATCGTCCGCGCCGGCGAAAGCGGAACTTTTGTCGTCGCAGACATCCCCGGCCTGATTTCAGGCGCTCATGAAGGCAAAGGCCTGGGCATCCAGTTTCTGCGCCATATTGAACGCACACAAGTCCTCGCCATTTTGCTCGATAGCAGCAGCCCGTCGCTGCAAGAGGACCATCAAACCCTGATGCATGAGCTGAAATCCTTTAGTCCCCTCCTGCTGAAGAAACGGCGCATCCTGGTTTATACCAAAAAAGATCTGCACAGCGGCAAGTTTTCAGGGCTGAAAAAAAACGTAACGGGCGCGATCCCCACCATGACCATTTCAGCTGTCAGTGGTGAAAATCTTGAGGCATTGATCAGATTATTATGGGATATTTTGCAGGAAGAGGAACAGGCATCATCCTTGGTCTGAAAGGAGATGGATATGGGGTTTGTGAGCCCCGAGTTGCTCAGCTTGTACAACACCCCCGGCATCGGCCCGCAGCGTATGCGAAGTCTGATCGCGCGCTTTAAAACCCCGGCGGCGGTTTATGCCTCCTCAGCGCGCGATCTGTGCGCGGTGGAGGGCATCGACCAGACCCTGGCGGCCGCCATCAAGCGTCATGCCGACCTTCCCGCCGCGGAAAAGCAGATCCACCTGGCGCAGCAAACGGGCTGCACCATCCTCACACTATGGGATGACGCCTATCCGGCGCTGCTCCAGTCCCTCTTCGACCCCCCGCTTCTGTTGTTTGTTCAGGGCGACATCCAGGCGCTTTCCCTGCAGAGCGTCGCCATGGTGGGCACGCGCTCACCAAGCGAATACGGTCAGATCATGGCGGAGAAAATTTCCCGCGAACTGGTGCGGCGCGGTTTTGCGATCACCAGCGGGCTGGCGCGTGGCGTCGATACCCTGGCGCATCATGCGGCGGTGGCGCAGGGCGGCATCACCCTCGCGGTCCTCGGATCCGGCCTCGATCAGATATATCCGGGCGAAAACAAACGGCTGGCGCGGGCGATCAGTGAACAGGGCGCCGTCATCAGCGAATATCCCTTCGGGACCAAGCCGGATGCGCCCCATTTTCCGCGGCGCAACCGTATCATCGCCGGACTCTCCCTGGCGACGCTGGTGGTTGAAGCCGGAGAGACCAGCGGCGCGCTGATCACCGCGTATAATGCCCTGGAGTATGGCCGCGAGGTCATGGCGATCCCCGGCAATGTCAATAATCCCAAAAGTTGGGGCTGTAATCAGCTGATTCAGCAGGGCGCCAAACTGGTGCAGAATGTCGAGGATATTCTTTCCGAAATCGGGGCGCAAATCGAACCCGCCAGGGCGGTGCAGCTCTCCCTGCCCGGCATCGATCTCAGCGAGGAAGAGAGCGCTCTTCTTGAGGTACTCGGCCCGGAGCCGATCCATATCGACGCCCTCGCGGTGCAGCTTCACCAGCCGGTATCCAAACTTTTGGCCCTTTTGCTGCAATTGGAGCTGAAAAGTCAGGTCATTCAATTGCCGGGGAAAAAATTTGCACGCGCATGACGGATGCCCGCGGCCTGATTTGATAAAAAAGGATTTGACTATCTTGCTAATTATTTGTAAATTTACGTTTACCGGGAGGGATAGACCTAACAGGCAAGGCAGCGGTCTTGAAAACCGCCGGGTGCAAACCCTTGGGGGTTCGAATCCCCCTCCCTCCGCCATCCTGTGATGGCGGGCGCAGATATTTCGGAGAGGTGCCGGAGTGGCTGAACGGGGCGGCCTGCTAAGCCGTTGTAGGGAGTAATCTCTACCCAGGGTTCGAATCCCTGCCTCTCCGCAACAAACCTAAAAATGGCGGAATCGCCATTTTTTTGTGATCACGGTTATTTTTTGGGTGACGTATTGAAAACGGTACGCGTTAGATTTGCCCCGAGTCCGACGGGATTTGTACACATTGGCGGTTTGCGCACCGCCTTGTACAACTATCTCTTCGCCCGCAAGCACGGGGGCGCCTTTATCCTTCGCATCGAAGATACGGATCGGGAGCGTTTTGTAGATGGCGCCACGGAGAACCTCATCTCGGTGCTGGAATGGGCGGGACTGATTCCCGACGAAGGGCCCGGAAGTGACGGCGCGTTTGCGCCCTATTTTCAATCGCAGCGTACCGGGCTGTATCAGGAATATACCCGGCAGCTGCTCGAGAGCGGCGCGGCTTATTACGCCTTTGATACCCCGCAGGAGATCGAGGCGGCGCGTCAGCGCGCGCGTCAGGCCGGCAATCCCTTCATGAAATACAATTTCACCATTCGCCATGAAATGAACAACAGCCTGAACATGACCGCGCAGGCGCTGCAACAGGCCCTCGATTCCGGAAAACCCCATGTCATCCGGCTGTTGGTGCCGGAAGGGCGCAAATTCGAGGTGGCTGACGAAATTCGCGGTCCCGTGGTCTTTGACAGCCGCGAGATCGACGACCAGGTGCTGCTGAAATCGGACGGATTCCCCACGTATCATCTCGCCAACGTGGTGGATGATCATCTCATGGAGATCACCCATGTCATTCGCGGCGAAGAGTGGCTCAGTTCCGTACCCAAACATCTGCTGCTCTACGAGTCTTTCGGCTGGACACCTCCGCGCATGGCGCACCTGCCCCTCATTTTCAATCCCGATGGCAGCAAGATGAGCAAGCGCGACATTCAATCTCTGGATGAGCTGCCCGACGGCAAGGTGGATCCGGATGTCGCCTCCTATATCCGCAAGGGCTATGAAAAGACGGCCATCATCAACTATATCGCCCTTCTCGGCTGGAATCCGGGCGAGGGCGATGACCGCCAGGTTTTCGATCTCGATGAGCTGGTGCATGCGTTCTCCCTGGAGCGGGTGAACAAATCCGCCGCCATTTTTGATCTCAAAAAGCTGCAGTGGCTGAACAAAGAACATATCCTGCGCCGCGACACGGCGGCATTGACCGCACAGCTCCAGCCGGCCTTGCAAGTGGCCGGTTATGGGGAGGTTGCGGACGATTATCTCGCCCGGGTGATTGCTCTGATGAAAGAACGCCTCTATTTTACAGGCGATTTTGTCAAACTGGCCGGGTACTTTTTCGCCGATCCGCTCGCTTTCGACGAGGGGGCCGCCCGGAAACGCTGGCAGGCGGACACCAATGACCTGCTGGCGCAATTTGCGGGAGCCATTCACAGGCTGGAATCGTTCACCGCCGCCGCCATCGAGGAGGTATTGCGTCAGGTTGCGGAAGCGAACAACACCAGCGGCGGCAAATTGATCCATCCCATCCGTCTGGCGGTGACCGGCGTCAGCGTCGGGCCGGGATTGTTTGAACTCCTGGAGCTCCTCGGCAAAGAGACCGTGCTGCGCCGCCTCAAGAAAAGCATGGAGATTATTGCCAAAATGATTGCCTGAGTTGTTTGGGGAGTCGTCCAATGGCAGGACACATGACTCTGGATCATGGTATCGGGGTTCGAATCCCTGCTCCCCAGCCACCAAAACGGTCGCCGCACACAGTGCGTGGCCGTTTTTGATTTTTATGATTGACCTTTGAGGTGAAAAATGATGGAAGAGCGTAAAAATTCGCACTATCCGGCAGGCGGGAATAACGCGCCGGTTGATGAAAACAGTTCGGCACCGCCCCATTTTATTCGCGCGATCATCCGCGAGGACTTGCGCACCGGCAAATACCAGGGACGCGTCCATACGCGCTTTCCTCCGGAACCCAATGGCTATCTGCATATCGGCCACGCCAAATCCATTTGCCTCAATTTTGGACTGGCCAAAGAGTTCGGCGGCAAGTGCAATTTACGCTATGACGACACCAATCCGGCCAAGGAGGATGTGGAGTATGTCGAATCCATCGAAGAAGACGTGCGCTGGCTCGGATTCGATTGGCAAGATCGCAAGTTCTACGCCTCCGATTATTTCGAGCAGCTCTATCGTTTTGCCGTGGCGCTGATCGAAAAAGGGGCCGCTTATGTCTGTGATCTCACGGCCGAACAGGTGCGCGAATACCGCGGCACCCTCACCGAACCGGGCAAGAACAGCCCCTACCGCACCCGCTCCGTGCAGGAAAATCTCGATCTGTTCCGGCGCATGAAAAATGGCGAATTTGAGGAGGGCAGCCGCGTGCTGCGCGCCAAAATCGACATGACTTCCCCCAATCTCAATATGCGCGATCCCGCCATCTATCGCATCAAAAAGGTGCATCACCATCGCAGCGGCGATTCGTGGTGCATTTACCCCATGTACGACTTCGCCCACGGGATTTGCGATTCGCTGGAGGGCATCACCCATTCCATCTGTACCCTCGAATTTGAGGATCACCGGCCGCTGTACGACTGGTTTCTGCAACAGCTCGACATCTACCGGCCGCAACAGATCGAATTCGCGCGCCTCAATGTGACCTATACCCTGCTCAGCAAGCGCAAGCTGCTGCAACTGGTCAACGAAGGCCATGTCAGCGGCTGGGACGATCCGCGCATGCCGACGCTGGCGGGCTATCGCCGTCGCGGCTACACGGCGGAGGCGATCCGCAATTTCGCCGAGATCATCGGCGTCGCCAAACGCGACAGCATGGTGGATCATCAATTGCTGGAATATTGCCTGCGCGAGGACTTGAACAAACGGGCGCAGCGGGTCATGGCCGTGCTCAATCCCCTCAAGGTCGTCATCGACAATTATCCCGAGGACCAGGTCGAGGAGATGGAAGCCATCAACAATCCGGAAGATGAGAGCATGGGGAAGCGCAAAGTGCCCTTCTCCAGGGTGATCTATATCGAAAGAGACGACTTCCGCGAGGATCCGCCCAAGCAGTTCCACCGTCTCGCCCCGGGCAGGGAAGTACGGCTGCGCTATGCGTACTTTATCACCTGCACCCGCGTTGTCAAGGACGAAAAGAGCGGGGAAATCATCGAGCTGCACGGCACCTATGATCCGGCCTCCCGCGGCGGCTGGGCCCCCGATGGCCGCAAGGTCAAGGGAACCATCCACTGGGTTTCTGCTCAGCATGCGTTGGACGCCACTGTGCGTCTGTACGAATATCTGTTCACCAAAGAAGACCCCGGCGACACGGAGGAGGGGCGCACTTTTCTGGACAATCTCAATGCCAATTCCATGCTGGAACGCAGGCACTGCAAGATGGAGCCCGGCCTCAAAGCCGCCAAACCGGGAGATCGCTTTCAATTTGAGCGTCTGGGTTATTTTTGCGTCGACGGCCCCGATTCGAGTCCGGAGGCGCCGATTTTTAACCGCACCGTGACCCTGCGCGATTCATGGGCGAAAATTGAAAAGAAAATGCAGGAATGACGCCCGGACGGCAGATGCGGTGACAAATAAGTGTTGAATTTTTATTTTATTTGTTTATATTATTATCCGCAGGACAGATTTAAAATTGGGGAGTCGTCCAATGGCAGGACACATGACTCTGGATCATGGTATCGGGGTTCGAATCCCTGCTCCCCAGCCAGCGAACCCGTTGAACCCCGGGGTTGATGGCCCTTTTCAACAGCTTTGAGGGATGAGGTCGGTCGATCTCGTCCTTTTGTCATCTTTGGGCATCCCGCGCAGATACTCCCCAAAGGGTGCCCCGGCCTGAGCCGGCATTCATACTTTATCGCGTGGATGCCTGACAAAGCGCTGGAGCGCCCCCAAAAGTTTGCACCCGCCTGAACCGGCATTCATAGAACCCGCACCGATCGTACAACGCATCCCGGGAATTTGGCATGTTTATTGTAACTTCTCTGGTTGGAGAAGAGCGCCGCAAGCGCAAAAGTATTTAATTATTATACACTAAAACCAGAGTGTCCGGCAGAGGATTTGTGCCACAATGACGCTTTTGTGTCCGGATTGTCCCATATTGTAACAGGCCTTTAACGTATCGACCTATGCAAATCGAAAAGTGGTCACATATTTTTGTGCTCGCAGCCGCCTTGATATTGCTGCTATGCCTGCAAGCGCGCCAATGGGACAAACCGGGATCCGAAAAACCCCGCGAACAGATGGTTGCGGCGGAGATGGTCGCGTCGCTGGTAATGGACGAAAGCAACTGGCTCTTGCCGCCCTATCCGGAGATCGCGCCGGTTAAAAAGGAGACGCGTAAAGTACGGGAAATCAAGCCATCCGCGCTAACGACTGCCACATCCGAGGTGGGTGTCAAAAAGGAGGAGGTCAGCGTCCCGGGGATTAACCAGGCAGCCGCTGCCGCCGAGACGTCCCGCCCCGCCACGTCATCATCCATGCCCGCCGTGACCGGCCGTGCCGATTCGCTCCGGAAAAGAGGCGCTGTTGAGGGCGCGGAGAGCGCCAGCGCCGCCGGCCATCCTGCCGCGCCGGCGGTTGCAGTGAAAAAAGAAACGGCGGGTGTGCAAGAGCCACAAGGGACCAAGCTCCCTGCGAAGAAGACGCGCAGCACCGAGGAAGAGAAGAACTGCGAAGAGGTGCATCGTGAGGTGGTGCGGCTGATCAAAAACTACCTCGATGAACAGCAGGAAATGGGCAAAATGGAGTCCAAACCGGTGATGTTGGCATCGACGCAGGGCATTGGCATCCGCAGCATCGCCACAGCGCCGGGCATAAAAACCGCCATGCTGCGACCGCGCTACATTTTGGGCATGGATATGGGAATATTGCAGCCCGAAACCCGGATGACGCCGGCACCGAAAATGGGGATGCTGTCCGAGTTTTATCTCGGCTATGAATTTTCACGGCTCCTGCAGATGGGCGTTTGCGTGGGGTACACCGGCATCTCATGGCCGGCGGCAACGCCCGCCGCCCCCAAAGCCCTGTATACGACGCACCTCCAGGTCAAAGTCTTTGCCCCCGAAATAGCAAAAATCAGACCGTTTGTGCAGGTGGGCGCCGGGGGGCAATTGCATGCGGTCAGAACGACTGCGGATAGCACGGCAGCGAAAGTTTCGACCAGCTATCTGGCGCGTTCGCTTTCGGCTGGTGTGGGGGGAGAATATAAGGTGCTCTCCCGGGTGGCGCTGCAGGTCGTGGCGGAATACCGCTGGAACAGCGGACCTCTCAACAAAACGCTGCGGCCGCAGCACAAGGATCACTACTGGCAGGTGAAGGCGGGATTGTCTCTGCGCCTGGGAGGAGACGGCAAGGTGATGGATACCATGCGCTCCGGGGGTGCGCCCTCCGGCTCGGTGGCCAATTTGTGAATTTTGGAACAAATTCGTTCGTTATGAGTATATACTATTGGGCAGTGCAACCGTCCCCTCCATAGAATGCCGATCCCCCTAAGGCATTCGAGTAAACGGTTGCCTGCCCATTTTTTATGCCCTGGGCAGGGCCGCAAATTAATTCTTTGACTCTTAAATGAGAATTGACTAAGTTATTGCAGGGGAAAATTGCGCCTGTAGCTCAATTGGATAGAGCTTCTGACTTCGGATCAGAAGGTTGGGGGTTCGAGTCCCTTCGGGCGCGCAACAAAAAACGGCTCATCGAAGATGAGCCGTTTTTTGTCCAATCACACCCGCCGGTTGGAAATCAGCAGCGTTTTGGGGTCGAGTTTGAGCCGCAATTTTTCCACATCTTTCGCATTGTGATCCTTGAGCAATTTGAGCTCGATGAACTCACGATGGGCGATGAGCAAAACGACTACGGCAAAGTCAACGGCGAAGGGACTGATGGGCGCCGGAATGCCCTGTGCCTCCGTGCCCGGATAGTCGGCCAGGAGTGTGGCCGAGAACCAGATTTCCGCGTCATGGGCGGCGGCGAGATTTTTCCAAAACGTCAGATCCGCAGCCGGCGTCTTGTCGAAGCAAAAACCATCGACAATGATGATGCGGGGACTAAAATCGGAATCGCGGATGAGCCGGTCGATGCTGCTCTGCACCGCATCCAGCTGCATGCCGGAACGTTTGAAGTGCAGGATGAGGCGGTTACGGATGATCTCTTCGTAGATATCCATCGCGCCTTCCAGTTTGTAGGCGCGGGAGATTTCGTGAAACACCTGCGTATACCAATGCTCGATATGCTGTGGATCGTCGGAAAAAGAGATGTGCAGCGCTTTATGATTCTGCAGCAAATTGTCGGTGGCGAAATGGACCAGACACGCCGTCTTGCCCACGCCTTTACGGGCGACGAAAACACCCAGATTACCCTTCCCCAATCCCCCCTGAATTGATTTTTCGAGGATACGAATCGGACTGCGTTTGATGATTTCTTGTTTTAGCATATTAGCCTCTGAAGTAGGATGCGCTGTTCAAGATGGGAGTCCTCCTGTAATATACAAACAAGAAGGCCACTTATGCAACAGCGATCTGAAAAAATGTCAACCCGCTCAAAGCAGGAATCCAAAATAGATTATTTGTTTTTCTGTTTTTCCTGGTACGCCTTTTTAAGCTCTTCGGCGATGGACTCGGGCACCTTGGCGTAGCGTTTGAACTCCATGGTGAATTCCGCCTTGCCCTGGGTGGCAGAGCGCAGCACGGTCGAATATCCGAACATTTCGCTGAGCGGGACTTCGGCTTCAATGGCCGTAAAACTTTTGTCTTCTGTGGCGCTAAGAATCATGCCGCGGCGCTGGTTGATGGTGCCGAGCACAGCGCCCTGAAACTCGGGGGGCGTCTCCACGCCCACGCGCATGATGGGTTCGAGGATGATGGGTTTACAGCGGCTGTAAATCTCGCGGAAGGCACCGAACCCGGCCTGCTGGAACGCCATGTCGGAAGAGTCCACGGGATGATAATTGCCATCATTGATGGTGATTTTCAGGTTGACAATGGGAAATCCCACCAGCGGCCCTTTTTCCAGTGCCGCTTCGAATCCCTTTTTGCAGGAAGGAATATATTCATGGGGGATTACGCCCCCCTTGATGGCGTCGACGAATTCGAAGACACTCTCATGTTGGGGTTCGACGTTGCCGCAAACGCGCGCATATTGGCCGGCGCCGCCGGTCTGTTTTTTGTGGGTGTAATCGAAAGAGGACGATTGCGAGATGCTCTCGCGATAGGCCACCTGGGGCGCGCCCGTCTCCAGCGCGACGTTGTATTCACGGCGCATGCGTTCGAGGTAGACGTCGAGATGCAATTCGCCCATGCCGCGGATGATGGTGTCGCCCGTTTCCGGATCGACAAAGGTCTGAAACGTCGGATCTTCCTTGGTGAAACGGTTGAGCGCCTTGGACATATTTTCGCTGGCCTTGTTGTCCGCCGTTTTGATCGACAGGGAGATGACCGGCTGCGGCACGTACATCGACGTCATCGAGTAGCGGATGTCGGGCGAAGTGAAGGTGTCGCCTGAGGCGCAATCGATGCCGAACAGGGCGACGATATCACCGCCGCTGGCCTCGGTGATGTCTTCCATTTCATCGGCATGCATGCGAATGAGGCGGCCGACGCGCACCTTTTTATTGGTGCGGGTATTGAGGATTTCCTCGCCTTTTTTGATTTTACCCTGATAGATACGGACATAGGTCAACTGTCCAAAGCGGGTGTCGTCCAGTTTGAACGCCAGAAGAACCGTGGGCAGAGAGGGGTCTGCGGATAAAACCACTTCGGCCTCATTTTCGTTGAGGTCCAACGCGCGATTTTCGATATCGGGCGGTGCCGGCAGAAAGTGCACGACGCCGTCGAGCAGAGTCTGTACGCCCTTGTTTTTAAAAGCGGAGCCGATCATGACCGGGATGAGATCCAACGACAGGGTCCCCTTGCGGACAGCGTCGTAGAGCAGTGCAGCGCTGACACGATCCTCAAAGTAGGCTTCCGCCAATTCATCGCTGAACAGGGAAGCACGGTCGATGAGTTCGTCGCGTTTTTCCATGGCGCTTTTTTTCAGCGCTTCCGGAATTTCTTCTTCGCGGATCATTTCACCGTTGCCGCCGTCAAAATAGAGGGCTTTCATGCGAATGAGATCGACGATGCCCTCAAAGTGGGCTTCAAGGCCGATGGGGTAATGCAGGAGTACCGCATTGTGCCCGAGTTTATCGCGTAACTGTTCCACGACGCGCAGGGGGTCCGCCCCCATGCGGTCACATTTATTGATGAACGCGATGCGGGGGACTTTGTAGCGCGTCATCTGGCGGTCGACGGTGAGGGTCTGCGACTGGACACCGCCCACGGCGCAGAGGACCAGGACGGCGCCGTCGAGGACGCGCAGCGAGCGCTCCACTTCGATGGTGAAATCGACGTGGCCGGGCGTATCGATGATATTGATGGAATGTTTATTCCAGGTCACGTGGGTGGATGCGGACGAAATGGTGATGCCGCGCTCGCGTTCCAGGTCCATGGAATCCATGGTGGCGCCGACACCGTCCTTGCCGCGCACCTCGTGAATGGCGTGGATTTTCTGAGTATAATAGAGAATTCGTTCGGTCAGCGTGGTTTTGCCGGAATCGATATGGGCGCTGATGCCGATGTTGCGCATTTTTTGCAGATCAATAGCCATAGCGGAACTCGATTAAGTAAATAGATGAAAAAATAGTACAGACTATAAATTTACGAAATTATAATTATTTAATCAAGAAATATTTCCCGGTGGGGGTTTTGCAGGTCGGACAAGATGAAAAGTCTTGCCGCCGCTCAACCTGCGCAGAGGATTCTCGTTGTTGCGACGCCCCCCGGCATGGCGCTGTGCGAATCCCCGTTATTTTTCATGCAGGCGCCAGCGGCCATGCGCGACCCGGACAGCGACCGGAAGGATCCAGGGGAGGAAGCTGCCGGATGCCCGCTCACGTCCATTTTTCACTCAGGTTATCCATAAAGGACGCGACGATCGCTCAGAATTAACATTTTTCACTGAAACGCAGATATCCAGAGGTTTGCGCTTGATTTTATGGATTAAAGCCTGTATAATAGAAAAAAGGAGAAGACCAATGAAATACCAGCAGCTTGGGGAGAGAGGTCCGCTCGTATCTACCATCGGTTTCGGTGCCTGGGCCATTGGCGGCATGAACTGGGGAGCGACCGACGATGAGGTTTCCATCCAGGCTTTGAACGCGGCCCTCGATGCCGGCGTCACCCTGCTGGACACCGCGGATGTCTATGGATTCGGCCATTCCGAGGAACTCATCGCCCGCGTTTTGAAAGCGCGCGGCAAAGGAGATGTGGTGATCGCGACCAAGGCGGGCAATGACTTTTACAACAGCAGCAAACAGGACGACCACGGCTATGGTCCCATCCGCCAAAACGCCGACAAGGATTACATCATCTCCGCGGCAGAGAAAAGCCTGAAGCGGCTTGGCGTCGATGCGCTCGACATTCTCCAGCTCCACAGCCAGGATTTGGAAAAACTGCAGCAGGAGGATCCCTGGGAGGCGCTGTATCAACTGAAAAAAGCGGGCAAAATCCGGCATGCGGGCTGGAGTGTGCAATCATTCCAGGAGAGTGCACAGGCGTTTCTTCTCGATTTGCATCATGAACTTTTGGACTGCATTCAGGTGCGCTACAATTTCTTGGAGCGTGAGGCGGAAAAAGAACTCTTCCCCAGGGCTCAGAAATATGGCATTGGCGTGATCGTTCGCATCCCGCTGTTGTTCGGATTCCTCACCGGCAAGTTCCATCAGGAGAGCCGTTTCTCCGAGGATGATCATCGCCGCATGAATCTGTCGCCGGAAAAGATCGCCAGTTACCTGCAGGGGATGGAAAAGCTTGCGCCGCTTTATGATCACTATCCCGGTCAAAGTAAAACGCAAATGGCGCTGCGGTTTTGTCTCTCGCATCCCGCCTGTCATACGGCCATCCCGGGCGCCAAGACGCCGCAGCAGGTGCAGGAGAACGCGAGCGCCTCTGATTGGGGGCCGCTGCCTTTAGGCGAACTACCCTCCCTGGCATAAAAAAAGCCTGCAGGCAAACCCTGCAGGCTTTTTTAGGCACCCGATATCGATCAATCGTCCCTGTGCGTCAGGCGATTGTAGACAGCTTCAAATCCACGTATGATGGCGCCGCTCATGTGCGAGAGTTTCACAAACGGAATGGCAATTTTGTCGAGGAGATTCTCTTCAAAACGGCGTACGTTTCTCGACATCGCCCGCACATTATCCACGCTCTCTTCGACCATCAACGTCTGCCGCTGCACCGATTCAATGATGGTGGCGGATTTTTGGGTGATGAGCGCGATATCGTGGCTGATGGGAGCTATGTGCGGCCGTACCGTCTCCGTCAATCGCTCCACCGACTTGGCGACACGAATGATGTAAAACAACGTCACAATGAGTGCAAGGCACGTCAGAACCATGACCGCGGCGATTACGACCACACTGTATGTCAATAGCATGACAGGGGTTCTCCTTCCGCGTTAGAGGTTATTTCTTTTTCAGTTCCTGGCGCGCGGCGTCGAGCCCGGCGGTGACGGCTTTTTCCACCTTATCTTTTTTTTTGTTCATCTCGGTTTTGGTGCCCGAGTAATAGCCTTTGGCCGATTCGCTCATTTCATCGACCTTTTGCTCGGCGTTGGTGAGTATCTCCTCCGCTTTCTGGCGGGCGCTGGCCAGCTGCTCGGCGGCCTCTTCCCGTAACGCCTGGGCTTTCTCGACCGCTTCGGTGATCAGTGCTGAGGC
This sequence comes from bacterium UBA2214, assembly GCA_002327255.1. Taxonomy (GTDB): domain Bacteria; phylum Zhuqueibacterota; class Zhuqueibacteria; order Residuimicrobiales; family Residuimicrobiaceae; genus UBA2214. The sequence continues at coordinate 774 of DCUM01000143.1, read as the reverse complement.
GCGATGGCGGGCATCATGGTAGAGCCGTTTGGAACCCTCGACCGCTTCTTCGCTTTTGCGGCGAATTTCGCCGCGTAACTCTTTGCCGGATTTGGGCGCATACAACAGTGCCGCCAACGCTCCGAGAATGCCGCCGATCAGCAGTCCCTTGAGAAACCCATCACGATCATATCCATTGTCTGACATGGTAGCCTCCTTTGTTCAAGTTCTGATGAGTCATGATAACAAATTTATCCTCTTCGTATTCTCTTATACAGAGAATCCACATGAATTGTTCCTGATAACCCTTCTTTTTGTATGCATGCTCACACTATTCTATTAGAATTAGTGAATTATTGGCAAAAAGTCAAGATGAAATTTAAGGGAGCGCATGGATTCGCCGCCGTGTTTGGCCGCCAGGCGCCTGGCGGCTTGGCATCGAATCAGGCAAGGCGAAATTTTACTGCTGCAGATGAAAACAGCACGCAATCGGGAGGAAATCAGAGCAGGGATCAACCGCCTAATCCGCGTAAACAATGGAAGGAAAATTTCCCGCGATAACGGGCCGGTCGCGGCAAAAGCCTTGCTTTTCTCGTGCGCGGCTAATATATTTCTATCAGTTTAAATCATGCAACTCTGAAAAATATCAAGAAGGAAAAGCGGTCTTGGACGAACAACAGATGTTCACACGCATCGCCGAAGAGCTTAACGTGCGCTGGCATCAGGTCAAAAGCACCGTGGAATTGCTCGACGCGGATAATACGGTGCCATTCATCGCCCGCTACCGCAAGGAGG